>NZ_CABVEW010000018.1:0-64415 GCF_902497445.1 Faecalibacterium sp. Marseille-P9312
TTTTTTTGTCGGCGCGGCCGGTGTGGGTAAGAGACAAAGTTAAAAACCCCTTTCCCCGCCCCCCCGGGGCTCCCCCCGAAATGCCCCTCCCCGGGGCCGCGGCGCGTTCCCCCCCCCCTTTTTTTTTTTTCCTTTCCCCCCTCTCCTTTTTTCCCCCCCCAATTTTTTTCTAGATTTTTTCGGGCTTTTTCTCCCCCCCCCCCCCCCCCTATATTTTTGTCAAGTCCTTTTCATGACATACCAGCGTACATTCATGAATGGTGTGACTTTCCCGATATGTCCCAAAAAGAAGGGGCTATTTTGCAACAGTCCCTTTCTCATTATCTCATAAAAGCGAAGCGCGGCCGCCCCGACGGAACGGGACAGCCGCAGCTTCATGGGAATGTAACAGACAGAGCTTGTCAGGATGTTGAGCTTATGCCTTCTCCTGTGCAGCGTTTGCAGCAGCACGCTTGTTGATCTTGCTCTGGTTATAGACAGAGTAGACGATGACCAAGATAGCGACCGTTGCAAAGACCATTGCGATGGGAGAAGTGGTGATGGCGAAGAAGTTGCCGCGCTGGATGTTCATGTAACGCACGAAGTTCTTCTCGCACATGGGTCCCAGAATGAGGGCCAGCAGGATGGGAGAAAGCGGGAACTCGTACTTGTTCATCAGCCAGCCGATGATGCCGAAGGCGACACAGACGCCCACGTCAAAGGCATTCTTGTTGATGGAGAAAGCACCCAGCAGAGAGATGACGAGGATGATGGGGTAGAGCATCTTCTTCTCGACGGAGACGATCTTTGCAAAGAAGCGGACGCCCAGGCAGCCGACCACCAGCATGCAGAGGTTTGCCAGCATCAGAGCTGCGAAGACGCGGTAGACGGTGGGCAGCTCGGTGACGTACATCATGGGGCCGGGGGTGATTCCCTTCATGATGAAGGCACCCAGCAGGATGGCGGTGACGGAGTCGCCGGGGACGCCCAGAGACAGCAGGGGGATCATAGCGCCGCCGGAGCAGCCGTTGTTGGCGGACTCGGTAGCAGCAACGCCGTTGGGGATGCCGGTGCCGTACAGCTCGGGGTGCTTGCTGGCGGACTTGCTGGCGCCGTAGGAGACGAAGACGGCGATGTCACCGCCTGCGCCGGGGATGGCGCCGATGAAGGTGCCGATGAGGCCGCCGGAGAGGATGTTGGGCCAGATCTTCTTGATGGTCTTCCAATCGGGCAGGACGTTGGTGATCTTCTCGTTGGACTTCTGCTCATGCTCTTCGCCGCGGATGATGCGCTCAACGCCGGCGATGACTTCAGAGACAGCGAACAGACCGATCAGAGTGGGGATGAACTGGAAGCCATCCAGCAGGCCGGTCTGCTTGGTGGTGATGAAGCGGGGGATGCCGTTGGTGGGGTCGAGGCCGACGGTGCAGAGCAGCATACCGAAGAAGGCGCTGATGAGGCCCTTGGCCACAGACTTACCGGAAATTGCGACGATGACAGACAGACCGAAGACGGCCAGCATGAACATCTCGCCGGGGCCGAAGTTCATGGCCATGTCAGCGACCAGCGGAGACAGGAAGGTCATGACCAGTGCGCCGATGACGCCGCCGCAGAAGGACGAGAACATGGCAACGGACAGTGCCTTGCCGGCCTGACCTTTCTTACACATGGGGTAGCCGTCCAGCAGGGTGGCGGCTGCGGCGGGCGTACCGGGGGCGTGGATGAGGATAGCGGAAATGGAACCGCCGTACATACCGCCGCAGTAGATGCCCAGCAGCAGGCCGATGGACGGGATGAGGTCCATGCCGAAGGAGAAGGGGATGAGCAGCGCCACGCCCATGGTGGCGGTCATGCCCGGGATAGCGCCCAGCAGAACGCCGCCCAGTGCGCCGATGAAGGTCATCAGAAGGACCTCGGGGTTGGACCAGACAGTCGCATAGCTGGAAAGAAGCAGACTAAAATCCATAACTGTGCTCCCTCCTTATATCATGTCCACGAGGGTGCGCAGGAAGTTCAGCGGACCCAGCGGAATATTGACGGTAAGCACCTTGTAGAACACCAGCCACATCAGCAGCGGCACCAGAACGCTCACAAGGACCATCTGCACCCAGTTGCGCTTGCCGATGAGGAACATGATGATCATCGAGAGCACCACAGCGCACAGGATGTAGCCGCAGCTCTTGAACAGAGCAGCGAACAGCACACAGAGGAGCATAACGAGGTAAGCAGCGGCCACGCCCTTATCCTTGAGGGGATTCAGGGTGCCGACTTCGGCAGCAACGGGGTCGGTGGGCTTCATGGTACCCATCAGCTTGAAGATGGACTGGATGAGCAGGACCACCGAGAAGATGAGCATACCCACGATCATGACGCGGGGGAAGGTAGAAGCCTGCACATAGGTGTTGGCCACCTCAGGGAAATTATCGGTCTGGAACCACGCCCAGATGCCGATCGCGAGGAAAATGATGGAGCCTGCCAGATTGGAGAAGGCCATCGTTTTCATTTTGTCTTTGTTCAAAAGGGGTTCCTCCTCTCTATATCTTCTCATAAAAAAGGGCAGGCATGAACTGCCTGCCCCAGCAAATACTCAGAGAGACAAATCAGAGGCCGACAGCGTCCATAGCAGCTGCGACATCGACAGCAGCCTGCTTCAGGTAGTCAGCATAGCCCTGTGCATCCAGATAGGAGATCGCCTGACCGTTGTTGTTCATGAAGGTCACGAAGTCAGGGTCCTCGATGGCAGCGGCGCAGGCCTCTTCCAGACGGGTCATGATGGCATCATCAACGCCCAGAGGAGCGGCCATACCGCGCTGGGTGTAGTAGGTGATGTCGTAGCCCTGCTCCTTACAGGTAGGAACATCGGGGAAGACGGGGTTGCGCTCTTCGTCCATGACGCCCAGGCAGATCAGGTCGCCGGACTCGATGAAGCTGCGGGCTTCGGCCAGAGAGACGGTAACGCCCTGAATGAAGCCGCCGGCTGCGTTCTGGACAGCGGTAGCAGCACCTTCCTGATAGGTAATCATCTGGATGTCGATGCCGGTAGCGCTCATCAGGTAGCCGCCAGCGATGTGCCAGACAGAAGCGTTGGAAGAACCGCCCATCTGCACCTCACCGGGGTGAGCCTTGCAGTAATCAATGAAACCGGGCAGGTCGGTGATGCCGTTGTCAGCAGCCCACTTTGCGCCGACGGTGATGGCAGCTGCGTCGGTGTTGACGCGGCACAGGGGAGCGTAATTCTCCCAGGTCAGTTCACTGGTGCCCAGCTTCTTGTAGGTAGCCAGCTCGAAGGTGATCATACCGATGGTGTAGCCGTCGGTGTTGGCGTCTGCGATTGCCTGATGGCCCAGGATGCCGCCGCCGCCAGTCTGGTTATCGACGGTCAGGGTGACGCCCAGGTTCTTGCCCATAGCCTCGCAGAATGCGCGCAGGCAGGAGTCCGTGCCGCCGCCTGCAGACCAGGGGCAGATGACGGAAATACCCTTGGTGGGGTAATCGGTGGACTTGCCGCCGGCAGCGGCGCTGGCAGCAGTGGAAGCTGCGGTAGAGGTGGCAGTGCTGCTGGAAGAACCGCCGCAGGCGGTCAGGACGCCAGCTGCACCCACAGCAGCAGAAGCTGCGAGGAAGTCACGACGAGAGATCTTTTTCATTTCTTGTTACCTCCGATTCACGTTGCGTTTATCCGTATTATGGCAGCGCCATGCTTTGCTCACAGCGCCATTCCTTCCGTATACGGGTCGCCTTTGGATATTATGATAGCGCATATTTTCTCATCCCGCAATTAGATTCAAGCACAAATTTTTCAGGCAATGTTTGTACAAAGTGACCCGTTTGATTAGTTTTTGAAGCCTTCTGCAAGCCTTCCTTTCGATTCTTAGCTCGTGTATCCAAAATTCTTTGCTGATGTATTTTTGATGCATACAGTCATTCTGAAATTCCATCTGTTCATCGTCCGGATTTCATTGTATAATGATATTGTATAAAAATGTCGTAATATTATAAAGATACAGCAGCCAGCCGCCCGCGCGGCCCATTCGGAGGCGATGTTTTCATGCTTTACCGCATCTGGTCCCTTCTCAAGGAAGCGTATCATTACGAAAAGCATCTGGTCATGTTCGCAAACCCGGCCCTTATCGTCATGGGCCTGTTGCGGTCAAGGCCGTGGTGGAGCTGCTGGAAAGCGGAGAGATAGCGGTGCTGTCCCGCATCCTCGCTGTGGCCGACTTCACCGACCGCCACCGCCGCCGGGGCGAGACGGACGCCCAAATCGCTGCGGCCCTCCGCGAGTGTGCCGGACATGCGTTCGACCCACCGTGCGTGGAAGTCATGTGCGGAATGCTCACTGAAAGGATGTAAGAAGGAGGATGCTCCATGCCGGACGAAAAGATGAAATATCCACTGCTGGAATTCGAGTACGATAAATCGATCTATGAGGCAGCGCTGCAGCTGAACCCTCACCCAGCGTTCATGGATACCATCCCGCCAAGCTCCGAGGACTATATGCACGACGAGTTCGGATTTTATGACGACGATGACACGAACGCCCTAGCCCACACCGTGTATGTTCTAAAAGAACTCGAAGCAATCACATCGTCCCAGCGCTTTTCCCGTGACCATGCGACCCTGTTGTGGGAGCTTAGTGAGGATTTTTCCCATTACTGCTTCTGCGTCAAATACGGCTCCGGAAGCAAGGAAACGCTCTTTGCTTTTATGGAGGCCATGCTTTTTTACGGCTGTGACAAGCGGGTGTACGACGAAGTCGTCGAATGGAATCGGGCCGCCAACGAGGGCGAATACCCTTCCGAAGACCAGATCTTCAATTTCGATGCGCTCTACATCAAAATGGGCGATCGCTTTCTTTTTCTTGACAACAATATTTCTGCTGCGCTCAAATTTTACAGTCTGCCGACCTTAAAATGGCATGTCGATCGTTCTGCGTCCTCTAAGCTCGCCAAGAATTATTCCGTCGAATTCGATCAGGAATACGAAACTCTGGCCGATCTTGCGCGGGGAAACTTTTATATTTCCCCAAGCTACCTCCGTTCTCGCTTTATGCAACTCTACAACAAGATCCTCGTGTTCCCGTCTCGCGTATTCCCGTCCGAAGAAAAGGCCAGCAGCGAGCTTCTTTCCCTCGTTGCTGAATATGCACATCTCGCCCACGATCTGATGGAAAGTTCGTTTGGTCAAAAGCGCATCGTCGCTCTGATGACGATCGTGCTGACGCAGAAGCTTCTCATCACTGAGCTTGCGCGGCTTGCCGACGACCCCGGCCACAGCCGGGCGAAAAAAGATCTTGTCATTCGGAAAGTAGCCCTGCTGAAAGGCACACCCTTCCAACCGCTGGCCAGCGCCGCTCACCAGCTTACCATCGACCCCAACACGCTTTCCTATGACGACTACCTGCAGCTGGTCAAGGCGGCACATCTGTCCGACCTTCTCCTCACGGAGCTGAGCGCAGAGGACAGCTCCCGCCTCATCGCCTACTACACCTCCTCCGAAGTTTTCTCCTATATGCTGCCCGAGAAGTGTACCGGCGAGAAAAAAGACCGTCTGGGCAGGCTGACGGTGATGCATCTCTCCTACATGAACGACCCCAACGAAGGCCAGACCCTCCGCAAAGCTCTGGCAGGCAGGTACGACACCGAGAAAAAGGGGCGCAAACAGCTGAACGTTCCCTATGTCTTCGTCAAATGCTTCAGCCCCCGCATCGATTATCTTCCCATGTGGGAGATGTACGGCGACCACGCCCGTGGCTGCTGCCTTGTGATCAACTGGGTCTTGTCCAAGCTGAACACAAAATATGACGACCCCACGCTGTATCGTGTCTGCTATCTCCGGAAAACGGACGGTCGTTACCGGGCAGACCCCTCGGACAATCAGGGGTTTTCCGACTCCCCGGAAATCGTCCAGAAAGGCTGCACCCGCATCAATGCCCATCTGGACGAGCTGGCCCAGATCGCAGACCGACTCCCCCAGTCGCTTCTCCACTATTTTGACGACATTCTGGACAAGGTCCGCTACCTCTTCAAAGACAGCAGCTACAGCTACGAGCAGGAGCTGCGGGTCATCTACCAGACGAAGGACAATATCCTCCACACTGACGGCGACAAACCGTGGCTTTTCGTCCAGACACCCTTCCCGCTCCAGCTGGATGAGGTCATCCTCGGACCGAGGTTCCAAGACGTCAGCACCCGGGTACCTTACCTGCAGGAGCAGATCGACCAGATGTGTGAAAAAACCGACACCGAAATGCCCCGCATCACCCTCTCCGAGATAGACTATCGTTAAACGCAGAAACAGCCCGCAGGCTGGGCATTCGTCCGCCTGCGGGCTGTTTCTATTTCCTGTGAAATCATACCTTCCCGGCACCCTTGTCCAGTATCTTGTCGAAGCGGGAGAAGAAGGTGATGGCCGTAATGGTCGCTGCCAGAATATCACTGACCGGCTCGGCGAGAAAGACGCCGAAGCATTTGTTGGCCACAAAGTGGGGCAGGATGAAGATGAGGGGGATCAGCAGGATGATCTTCCGCAGACAGGCCAGCAGGAGGCTGACTTTGGCCTGGCCCAGCGCCATAAAGCTCTGCTGGCAGGCGATCTGAACGCCCATGGCGAGGATGCCCGCCATGTAGATGCGCATAGCCCATGTGGTGTATTCGATGAGGGCGGCATCCGAGGTAAAGATGCCCGCCACCACGCCGGGGGCCAGCATCATGAGCAGCCAGAACAGGGTGGTATAACCGAAGCAGAGGGTGAGCTGGAAGCGGAACGCCTCCTTGACGCGGGGCTTTTTGCCTGCGCCGAAGTTGAAGCTCATGACCGGCTGGCCGCCCTGACAGATGCCCTGAATGGGCAGGGTGCAGAGCTGGGAGGCGCTGGTGATCACCGTCATGGCACCCACCGCCACATCACCGCCGTAGCGGGCCAGACTGGAGCTGAAGCTGATGGAGAGCAGGCTCTCGGTGGAGAGCATCACAAAGGTGGAGATGCCCAGCCCCATCACCGGCAGGATGATGTTCCGCTCCACTTTGAGGTTTTCTTTCCGCAGCTTGAGGATGGTCTTGGGGCCGGTGAGGAACTTCAATATCCAGCAGGCACCCACGGCCTGACTGAGCACCGTCGCCACTGCCGCACCCCGGACGCCCCAGCCAAGACCAAAAATCAGGATGGGGTCGAGGATGATGTTGATGACTGCGCCAATGATTGTCGTGAGCATACTGATCTTCGCAAAGCCCTGGGTCGTGATGAAGGGGTTCATGCCCATGACCAGCAGCACGAACACCGAGCCGAGGATGTAGATGCGGCCATAGGCCACCGCATAGGGGAGAGTGGCGTCACTGGCACCGAAGAGCCGCAGCAGGGCGGGCGCACCGGCATAGAAGCCTGCCGTCAGCACCACAGCGAAAAACAGCAGCATGGTAAAGCTGTTGCCGATGATTTTTTCGGCCTCGTCTTTATTGCCCTGTCCCAGAGCGATGGCCGTGCGGGGCGCACCGCCCGCGCCGATGAGCATGGCGAAGGCGTTCAGGAGCATAAGGATCGGCGCAAACAGACCCACGCCCGTCAGCGCCGCCGCACCGATGCCCTCGATGTGGCCGATGTAAATGCGGTCTACGATGTTATAGAGCAGATTGACCACCTGCGCCACCACGGCGGGTATCATCAGCTGCAAAAGCAGGGGCTTGACCGGCCCGCTGCCCATATCCTGTCGATTCTGTGCCATAGGTTCTCCTTTAAGTGCATACTTCAAATTTGAAATAAATATAGCACGCCCCGCTCTGCCTGTCAAGCACAAGGGGAAGGGCTTTTTGTATTTCCAGTTGACGGAAAGGCGGGATTTTGCTATAATAATTAAGCTGTATTGTGAATATGGAGCATTACTCAAGTGGTCGTAAGAGGTCGCACTCGAAATCCAAGTGGATGCTTCGCTAGAGATCTCCATATCACACGAGAGAACGTCGATTTTGATGTCCTGACAGGCTTCAGAACCTGTCTGAACGATGCGTTTTCTAACAATATTCTAACATTAAATTTCTAAGATTCAAGAGGAAATCGGCAATATACAGCTTGCAATTTTCTCTCGAAATACAACGAGGAGTAGTACTCAAGCGGTCGAAGAGGCGTGACTCGAAATCTCGTAGGCCCTGCAAGGGGCGCCAGGGTTCAAATC
The DNA here is from genome assembly GCF_902497445.1 of Faecalibacterium sp. Marseille-P9312. Taxonomy (NCBI): domain Bacteria; kingdom Bacillati; phylum Bacillota; class Clostridia; order Eubacteriales; family Oscillospiraceae; genus Faecalibacterium; species Faecalibacterium sp. Marseille-P9312. Next base: position 8,147 of record NZ_CABVEW010000018.1, read on the forward strand.
CCTGCTACTCCGCCAGAGGCGCAGATTCAAACGAATCTGCGCCTTTTTTGCTGCCAAATCTAACGGTGATGCTGTGACAACAATAGCGAAGAGCCTACTTTGAAAGCCCGTTCTCTCCTAAATTCTCTCCAACAGGAACTTTAGCAAGTCGCCTGTTGAATCTGTTGGAAATACTACCGTTTGTTGAGACTGTTGTGGAATGCGACGGTCTTTTTACTTTTTCGTTTCTAACAGCCCGGCAATGACCCCAGCCGACCCTTCCTTGCTCTTGTAATCGAGATGTGCGTAGATGTCAGCGGTGGTAGAAAAGGTGCTGTGCCCCAGCCATTCCTGAACCTGTTTCATGGAAACGCCATTCATCACCATCAGACTGGCACAACTGTGGCGCAGATCGTGGAAGCGGATGCGGGGCAAGCTATACTTCCGAAGCAGCCAGTCGAAGTGCTCCGTCACGAAGTTCGGGCGGATCAGCTTGCCTTCCTGATCGGTGCAGACGAAATCCAGATACTCAGTGCTGTAGCTCTTCTTGAACAGCTTGCGGTAAAGCTGCTGCTTTTCCTTCTGCTTCAGAAGTTCTTCTTCCACAGCCGGGATCAGCGGCAGGGTGCGGCAGCTGGTCTTGGTCTTCATCACATCGCTGACCACAGGAACGTACTTGCCGTTCACCAACTGTTCCGTCACCTTGTGATTGATGGTGATGGACTTGCGCTCAAAGTCGATAGACGACCACTTCAGCCCAAGCACCTCGCTGCGGCGCAGACCGTAGTAGGCTGTAATGAGGATGCACAGGTGCAGGGGGTCATCCTGCGATACTTCCAGCAGCTGCTGGACTTCATCCTTGGAGTAGAAGTTGGGCCGGAAGCTGTTCTTCTTCGGGCGGTCAACTTTCAGCATCGGGTTGGTTTTCAGATAGTCCTTGCGGACGGCATCCTTGAACGCTTTACCGAAGATGGCGTGGTAGTGAATGACCGTGTTAGTGGTGTAGCCCTCCAGCAAGATCTTCTCCTGAAACTCATCCAGCACCTGCGGCGTGACCTCGCACAGCTTCAAGCCCAACGGCTCAAAATACTGCGTGATGCGCCCGGTGATCATCCGATTGTAGCTGATAAAGGTTGCAGGCTGGATGGATGCTTTATGGACTTGCACCCACTCGTTGAGATAGTCCAGAAACAGCATCTCCGACTTGCTGACGGGTTGGAGATGCTGCGGCAAGGGCTTGGCGGTTTTAGCATCTACTTTTTCGTAGGCTCCGCCCCGCCCTGTGGGCAGCTCCCCGGTCTCATCATAGTGGAGCAATACTTCCCGGAGCATGGATTCTGCCTTGCGCTTGTTGCCCCGGACGGTCAAACCTGTGGAGATCCACTTGATCTTCCGCTTGCCGTTGGCATCATAAAGATTGATCACGAAATAGAAACGTCCATTTTTCTCTTGGACAGACCCTGTAGTTTTCATCATAAACCTCCTTTGGGTCAACAGGCGTGCTGTCCGTTGCTGCACCCACAGCATACCACATCCAGCGGCGGATTTCCAGCCGGGAAGGTGCTCTGTCCGGTGAGCAGGAACTCAATCACGCTCAGCTTCGGGATACGGTAGGTGCGGCCGATTTTAAGCGCAAACAGGCGGCGGGAACGGATCAGTTCCCCGACCGTGTGGCGGTTCAGACCAAGCATCTCCGCAGCCTGCTGAAGGCTGACGGCATCGGGGTAGCCGGGAAACATCTGGGAATAGGCATTGTTAAACTTCATAGGCACTCCTTCAGCATAAGTAGTCTAAGGTCAAAAAGTGTGTTACCTGCGGTTATATCCTTTGCAGCAAAGCTGCGGTCAGGTGGCAATGTAAAGAGAGCTGGCAGTAGTTCCAACTCCCCCATCGCAGATAAGTTCAAACCCGTCTGCGTTAATAAGTTAAGGTCTCCCATATTGGTCCTCGACTTCCCTAGGAGTGGGGAATCGTCCGGCGGCGGGCTTGCACCGCACCATTGGCATTTCAGCCACCCCGTCTTCGTTATGACCGGGCTGCGAGTTACAGAAGTACCTTTTGTGAAGTACCGGACGATTGAACTATTCTGTTTTCAAAGGACGGAGTTTTATAGAAAATCTTCGGAATTTAAGGCTTCCGAAAAATTGTCCCTCTACTTACGAGCCATCGAAAACGGCCAAAAAGTAGCCCGAAAAAGAAATTTGTTGAAAAGTTTTTGGAAAATATAGTTGAAGTGGCTGCTTGATTAAAATAACATTGATCCATGGGCGACCGATGGAGGACGGAACTTTGCAACATTGGCAGTGCCTGAAGTTGAAAGTGGTCTTGAAAAAGATGCCCTACACTTGGTAGGCGTCGAGAACGCCTGTTTCATAGCATCGAAGGGGAAATTGTAATTGAATTGTAATTCTTGAAGCTGAATCTCCACTTTTGAAAAAGTCCTCTCACTTGGTAGCCGACGAAAAAGGACAAAAGACAACCATGTTTTTGAGAATTAACAAAAAGGTCACAAACGACCGGCCTTCAAAGAGGAGGTTCTATTATTAACAGAAAAAATGGCCAGAAATGGGGGGTGCTGACGCTGATTTTTTTGCCTTCATTGAAAATTGAAAAACCTCCCTCACTTGGTAGGCATCGAGAAAGGCTCGTTGACAACCTTTATTTTGAAAATTAACAGAAAGTTAACAAAGCAAGATGCGCTGAACAAGAAACAACCGCCGCTCACTCCGGGAAAGAGTGAGTGGCGGTTGCAATATCAAATTTTTGATTCAGAAAATCAGATGCTCGCTAAAATATCTGTCAGTGTGGCGACAAATGCTTCATCCTGCTCCTTCGTCCGCTTTGGGCTCCCCTTGGGGTGCTTTCCGGCACGGAGGAGCTTTTTGTTTTCATAACGCCGTAGCATGAGAGCGTCTATATTATCAGCGGTGTATTCCAGACCATTCTGGTTCAGCACTCGTGCGCACTTGGCAAGACACATGCTGGCCAGCCCGTAGTCCTGCGTCACAACCACATCTCCCGGTTTTACCCGGTTGACGAGAGCAAAATCCACGCTGTCCGCTCCTTTGTCGAACACCAGCGTCTGCGCACCTTCTCGCTCAATCTGGTGAGCTGTGTCGCACAGGATGATGACCGAGATGCCGAACCGCTTTGCAATCTGCAACGTCAGATCGACGACCGGACAACCGTCTGCATCAATCAAAATGGTCATGTGTGTTCCTCCATCGTCCACCGAAAGGCTTTCGCGGTACGCAAATCAGCGTCCTTAAAGTGCCCGCCGCTGTTCCATTCAAGGGTGCAGTCTGCGCCACGCTCTATAAGTCGGCTGTGCAGGGTGCGGATGTGATCCCCCACCGCAGCCATGACAGCATTTTTCGTATGCTCTTCCTTGTCGCCAAGGCTCAGATAAATGTGCTGTGCCTGCATCGGATGCCGCTGTTCAAACTCCATCCAGCCCGGAAACCAAACAGAGGGCGAGGCGGCAGCGATACCGTAGAACAGATCAGTCTGGGTGGATGCCCACAGAGCAAACAACCCGGCCAGCGAGTAGCCGCCCAGAATGATTTTGACGTTTTCCGGGAGATTAAGCTGTTGTTTCAGTGACGGAATGACCTGCTCTGTCAGGAAGCGCAATGTCTTCCCGGCCTTGCCGCCAAACCCTTGCTTTCCCCAAACAGCAGGGGCTTCCCACGGGGAAAGTGCATCGTTCCAGCTTTCCACCGGAATAGCCGCAAACAAAAAGTGGTGCGCACTCTGTGCAATAGCGGTAACCGCACTTTCCATGCTTTGCAGCTCATGTTCACCGGTCATTTGGAGCAGTAGATATTCTGCATGGGCTTCGCCGTAAATGCGGCAAGGTCTGTTCCCGATTTGCATTGTCTGTGCAGTCACTGTGGCGTCCTCCCGAAAAAATTTTGATAAGCCCAGTATAGCAACTGAAAAATCATTTTGCAATTCAAAAGGCGTTCATAGCCGTAGCAAGCAGTGTCTTCGTATATACAAAGACCATTTTTGCGTTGCAAAATGCTTGTTGGGAAATCCCAAACCCTTGAACTACATCCGATGGATGCAGGCTACGCGTTTTTTGCAAAACGCTTTTTTAGGACTCCGCAGGAGTGTGCAACCATCACGAAATCGTGATGATCGAAAGAATTTAGCTGTTGTGTGCACAAAGGCACCGCTTGCTGAGATAATGAAAAAAGCTCCTAAAAATTTTTACGCAATAGGAAAATTCATTATAGCAATGCTATTGCAACACTATAGCGCAGATGCTATACTCAAATAAAGAATTTGCAACTGCGAGGTGAACTACATGGGATTGCCTACAGACATTAGAAACTTGCGGAAAGCGGTACTGTTAAGTCAGGAGTCATTTGCAAAAGAATTGGGAGTGTCCTTCTCAACCGTAAATCGTTGGGAAATGGGAAAGAGCCGACCGAGTTATGCGGCATTAAAGAAGCTTAAGAATTTTTCTGAAAAGCATGGTTTGACGTTTACAATCGAGCTCGAAAACTAAAAGTTGGTTGAGTGGAGGGAAAGCTCATGGCAAAAATCATGGAAATTATCTCCAAAGAGACAGGCGGAAAAAGTTATAACACGGAAAAGTATTCCTATGACACAATTGGTATGCCATCATTTGACTACGATGACGATGGCGAAAAATTTATAAAATGGCAAGTGTCCGGGGAGACGGAAAAGCATAAAACGTATGTTGATTTAACGAATGAAGCGAAAAGACAGATTGGAAAGCGGCCAGTCATCAGCTACTTTTTGGACGGATCGAGGCACACTTATAAGGTGGATGATATTTCATACAATAAAAAGGTTTATCCAGTTATCGCAGGACAAGTTGGTATTGGATGTTGCAAACGTACCGATGGAAGAATGCGACCCGAAAAATTTTACAGACGATTGGTTTTGTCACTTCCAACGGTTAGTAACGCAGATGGCTGGAAGGATGATGTATTTTTTGCAGCTCAAACGAAAAAGCTCAATAAAAGTGAAGAATTGAAGAAGCTAGGGATTGAATTTGCTACGATCCTTCCATATTCTCCGCCTAAGGATCAGAAAAATGGGAAGATGGAGGATTCGGGTATTGCACGAATTCAAGATTATATGATTGAGTCTGAAAAAGAAATGGTCGCTGAGCTGGTGAAAGCTGGAAAGCTAAATCAGGACAATTATCTTTTAAAAGACGGTTCGCTCGAATATAAACCAATGAAATCAGGACGAGAGGATTTAAGGACGCTTCAAAAGATCAAACACAATTATAAGTGGGTTATTGGCGTATCAAAATCTTTCAATCCAGAAAGCATTTTAGACCACACGGGAAAGGCAAATGCAAACTATATCGCAGACTTACCGCTTTTTCATAGAACACCGGTAGCAAGATATGAAAATGCTTCTTACTTAGGCGATGTGAAATTTGGTGTTTGGTACATCAGAATCAGAGACAAAAAGTATACACGGACTCCTTTCGATGGTGTGATCAAGGTCGAGAAAATCATGATGGATGAAGAAAAAGACACTGGAATTGATAGTGAAGAAATCGATTTGATCAGTGCAACCTTAATTAACGAACGAACGCCTACTTGCTATGGAACGGATAAGAGATGGGCTAATCATCTATATCCAGTCTTTCTGACAGAATCCTATGTCAAAAGTCAGTATATGAGTACGGAAATGTTTCTGCATTTGTTTTGAGGAGGAATAAACAATGCCTAGTCCTGTGATCATTGGTCGCATTTTAGCAACAGAAAAAGCACCAACAACGATTGACAACTTTGCTTTTTGGACGAATCCGAGCTTAATATTAAATCCATTTGATATTGTGAAGGTTGAACATGTAAATGGCTCGTTTTCGTATGGCATGATAGAAGATATTTCGCACATAACAGATGCGGCGAGCTTTTTGACTAACTATATTTCGAGCGATTTTGGCGATGTAGAAGTAGAATCTCCGACTTTGCGAGTTGGAATGAACTATGTTCAGGCAAAGGTAGTATGTAATGACAAAAACATTTATATACCGTTGCAAAGCAACTCGAAAGTGTTTTTAGCAACTGCTGAAGAAATCGAATATGCACTTGGCTTGAAAGATATTCGCAATCCGCTGGTTTGTGGCTATTTGGAAATGTATGAAGGCACAAGCGGCAGTGAAAAAGTAACACTGCCTGTTCGGCTCAATTCAAAGTTTATTATTGGACCGGAAGGTGCACATCTGAATATTTCTGGCATTTCTGGATTGGCAGCAAAAACTTCTTATGCAATGTTCTTGATGAAGGCCATTCAGGATACTTACATTAAGAACAAAAGCGAGGACGAATCGGTTGCATTTGTTATGTTCAATGTTAAAGGCCGTGACTTGTTGACGATTGATCAGCCAAACGATTATGATGATGAGGATGATCCGGCAAAAGAAAAGGCTGAAAATGAAGCTCTGTATAAAAAGCTTGGCCTTTCGCCTGAGCCGTTTCATAATGTCCACTATTATTATCCGTATTCTACCGAGGGAAGCTGGAACACATATCTAACTCCCGAAGAAGTTGATGATGCGATAAAAACCAAAAAAGCTAAAAAGTATAAATACATTTATAGAGAAGATCGGAACAATTTGGATCTGATGTTCTCTAATATTGATGATTCGACTCAGACCATGGATGCTATTATCAATTATATCATGGCTGGGCAGGGTAAATTTTCCGGTGCTGATGATTGGCAAGAATTTCTTGAAATAATTCGCGAAAAATGTGCAGCTGGAGCACAATCTGATAGGGAAAAAGAGATTCCTATAGCAAGTTGGCGGAAATTTTATCGTATTGTCAACAAAGCAATCAATGATAAGGCTGCAATTTTTGCCAGAGATATTAATGCAAGCAAAGGCGAAACACGGCTCGGAGATGCCCTAAAATACATCAAAAAGAACGAAGTACATGTTATTGATATTGCCAAGCTTTCAGAAGATAAACAGGCATACGTTTTTGGTGATGCAGTAAGGACGATTTACAACCTGCAATTGGGCGAATATAATGGCGATGAAAATGTTGCACCCCCATCAAGAATTATTATCTTTATCGATGAGCTGAATAAGTACGCTTCTAAAGATTCTCCTAAAAATTCCCCTATTCTCCACCAAATTTTGGATGTTGCAGAGCGTGGACGTTCTTTGGGTGTCGTGCTGTTTGCAGCAGAACAATTTAGAAGTGCCATTCATGATAGGGTAACTGGAAACTGTTCTACACATGCGTATGGACGCACTAACACCATTGAAGTGACAAAGAGCGATTATAAGAGTGTTCCCCCTGTGTATAAGACGATGATGACTCGTTTAAAGCAGGGAGAATATATTGTTCAGAATCCAATTTTCAGATCAATGCTTCATATAAAATTCCCGAAACCGATTTACAAACAGGTGAAATAACGGAAAGGAAGCAACTATGGCAACCATAGGAAAAAACATCCTTGAAAATTTGACAACTGGTATGTATGCGGATTCAAAAGTGATATACCGCGAGTATGTCCAAAATGCATGCGACCAGATAGATAAAGCAGTTGAACTTGGAATCATTGATAGAGAGCAAGCTGAGGTTTTCATTTCAATAAAAGAAGATGAAAGATTTATCTCTGTTGAAGACAACGCTACTGGCGTTAAGGAAGCGGATTTTGTTGCACAGCTGGGTGATATTGCAAACTCTGACAAAAAAGTAGGTGTTGATAAAGGTTTTCGAGGAATAGGACGCCTCTGCGGCTTGGCATATTGTAAGACGCTGGTGTTTTCTACTTCGTACAGGGGCGAAACTAAAGGTTCGAAAATGATATTCGATGCAAAGAAAATGCGTGAAATGCTAAGTTCTCCAGTGAAGTACACCGTAGATGATATTCTGAATGCTATAGTTTCAACAGAAAAATTCCCGGAAGAACAAGAAAAGCATTATTTCAAGGTTGAAATGATTGATATAAACCATGAAAATACGGATTTGTTGGATAAACAGTTGGTTTCTGATTACTTGAGTTTTGTTGCTCCGGTTCCGTATGTGAGTAGTTTTTATCATAGAGATGCTATTTATGAACATGCTGCGAATCTGCATTTCAAAATTGATGAATATAACATCCGAGTAAACGGAGATCCTCTCTTAAAAAGATATAAAAATCGGTTATATGATGCTACTGGCAAGGTATACGATAACATTGTAGATGTCGGCTTCAAAGACTTTGCTGATGCGGATGGAAATCTTCTTGCATGGATGTGGTATGGAATATCACGTTTTGAAAAGGCCATTCCAAAAGCTGCAAATCCTATGTATGGTTTTAGACTCCGTCAGGGAAACATCCAAATTGGTGATAATACAGCTGTTGCTAAATTTTTTAAAGAAGATCGGGGCAATAGCTATTTTGTAGGTGAAATATTTGCGGCATCAAAGAAACTGGTTCCAAACTCACAAAGAAACTACTTTAATGAATCAGTTGAACGAATTGAGTTTGAAACACAGCTGAAACTGTTCTTTTATGACACACTGCATAAATTATACCATGTAGCAAGCGACACAAAGAGCGACTATAAAAAGCTCGAAGCGTACACAGATACTGTATCTAAGTATCAAGAAAAGAGTCGGAAAGGTTTTATTGACGGTTCTGAAAAAGCTCAAATGGAAGCTGAATTAGAGGCTGCAAAAAAGAGGAAAGAAGAAGCCGAGAGAAGACTTGCTCGATTTAAAGAATCTGGCGCAGGAAGCGAAGCGGAACAGCGCGTTCGTAGAGCTATTGAGCAAAAGTATGAAGATCAGAAAACAACGCAGCGGGCCAAAGATGCAGAAAAAGCTGTTTCTAAAGTAACGGCAGGAGGGTCAAAAACAAAGTATTTTACGGATAATCTATCTAAACTGGATAGAAGCAAACGAAAACTAGTGCAACAGATAATGGCGATTATAAGACGTATTGTGTCGAAAGAAGTTGCCGACCAAATTCAGGAAGCAATAGAAAAGGAATTTAGATAAAAATGAACAGAAAAGTGCTTTTGGTAGAGCCTAATTATAAAAACAAGTATCCTCCAATGGGATTGATGAAACTGGCAACATACTATCGAGAATCGGGGGATGACGTAAGGTTCTTCAAAGGCGACCTTTTAGATTTAGCAGCAGATATCGTTGTTGAGGACTTGTTGAACGCACTTACGACTTTGGACGCTGAAACAAACTGGAAAACCGATAAAAAAATTCTAGTAGAGTGTGTCAGAAAAGGAACGATTTCTTTGCTGGATGAACAAGCATATTTCCAAAACAATTCAGATGCCATAGAGTTGGTAAAGAACGCTAGAAGCTCCTATCGAAAGAAAGAATACTTCAAGAACCCACCGTTTGATAAGGTTGGTATAACTACTCTTTTTACATTCTATTGGAATATTACTATTGATACGATAAACTTCGTAAAACAGCTATGCAAAAAGCCCGAAGATGTGATGGTCGGCGGTATCATGTCAACACTTCTGCCTAACGAAGTGTACGAAGCAACAGGAATTCATCCATTCGAAGGACTGTTGAACCATCCTGGAGATATTGATAAAGGCGATACACGCATTATAGATACACTTCCGTTGGATTATTCGATTCTTGAAGAAATCGACTATAAATATCCGGCGAATAATGCGTATTTTGCTTATATGACACGTGGCTGCATCAATCATTGCGCATTTTGTGCAGTTCCTAAACTAGAGCCACACTATTGTGATTATATTGGACTTAAAGAGCAAATAGAACGGGCAAGAGACCGATTTGGAGAGCAACGTGATTTGCTTTTGCTGGACAATAATGTGCTGGCATCCAAATGCTATGATAGAATTATCGATGAGATTAAAGCGTGCGGATTTCAAAAAGGTGCAACTTATATGCCGCCTGATCAGTACGAAATTGCTATCCAAAATTTAAAGGATGGCTACAATGATCGTGCCTATGTAAGAAAGTGCATAAGGCTATATAAAGAATTGACGGAGAAACTCCCGTTGGAAGAAAAAACGGAGTTATATCTTCGTTTAGAACAAGCAGCATGTTTGCATTATGAAACTGCGACAAAAGAAGAGATTTTAAAACTTGATGAATTTGTTGCGCCATTATTCAAGAAACATTTTAAACATACAAAAAAGGTAAAACGCATTGTTGATTTTAACCAAGGGATTGACGCAAGACTGATAAATGATCAGAATATGGCAAAATTGGCTGAAATCAATATTTCGCCTCTTAGAATTGCTTTTGACCATTGGGAGCAAAAGGACATCTACGAAAAAGCGGTTCGTACCGCAGTAGCACATGGCATTACAAATCTATCGAACTATATGCTATATAATTTCAGAGATAAACCAGAACATCTGTATTATCGCATGAAGTTGAATGTTGATCTGTGTGATGAATTAGGGGCAAACATCTATTCTTTCCCGATGAAATACCATCCTATCAATGATCCGGATTTCTTTATGAACCGAGATTATATAGGCGAACATTGGAACCGAAAATTCATTCGAGCAATTCAGGCTGTACTGAATTCGACCAAGGGTAAAGTCGGCAAAGGGAAGCATTTCTTTGAGGAAGCATTTGGTGCGGATGAGCATCGATTCTGGACAATTCTCTGGATGCCTGAAACCTTTATAATTTATCGTTTTATGTTCAAGGAAAATCTCGCAAAGGAATGGGAAGAAAAGTTTTGGAGTCTGCCTACTGAGGAACTTGAAAAAGTGAAATCTGTTGTGGCAGTAAACAAGTTCAAGGATTTGGATTTCTCAAAATATTCAAAAGAAGCAAGAGACGTCCTTCAATATTATATGGTTACACGCGATGAGGCTGAGCAAATGCTGAAGGAAAAGAATAGCTGAAATTATGCCATTGAATAAAACTCTCCGCAAGTGCGGCGGTGCGTTATCTGGGAGCGCAGAACTAATTGATACGAAGAGTTTTCCGAGTGGAGAGAAGCCTCCGATTGCAAAATAACAGATACTGAACTTAAATAAAAAAGCCCACCGGCTGGATATAAAATCTGGCCTGTGGGCTTTGCTCTATTTTCAAATTGATGTCGTTTAAATCTTGGAGTTCAAATACTCCACCAGTTCCCAAACCGTTGTCAACGGATTGCTCTGCCGCGAAATCGGTTCAATGCCATGATTCTGAATCTGATTGGCACGAGCTTTCGCTCGCTGAATTGCAGTTGCCTGCAAAGGCTTCAAACCGTCAAAGTAATCCTTGTTTTTCTCATAATCAGGAAGTCTGCCCGGCTGTTTCAGCAGGCGAATCAATGACTGACAATCTTCAACCTCTGCCTGTTGATTTACAAAGTGCAGTAGGAACCACAACTCGAAAGACGGGTTAGAATAGGCCAAATGATAGCCTTCCTTTTGAGCGGACTGTTTGGCACGCAGAAGAACTTCGTTGGAGTTATCGTCACGGTCAAACACACACCATATGGAATCGCCATCTTCCGGGTAGTATGGATTATTACCCATCGTTGCCTTGGCTTTCTGCACAAGCCTGTCAGCGGACTTATACTGCGAAGAAATCGGGATAATGTCAATATTGCATCCTCGACTGCGGAAACGCTTAAAATAACGAATCTCCGTTTCGCTGCCTTCGCAGATGAGGTATACGACAGGATTTCGCTTTCTGGTTCGGGCAGGTTTGCGGCTGAGTTCTTTTATTCTGCCCATGCTGCATCCCCTCCAATGAACGGAATCGCTCCATACCGGCCTTGCAGATACCCTTTGGAGATATTCTCACCTTTCCGGGGAGAAAACTCGGTCAGAGCATAAACATCGGTCTGCATGGTCTTTTCGTTCTTCTCTGCAAACCAAATCTGATCGCGCCGCAGCAATGTCAGGTCGAGAAGTCCGGTATCGTGCGTGGTGAAGATGAGTTGTGCATGGTTTGTATTGATGGCGGCATCCTGCACCATCTCGATCAGATGCCTTGTCAGCAGCGGGTGCATACTGGATTCGATCTCGTCTACTACCAAAACAGACCCGGATTCCAAAGCGGCAAGCCACATACCGATGCGAGAGAAGAAACGCTGTGTCCCAACGGATTCCTGCCCCAACGGGAGCCAGAAACCCTTAGAAGTGCCATCTTCGGCATCGAGGGTGTGCAGTGCGGAAATGATAGGCTCTTCTTTGGAGCCAGTGATGCGGATGTCCTTGATACCGAGGTCTGCATACAGCATTTCATGCAGGATACGGCTCTTTTCAGAGCCGCCTTGCCGGATGGCAGACAAAGTTGCGTCCAGTCGCATTTCCGTTCCCATAAAGCCTGTCAGTTTTTCAAAGAACCACAGATATGCCTTTTCAGTCTGGGGGCAGTTCCACTCGTTCGAGCTGGACAGATAAAGGCGGTTTTCAGCAGTTCGTCCAGCAAGCGTGAACTGCTCTTGAATATTCTCGCGGAACTGATAGCCATTGTTTTCTCTTGAAAAAATCAAGGCTTCCCGGCCATTCGGCCAGTGATAGAGATATTCGGTCAGGACTTTGGACTTGTCAAACGAGAACCCATAGGCATACTTGATGCCGCCATAAAAATAGATGGCTTCAAAGCTGGTCGGCTGTGTGGGCTGGTCAGTGAAAGCAAACGGCTCCTGCGGAAGGGACTCGCCCTTCAGCAGCTTGGCATATCGGCCACAGACCATTTCCCGCATGAGCAGGAGGGCATGGAGAACATTGCTCTTTCCGGCTGCATTTGCGCCGTACAGTGCCAGCACAGGTACAAGCTGTTTCTTCTCGTCCGGCGAAATCAGGCAATCAGACAGACTTTTATCCGTAGATGCTTTCAAGCTGATAATAGCCGTGTCCTTGATGGAGCGGTGGTTGGTGACTGAAAATTGAAGCAGCATCGCGATTCCTCCCAGATGATTTTCTGAATCCAGTGTACTCTATTCTGGGCAGAAAGTCAAATTTTGATTTTGAAATTTGCAAATATTCCGCAAAAATCAAGAATAAAATCTAAAATATCGGCTTTTGATACCGTTCAGATGCTATCAGGAATCATTCTGCATACACGACTTCCCTCACCACCACCTCCTCCGCCTGCGCTTTCAGCCCGTTCATGTGCGCCACCCAGAGAAGCTGTGCGTGCGCTTTGTCTGGCGCAGGGTAGTTGTCTAACAGAGCGTTCATCGTGCGTTCCAGCCACGCGCAGGCCGTTTTCTGGGCATCCTGCAAATGCGGCCAGAGCGTACCGTTCAGCAACATCCGGTTGTACAGCACAGGACGCTGAGTTTTGAGATAGGCCAGCCGCATCCGGCCATACTTGCCCAGCGGTTCGGAATCATCGGTCTGCGGCAGGGTGAGCAGGGGCAGCTGATACTCCCCAACCTGTGCGTAATGGATCTCGGTGCGGACGGCGTTCGTGTTCTTCATGGAAATTCTCCTTTGCATTTTCAACGTGTGTTGTGGTCTTTGTGGAAAACAGCACTTACTTCTTCCGATTCTGTGCGGTCAGCCAGTTGCCCTGCGCCTGATAGTAGTGCTCCATCGTGGTGGGTGCGTTCAGGATGGTGGTGCGCAGATAGGCCATGATGTTCTTGATGGGCTGGGTGGTGTTGGACATCACATCGAAGATGTACTCAACGTGCTGGCTGGTCAGCTTGTCCAGCCGCAGCCGAATGGCTTTAGTGGTCTGCGGCTGCTTGCCGACGTACTGAGTCTGTCGTGGACAGCAGTACATCTCCACAATGTTGTCCAGCAGTTCCTCCAGCTTGTCGGGGTCGTACCGCTGGGCAAGGGTGTCGATCTCCAGCCGTTCCCGGAACTCCTCCCGTACCTGTGCTTCCATCTGGTCAAAATCTGCGGATTCGTCTGTCTGCCCTGATAGATTAGTACTTTGTCTTTTAGTATTTTGTTTATTAGTATTTTGTTGTGTTGGATTCTCCAACGTTGGAAAACCCGACATTGGATTTTCCGATGATGGTGAATTTGGCACTGGAGCAGGGCGTTTTTCAATCCGTTCTTTCTGCGGCAGTTCAAAGACTTCATAGTTGTAGTCAATAATGCGGCCACGGGCATCACGGACTTTGCTCCGACACAGATACCCGCCATCTTCCAGTTCGTGAACCGCACTTCTCACACTGTCGATGCCATCCCTGCACCCGGTTGTCAGCCCTTTAAGGCTGTAATCCCAATCGTCCGGCAGGGAGAGCATATAGGACAGCAGTCCCTTGGCTTTCAGGGACAGCCTCTTATCCTGCAGGTGGTGGTTGCTCATAACGGTATAGTTGACGTTTTTATTGACGCGGAATGTTGACATGGCAGCTTCCCTTTCAGCCCAATGCGGGCAAGAGAAAACGCAGCATCTCCCGGCTTTCGGGAAACGCTGCGTTCAGACAGGGAAGCCTGCTGTGAGCTGGCACAGCAACGGCAGCACTGCATATTTCTAACGGACATCTAACACAACTACACCTGAAATGCAGCCGCTGACGGCCTGTGTGAAAAAGGCTTTTTCTAACGTCATTTCGCAAAAAGCGGCTGATTTTTGCCTGCAAATTGCGGTGTGACGTGCCTTTTTGGAGGTTACAAGAATGCCCTCAGCTGCCAATGACAGCCGCGAGGGACCAGCTTCATCCAACAATTTCAAAGACTCGAAATCGTTTTGTCCTTAATCGGGCACGTGGGTTCGAATCCCACCATCTCCGCCAACAAAAGGCATCAGCTCAGGCTGGTGCCTTTTTTGCGGCTAGATGGTGCGGATGAGAACAGGGCGGCGATTTTCGATGTGCAGCACAAATCCATCAGCCTCCCAAAAGTGCCCATCCAACAGAACTTCGCCCTGAAATGTAATCCGGCGGAGCTTCTGTGCGGCCTCGGTCACCTCAACGGTGCAAAAGCGCTGCAAGTAGCTGCAAATAGCGGCGGCGTGGGAGACGACAAGGGCGTTCTGCCCCTCCGGGAGCGAATCCAGCAGTTCGTGGATGCAGTCTGCCATCCGGGCGCTGACCTCACGGAAGGACTCACCGTCCGGATTTTTGAAGTCCGGGTCTTCGTATTGGCGTTTCCAGAACGAAGCGTCCTGCCCGGTCGTGTCGCCGGTGCGGCGCTCGGCAAGGCGGGTGTCCTGCCGGACAGGAAGCCCCAGCAGCTGTGCGGTCTGGAGCGCACGCAGCGAAGGGGACGACCAGACGAGCGAGACCGTGCGGAAAGCGTCATTTTGAAAGACTGCGGCGGCCCGCTGAAGACCTTCGGCAGAAAGGCCGGGGTCGGGGCTGGAACCGCCGCGCTCCGGGATGGAATGGCGCAGGAGAAGAAGGGTTGTCATGAAAGCCTCCGATTAAAAAAGTGACTTCAGTATAGCAGATTCGGGAAAGCAGATGCAAGAAAACGAGCCGAAAGAACGACGGGGCCGATTCACTCCCCCTCAAAACGCAACCAAATTGCAAAAAATGTTACAATTTTCTCATGAAAAAAGAAGGCTGAATTTCTCCAGCCTTCAAAAAGCATGTATCAATGGTTGTAATTCAGGATCTTCTCAAGCGTATCCGCAAACTTGGCATCCTGCTCCTTTGTCCGTTTTAGGCTCCCCTTGGGGTGCTTTCCGGCACGGAGAAGCTTTTTGTTTTCGTATCGCCGCAGCATAAGAGCGTCTATATTGTCGGCGGTGTATTCCAGACCGTTCTGGTTCAGCACTCGTGCGCACTTGGCAAGACACATACTGGCCAGCCCGCAGTCCTGCGTCACGACCACATCCCCCGGTTTTACCCGGTTGACAAGTGCAAAGTCCACGCTGTCAGCCCCTTTATCGAACACCAGCGTCTGCGCACCTTCCCGCTCGATTTGGTGAGAGACGTCGCACAGGATGATGACTGGAACGCTGAATTGCTTTGCGATCTGCAGCGTCAAATCCACCACCGGGCAGCCGTCTGCATCGATCAAAATATTCATCGGTTTTCCTCCATCGCCCAGCGAAATGCCTTTGCCGTGCGCAAGTCAGCGTCTTTGAAATGCCCGCCGCTGTTCCACTCAAGGGCGCAGTCTGCGCCACGCTCTGTAAGCCGGCTGTGCAGGGTGCGGATGTTATCCCCCACCACAGCCAGCGTTGCATTTCTTGTGCGCTCTTCCCGGTCGCCAAGGCTCAGATAAACGCGCTGTACCTGTATCGGGTGCTGCTGTTCAAACTCCATCCAGCCCGGAAACCACACCGAGGGAGATGCGGCGGCGATACCATAGAACAGATCAGTCTGGGTGGATGCCCACAGCGCAAACAGCCCGGCCAGCGAGTAGCCGCCCAGAATGATTTTGACGTTTTCTGGGAGACGAAACTGCTGCTTCAGCGTGGGAATGACCTGTTCTGTCAGAAAGCGCAGGGTGTCCGCAGCCTTGCCGCCGAACCCTTGCTTTCCCCACACAGCAGGGGCTTCCCACGGAGATAGTGCATCATTCCAGCTTTCCGCTGGGATGGCCGCAAACAGATACTTTCGGTTGCTTTGTGCAATAGCAGCCACTTCGTCATCCATGCTTTGCAGCTCGTGTTCGCCGGTCATTTGGAGCAGCAGGTGTTCTGCATGAGCTTCGCCGTAAATGCGGCAAGGTCGGTTCCTGATTTGCATTGTCTGTGCGCTCATTGCGGCAGCCTCCCAAAAAGATTTTGATAAGTCCAGTATAGCAACTGAAAAATCATTTTGCAATTCAAAAGGCGTTCATCGTTGGTTTATTGCAGTTTCAGCTTACAACAAAAAATGAGATAGGCAACCCCTTTCGGGGAAGTCTATCTCATTTTTTATTTGGAGCCATTTTGCAACAGCCCCTTTTTCATTGCACATTTACTTTCCCGCCAGCAATACCGCCAGCACAGCCTTCTGGACGTGCAGTCGATTTTCTGCCTCGGTGAAGATCTCGTCGGCGTGGGCCTCGAAGACAGCGGTAGAGATCTCCTCGCCGCGGTGAGCGGGCAGGCAGTGGAGCACCATGCAGTCCGGCTTTGCGGCTTTCAGAAGGCCGCTGGTGAGTTGGAAGCCTGCAAAGTCCCGCAGGCGGCTCTCGCTCTCGGAGGTGCCGGGGGCGGCGGTATTCCAGACGGCCGTCACCACCACATCGGCGTCCTTGACGCCCTCGGCGGGGTCTTCCAGCAGGCGGAACGCACTGCCGTACTTATGGGCGAACATCAGCACATCTGCCGCCGGGCGGTAGCCGTGGGGGCAGACGCAGTCCACCTTCATGTCGGAGAGCAGGCCGCCCACGATGAGGCTGTTGGCCATATTGCTGCCGTCGCCGACGAAGCAGAGCTTCTGGCCTGCCAGCGCACCCCGGCGCTCCCGGATGGTCATGAGGTCGGCCAGCACCTGACAGGGATGAGCATAGTCCGTCAGGCCATTGATGACGGGGACGCCCGCAAACTCAGCGAACTCTTCCAAATCGCTCTGGCGGTAGGTGCGCCAGACAACGCAGTCATAATAGCGGCCCAGCACCCGGGCGGTATCCTTGAGCGGCTCGCCGCGGCCAGACTGCAGCTCGGTGGCCGCATTCATGTAGTTGCCGAGGCCGCCCAGCTGGTAGACACCCACCTCGAAGCTGGTGCGGGTACGGGTGGAATTTTTCGAGAACATCAGCGCGACGCTCTTGCCCTTGAGCAGCGGTCCGGTGCCTCCGGCCTTCTGCTGCGCTTTCAGCTCATCGGCCACATCAAGGATGTGGGCCACCTCGTCAGGGGTGAGGTCGCTCATTTTCAGCAGATGCTTCATGCCTGCTCCTCCGTTTTGCTGGGGTCCATCTCCGCGAGGACGCTGCCCAGAATATCCAGCGCCATCTCCACATCGTGGGCGGTCAGAGTCAGCGGCGGCAGCAGGCGGAGGCGGGTCTTTGCGGTAAGCACCAGCAGGCCCTTTTCGCGGCAGGCGGCCAGCACGTCAGCGGCCTTGATGCCCTCGAGGAACTCGATGCCGACCATCAGGCCGATGCCCGAGAGGCTCTTGACGCGGGGCAGCTTTTCCAGACCGGTGCGCAGCTGGACGGCCCGCTCGTTGACGTTGGCGAGGAAGCTGGCGTCCATCCGGTCCACGACGACATTCGCACCGGCGCAGACCACCGGGTTTCCGCCGAACGTGGAGCCGTGGCTGCTGGGTCCCATACCGGCAGCGACTTTCTCATTCATCAGGACAGCGCCAATCGGCAGGCCGCCGCCCAGACCCTTGGCCAGCGTGACGACGTCGGGCTGGAGGTTGTAGTGCTCGCAGCACAGGAAGGTGCCGGTGCGGCCCACGCCGGTCTGCACCTCGTCCACGATGAGGACGAGGTCTTTTTCGTCGCAGAGGGCGCGGACAGCCTGCACATACTCGGGTTCCAGCGCCACAACACCGCCCTCGCCCTGTACCAGTTCCAGCATGACAGCGCAGGTGTGGCGGTCCACCATCTCGGTCAGGGCGTCGATGTCGCCGGCCTTGACGTACTGGAAGCCCTCGTTGAAGGGGCCGAAGTAGTTGTGGAACACGCCCTGCCCGGTGGCGGTCAGGGTAGCAATGGTACGGCCATGGAAGCTGTTGACCAGCGTGATGACGTTGTAGCGGTCAGAACCGTATTTGTCGAAGCTGTACTTGCGGGCGGCCTTGATGGCGCCCTCATTGGCCTCTGCGCCCGAGTTGCCGAAGAACACCTTGCTCATACCGGTGCGCTTGCAGAGCTTTTTGGCCAGCTTGCCGCAGGGGGCGGTATAGTAGAGGTTGGAGGTGTGCTGCAGCTTGTGTGCCTGCCCGGAGACAGCCTCGGCCCAGGTCATATCGCAGTAGCCCAGGCTGTTGACGCCGATGCCGCTGGTGAAGTCGAGGTACTTCTGACCCTCGGGGCCTTCGGCATAGAGGCCGTGGCCCTTCTCGAGGACGATGGGGTTGCGTGCGTAGGTATGCAGGACATACTCGTTGTCCCGCTTGATGACTTTTTCGGAATCCATAATATCTACCTCCTGACGGTGGAGCCACATACTTTTCCTCTTTGCCAAAGGCTCCCCTACAAGGGGAGCTGGCGCGAAGCGCCTGAGAGGTTGTACGAAGGAGAGCCTAGCCGTGAATCGCAGCGGGGCTAAACCTCTCCGTCACGGCTGGCGGCGGTCATCGCTGTTGCCTATCGAGGGGAGGCCTTGGCATATCGGAAAGTTTTCTTATCAACTATTATAGGGTACTCCGGCGCATCGCGCAACCCTTATTCGTGATGGCTGCGGCGATAGAAGCGGGTACCGGAGCCACGGTCGGAGAACAGCTCCAGCAGGATGGAGTGCGGCACGCGGCCATCAATGATGACAGCCTCGTGGACACCCTGATAGATCGCGTCGGCCATGCCGCCGATCTTGGGGATCATGCCGCCCGCGATGATGCCGGCAGACTTGTAGCCCTCGATCTCGGAGACCTCCACCTCGGGGATGAGGGTGGATTCATCTTCCTTATCCCGCAGCAGGCCCGCAATGTCGGTCATGGAGACGAGCTTTTCGGCTTTGAGCGCGATCGCGATCTGTGCGGCGGCGGTGTCAGCGTTGACGTTATAAGCCTGGCCCAGGTCGTCCATGCCCACCGTTGCAATAACGGGGATATAGCCGCTGTCCAGCAGGCTGGAGATCAGCGTCGGGTCCACGTGGACGATCTCTCCCACATGGCCCAGCTGAGGGTCAAGCTCGGTGCAGCGGAGCATCTGGCCGTCCATGCCGCAGAGGCCGACGCCGCGGCCCCGCAGCTTTGCCACGAGGTCTTTGTTCACCTTACCGGCCAGCACCTGCTGGACGATCTCCATGGTGGCGTCGTCGGTAACGCGCAGGCCGCCCGCAAAGTGGCTCTCGACGCCCACTTTTTTGAGCATCTCATTGATGGCAGGGCCGCCGCCGTGTACCAGAACCACCCGCACGCCCAGCAGGGTCAGGGTGACAAGGTCGTTCATGACCGCGTTTTTCAGCATCTCGTTGATCATGGCGTTGCCGCCGTATTTGATGACCATGGTCTTGCCGTGGTACTTCTGGATATAAGGGGTCGCCTCCGAGAAAAGGAGGGCCATTTCTTCGTTTTTCATTGCTGTTCTCCTTCTCAGGTGCGGTAATCGCCGTTGATCTTCACATAGTCATAGGTCAGATCGCAGCCCCATGCCTTGGCGCCGGCGTCACCGGTCCCCATATCCACCTTGACCAGAATATCGTGCTCGGCCAGGACCTTTGCGGCCTCGTCCTCGCTGTAGGGGTGGTAGGCGGCGTTCTCGCAGACGTAGACCTCACCGGCCTTGCTGGACAGCCAGACGCAGACCTTATCGATTGAGAAGTCACCGGGAGTGTAGCCGATGGCGCAGAGGATACGGCCCCAGTTGGCGTCGCGGCCAAAGACAGCGGCCTTGAAGAGGTTGGAGCAGACCACGCTGCGGCTGACGGCGCGGGCCGTCTTGAGGTCGGGGGCGTGGGTGACTTCGCAGGTGATGAGGTGGGTCGCGCCCTCACCGTCACCGGCGTGCTCAGCGCACATATGCTCGGCGATAGCGGTCAGTGCGGCCACAAAGGCGTCGTAGTCGGCGTTTTCCTCGGTGATCTCCGGGTTGCCCGCGAGACCGGAGGCCATGATGATAAGGGTATCGTTGGTGGAAGTGTCCAAATCGACGCTCATCTGGTTGTAGGTCCCGGGGACGACGGTCTTGAGGGCCTTTTCCAGCAGGGCGGGGGAAACGGCGGCGTCGGTGGTGTAGAATGCCAGCATGGTGGCCATGTTGGGGGCGATCATGCCGCTGCCCTTGCCGATAGCGCCCACCGTGCAGGTCTTGCCGCCCAGCTCAAACTGGATGGCATATTCCTTCTTGTGGGTATCGGTGGTCATGATGGCCGTCGCCGCGTCGGTGCTGCCCTGTGCGTCAGCCGCCAGCTTGGCGGCGGCGGCAGGGATGCCACGGGCAAACGGGTCAATGACCATCGGCTGGCCGATAACGCCGGTAGAAGAGGGCAGGACATCCTTTGCGTCGATGTTCAACGCCTTGCCCACCAGCTCACAGCATTCCTCCGCCAGTGCCACGCCGTTGGCGGCGCAGGTGTTGGCGTTGCCGCTGTTGACCACGATGGCCTGTGCATAGCCGTCCGCCAGGTGGGCGCGGTCTACCTTGATGGGTGCGCCGCAGACCTTGTTGGTGGTGTAAACACCGGCGGCGGCGCAGCGGACGTCGGCCTTGATGAGCGCCAGATCGTACTTTTCACTGTGATTTGCCCGGATGCCGCAATGGACACCGGCTGCTGCAAAACCCTTGGGCGCGCAGATGCCGCCCGCAACTTCTTTATACTGCATCTGAAAATCCCCCTATAGCACTACTATAGCATGCTTGCCCTCTCAGGCGCTTACGCGCCAGCTCCCCCAAAGGGGGAGCCAAAAGCCTCTCCCTTTGGGAGAGGTGGCACGGCGAAAGCCGTGACGGAGAGGGCAAGCCCGTTTTTACTCTAATCCTTCCGTTTCGTTCATTCCCAGCATCAGATTCATACACTGGATGGCTGCACCGGAAGAGCCTTTGCCCAGATTGTCGAACAGGGACACCAGCATCATCTGGTCGCCCGCTGCGTTGACGGTCATGTACAGCTCCATCCTGTCGCTGCCGGACAGGGCGTTGGAGTACAGACCATTCTCGGGAAGCGGCTCGTTGAGGGCGTGGACGGAAACGGTCGCGCCCTCCTTGTAATAGTCCGCAATGCCTGCGGCCACCGCCTCGGCGCTGGTGCCAGCCAGCTTGAGGTCCAGCGGAACAAGGACCTGCATCCCGCTGTAATAATCGCACACCACCGGCACAAAGGCAGGGGTGTGGGCGAGGCCGCTGATCTTCTGCATCTCGGGCAGATGCTTATGAGCGAGGCCCAGGCCGTAGCTCTTGGGCGCATCCAGCTTGCTGTGAGCCGGACGGTCGTCGCTCTCGTACTCGGCGATCATCTTCTTGCCGCCGCCGGAGTAGCCCGAAATGCCGGTGCAGCTGAACGGATAGTCTGCCGAGGCCAGCCCCAGCTCCACCAGAGGCCGCGCGATGCTGATAAAACCGCTGGCATAGCAGCCGGGGACCGCCACACGATACGAATTTTTGATCTTCTCTTTCTGGCCCTTCAGCTCCGGGAAGCCGTAGTCCCAGGCCGCATCGGTGCGGAAGGCCGTGGAGGTATCCAGCACCCTGACGCCCGGGCGGAGCAGAGGCATGACCTCTTTGGAGGCCGCATCGGGCAGGCAGAGGAAGGCAAGGTCGGCGGAATTGATGACCTTTGCCCGCTCGTTCACATCCTTGCGGCCCTCAGCCGAGATGCTCAGCAGCTCGATGTCAGGCCGGGCGGCCAGACGGTCGGCAATGCGCAGACCGGTGGTGCCGGAAGAACCGTCGATAAAGACTTTTACGCTCATGCGTTTGCCGCCTCCCATCCGCCGAGCTGGGCGCCTGCCAGCTCGATCTGCTTCTTGACGCTGGCCTCGCTGGGACCGCCGTAGCTGGTGCGGCCCTCGCAGCACTTGATGAGGTCGATGGCGTCGTAGATGTCGTTTTCGAACAGAGCGCTGTAGCCCTTGAACTCCTCGAGGGTCAGCTCTTCGAGGGTCTTATCCTTGCTGATGCAGTCGGAGACCATGCAGCCGGTGAGCTTGTAGGCGTCGCGGAAGGGCATTCCCTTTTTGGTCAGATAGTCGGCGCAGTCGGTGGCGTTGATGAAGCCTTTGGCAGCGGCCCGGCGCATATTGGCGGGCAGGGTCTTCATGGTATCCAGCATGGGAGTGACCGTTTTCAGGCAGAGTTCCAGCGTATCGACGGCGTCGAAGATGGCCTCCTTGTCCTCCTGCATATCCTTGTTGTAGGCGAGAGGGATGCCCTTCATCATGACCAGCAGGGTGTTCAGATCGCCGTAGACGCGGCCCGTCTTGCCGCGGATGAGCTCGGTGACGTCGGGGTTCTTCTTCTGGGGCATGATGGACGAGCCGGTGGTGAAGGCATCGTCCAGCTCGATGAACTTGAACTCCCAGCTGCACCAGAGGATGATCTCTTCGGACAGGCGGGACAGGTGCATCATGCAGATGGAGATGGCGTTTGCCAGCTCGATGCAGAAGTCACGGTCGGACACACCGTCAAGGCTGTTGGGGCAGGGTGCCGCAAAGCCCAGCTTCTCGGCGGTGAACTGACGGTCCAGCGGGTAGGTCGTACCGGCCAGAGCGCCGGAGCCCAGCGGACACTGGGCGTCCATCCGGGCGGTGGCGTCCTCGAAGCGCTGCAGATCGCGCAGCAGCATCCATGCATAGGCCATCAGGGCGTGGCCGAAGGTGATGGGCTGGGCGCGCTGCAGGTGGGTGTAGCCCGGCATGACGGCGGTGGTGTTCTCGGCGGCCTTCCCGCAGATGACCCTGACCAGCTCCACGATGTAAGCCTGCAGGGTGTGGCTGTAGTCCCGCAGAGTCAGGCGGATGTCCAGCGCCACCTGATCATTCCGGCTGCGTCCGGTGTGCAGGCGCTTGCCGGCGTCGCCGATGCGGGCGGTGAGGGTCTGCTCCACGAAGGTATGGACGTCCTCGGCGTTGGGGTCGATGGTGAGAGCGCCGGAGGCCAGATCATCCGCGATGGAGGCCAGACCGCTCAGAATATCCTCGCAGTCCTTCTCGGAGATGATGCCCTGCTTTGCCAGCATGGCGGCGTGGACGCCGCTGCCGCGCATATCCTGCGCGATCATCCGCTGGTCGAAGCGGATGGAAGAGTTGAAGTCGTTGACGCGGGAATCGACCGCCTTGGAGAAACGGCCCTTCCAAAGTTGTTCTGCCATTGTTAAATCCCTTTATCTGAAAAAGTGTCTGAATTTCGAGTGCAAGGCCCAGCATTTTATGCATCGTCGAGCCTTTTTGTCCAGCTCAGACCTCACCGGTACGCCAGTGGCTCCCACTCTGGGGGCAGCCGAACCGACCGCCGCCAGTGGCGGATCGAGGGAGGTGAGGCTGGGGCAGCGGCCAGCAGGATGCGAGCGGCAGCGAAGCAGACGCTGGGAGCCGCAACCCGGAGCTGGCGAGCGAAGCGAGACTGAGAGGGCTAGAAACGGCAAAGCCGCCGCAGGGGAAAAAGCTCCCGCGGCGGTGCCGCCAGCAATGATGCCGGTAATTTGAGCCTTCAGCGTGAAAGTGTAAAAAACACGCCAAAGGGGATGGTAAGCAGGTTATTCCTTGACCTCGGGCCAGTTCTTGGACAGCTTTGCGCGCTCCTTGATGGACAGGCCGAAGAGGTTGATGAAGCCGGTAGCATCGGACTGGTCATAGTCCTTATCCACGCCGAAGGAGGCAGTCTGCTCGTCGTACAGGGTGTACGGAGAGGTGACGCCGGCGTTGATCATGTTGCCCTTGTAGAGCTTCAGCTTGACGTCGCCGGTGACGGTCTTCTCGAGGCTGTCGGCGAAGGCATCCAGCGCCTCACGCAGCGGGGTGAACCACTGGCCGTTGTAGACGATGTCGGCGTACTTCTGAGCCAGCTGAGCCTTGAAGTGTGCGCTCTCCTTGTCCAGAGTGATGGTCTCCAGAACATTGATGGCCTTGTACAGGATAGCACCGCCGGGAGTCTCATAGACGCCGCGGCTCTTCATGCCCACCAGACGGTTCTCGACGATGTCCAGCAGGCCGATGCCGTTCTCGCCGCCGACCTTGTTCAGGTACTCGACCAACTCGACAGCGCCCATCTCCTTGCCGTCAACAGCGGTGGGGATGCCCTTCTCGAAGTGGAGGGTGATGTAGGTCGGGGTGTCGGGAGCCTGCTCAGGGCTGACACCCAGCTCCAGGAAGCCGGGCTTATTGTACTGCGGCTCGTTGGCGGGGTTCTCGAGGTCGAGGCCCTCATGGCTCAGGTGCCACAGGTTCTTATCCTTGGAGTAGTTGGTCTCACGGTTGATCTTCAGGGGGATGTGATGAGCCTCGGCGTAGTCGATCTCCTCGTCACGGCTCTCGATGTCCCACTCACGCCAGGGAGCGATGATGGCCATATCGGGGCAGAGAGCCTTCAGAGTCAGCTCGAAACGCACCTGGTCGTTGCCCTTGCCGGTGCAGCCGTGGCAGATGGCGTCTGCGCCTTCCTTGATGGCGATGTCGGCCAGAGCCTTTGCGATGCAGGGACGTGCGAAGCTGGTGCCCAGCAGGTAGTCCTCGTACTTTGCGCCGAACTTCAGGGTGGGGAAGATGTAGTTCTCGACGAAGTCCTTCTTCAGGTCGAGGACGTACAGCTTGGAAGCGCCGGTAGCCTTGGCCTTCTCTTCCAGACCGTCCAGCTCAGTACCCTGACCCACGTCGCCGGAGACAGCGATGACTTCGCAGTTGTTGTAATTCTCTTTCAGCCAGGGAATGATGATGGAGGTATCCAGACCGCCAGAGTAAGCCAGAACAACTTTCTTAATATCTTCCTTTTTCATGATGATCGCTCCTTTGTTTATTACACTTTTTATACTTTTGTTTTCCGCCCGGGCATCCCTCCCGGG
Source organism: Faecalibacterium sp. Marseille-P9312 (assembly GCF_902497445.1). NCBI lineage: Bacteria > Bacillati > Bacillota > Clostridia > Eubacteriales > Oscillospiraceae > Faecalibacterium > Faecalibacterium sp. Marseille-P9312. Next base: position 33,535 of record NZ_CABVEW010000018.1, read on the forward strand.
GCGCTCGACGTCTTGTCTTTCTGAGTACGCTTTTATTATACGCCAAGCGGTTTTTCCGTCAATGCAGAAAACCGCCAAACCTTGTGCAGATTTGGCGGTCCTTTTCTGTTATTTTGTATGTTTATGCATTATTTTCTAAATATATACAAATTTTATTCATTCTTAGTTTGTATATGCATGGCCGTATACAGTCCGGTTTATCCATTCTGTCCGCCGTCGGCACGGGGTTGACGGCCCAGTTCCGGCACGGCGCGGCGTTCGTGTTTTTATTTATTCTTTTTCAGCCGTCCACCCGGCGCAGAGGGCCTCTTTCTGGGCCTTCGTCAGCTTTTTGAGGGCGATTTCCCGCCGGAGGGCGGCGGACTTGTCCGCACACGCTTCCAGGTAGGCAAAGCCCAGCGCGGTATGGGTGCGGGTATACTTTGCGCCTTTGCCGCTCTGGTGAGCCTTGAGGCGGGCTTCCGGGTCGTTCGTCCAGCCGGTATAAAGCTGGCCGCCCGCGCAGCGCACCATGTAGACGTAAGCTGTCTTTTCCGGCTTCTCAGATGCGGCCATTGTTCTTCAGCACCTGACGGCAGGCGGCGAGGGCCGTCTCCTTGTCCTTGGCCGTGATGAGGAAGCGGCTGGCGTGGCAGAAGCTGATGCCCTCGATGCCGCTCTTCTGCTCGATGACCTCCTGCGGCTGGCCGGCCCAGCTCTGGGGGAAGGGGAGCTTGGGCTTTTTGGTCTTGTGGTCGGTGACGCACTGGGCACTCCAGCCGCCCCGCTGGCTGGGATAGACGACGAAAAGGGCGTCGGTCTTGTACAGCCCGTTCTTCCAGGGCAGATAGCAGGGCAGCACCACGATGCCGTCGTGGGAATTTTTATATGCCTGCTGGACCTTCTCGTCGGCGCGGTTGACGGCGTTGGCGCTCTCGATCTGGTTCTCCAGGATCTGCTTTGCCACGGCCACGGCCTTGAAGAAGCAGGCGTCCTGGTCCTCTTTCGAGTCCCACACAGGATTGAAGAAGCCGATGGCGTCGCAGAGGCTGTTCTGCTCGCCGGTATTGTCGTTCAGATCGAGGGGCTGGATGAAGTTCTCATCAATGAGCCGGGCCTGACGCTCGCCCACAAGGCCGGGGCCGAGCACCCGCCACAGCAGGCCGAAGGCCGCGTAAGGGATGCCGTTGGGGCGGGTCTCGCGGGGCTCCTGATGGTGGTCGAACATGCCAAAGCCGATGTCGTACACGATGCCGTCGAAGTCATCCGGCACCACGAAGCCGCGGGTTATTTTAATATCCGGGCGGAGGATCTGGAGCAGGGCAGTGGCGAACACGTCGTCAGCATGGAACTTGCCTGCGTGGGTAAAGCCGTTTGCGGGTATTTTCATAGGGGGTTCTCCTCATTCTCTCATGCATTCTGTTGCACACAGTATAGCACATTCCCGGGCGGCGGACAACAAAAAGGAGCCGCCGCATGACGCAGCAGCTCCCATATTCTACAGAAAAATTTCTCAGTGGTTGGCCTGTGCCGCTTCAAACTCTGCCTGCGTCAGGATCTGATAATCCGCAGGGATGTTGAAGAGATTCTGGTCCACAGTGGTGCTCGTGACGCGGTACTCCACGATGGTGCGGCCCTCGGCAGCATCGGTAACGACATACTTGAGGTCATCACCCACCAGGCAGTAGGAAACGGTGGCCGTCTGGCCGTTGGCATCGGTGACAGTGTAGGACAGGGCCTCGCAGTCCTGACCGTTCACATTCACGGTGGTCACGGTGCAGGGGATCTCCTGTGCTTCGCCTTTGTCAGCGGAGACCGCCTCGCTTGCGCTCACAGTGGGTACTTCGCCCTTGACGGCCATCCTGGATGCATCGTCCACCAGATAGCCCTGACCGTCTTTCAGGATATAGACCAGACTGCCGGCGTCGCCCATATCCATCTTGATATAAGCGTTGCCGTTGCTGCGGGCTGCGATCATGGTCTGGGCGGTTCCATCGGGGGCAGTGGTGACGATCTCCTGATACAGCTCTGCGCCGGTGCGCTGTGCGAGTGCGTTGTTGATGCGGGTCTCAACGGAGTCACCGGGAGCAGCCATGCACACCGGCATCAGCACGGCAGCCATCACTGCAGCCACCAGCAGAGAAGTAAGTTTCTGATACAGCTTCATAGAAAATTCTCCTGTCTTTCAGCTCATTTTGCAAAGGCGTTTTTCCTCTTTTGCATTTGCATTATCTTACAACTTTTTCCGGGGCACTGTCAATCATCACATTTGCCCTCATGTCAAAAAACAGCCGCAGAGGCGTTTATTTCTCTCTGCGGCTGTGGTTTGTAAAGTTTTTGTGGAAATCACTTCCGGCCCTTGCGGCTGGTCTTGGTGACGGCACGGGTGGGGGTCTTGGTCACGGCTGTGGTGGGCTTGACCGCCGGGCTGAGGTTGGGCTTCGGGGTCAGGGCCTTGGTGGGCTCGCCCAGAGCCAGCACCTGGGAAAGCGCGGCCTGTGCGGCGGCAGCATCGCCGTCGGTGACGGCCAGAACATCGGAGTAGAACTGCTCCATCTCCTCACGGGTGGAGAAGGTGGCGACGTACATCTGGTTGCCCATCGCGCCGGAGAGGGCGTCGGGGATGCGGTCCACCATCTTGATGTTCTTCTGGTACTTCTGCATGATCTGCTCATGACTGTACACGAAGTTCTTGCCGTCGCGGCGGCCGGCGAAGGGGCAGTAGTAGTGCTCGCCCACGGGCATATCGGTGCCGCCGAAGGCGATCATGTCGGCCCAGATCTTATAGACGTTGGTGGAGCGGGCGAAGTTTATCATATCGGGGGTGAAGCCGCCGCAGGGGCGCATATTGACTTCGAGGGCCACGATCTGGCCCTTTTCGCCCATGCTGGCCTGGTTCTCGGTCATCCGGAAGAACTCAAAGTGGACGAAGCGGCTCTTGACGCCGAAGCTCTTGACGACGGCACGGCCTGCAGCGCGGGTGTCCTCGGGCAGGTCCTTGATGATGTAGTAGATGGAGTTGTCGTTGTCGTTCACGATGTCCATGATGGACATGGGACTGACGTTTCCGGCCTCAAAGATGGGGTTGCCGGAGGCGTCGATGATGGCGTCGTAGCTGTTGACCTCGGCGCGGACGAACTCCTCCATGATATAGGAGACGTCCGGGTGATTCTCGGCCTTGCAGGCGAGGAAGGTCTTCAGCTCTTCGTCATTGGACAGCTTGTGGGTGTCGGAAGCGCCCACGCCGTTGTCGGGCTTGACCACCACAGGGTAGCCCACCTGCTTGATGAAAGCCTTGCAGCCGTTGAGATCGTCCACCATGTGGTAGCGGGCGGTGGCGATGCCGGCCTTCCGGTAGTACTCCTTCATCTTGCTCTTGTACTTGATGCGGGGCATATCCTCGGTCTGGAAGCCGGAGGTGATGTGGAAGTCGGTGCGCAGGGCAGCGTCCCGCTCCAGCCAGTATTCGTTGTTGGACTCCAGCCAGTCGATGCGGCCATACTTGAAGATGAAGAAGGCCACAGCGCGGTAGACTTCGTCGTAATTCTCGAGGCTGCCGACCTTATAGTACTCGTTCAGGCTGTCCTTCAGCTCCGGCTTCAGCTCATCGTAGGGCTGGTCGCCGATGCCCAGCACGTTCATGCCGTCGTTCTTCAGCTCCCGGCAGAACTGCCAGTAGTTCGTCGGGAAGTTGGGGGAGATAAAAATAAAATTCTGCATAATTTCGCGTCTTCTTTCCTTGAATGTCCTCTATAGCCCTCTCAGTCACCTTCGGTGACAGCTCCCCCAGAGGGGGAGCCACTGGCGTGCCGGTCAGGCTCGCCCAAAACGAGAAAGGCCCTTTATTTCCGAAACGGCAGCGCCTTGCTGTCACGGGCAGCAGCAGCCAGACAAAGCGCATTGTGCAGACGCACCTGCCCTCGTAAGCAAGGCCCGCTCTTTTGAGTCATATTATACTTTCAGCGTTCAGCTCATCTCTGTCCGGCCTGCCAATGGCTCTCCCTATGGGAGAGCTGGCGCGCCAGCGCCTGAGAGGGCTATTACCCCAAAATATACGGCATGTAATAAACCGCTTGCTTATACCACCAATCCCAGTCGTGCTTGACGTCGTGGCCCCACAGGTCCACCCAGACAGGGATGTTCTTTGCCTCAAAGATGCGCTTGAGCATCCAGGTGGTGTCGGGCTGCTCCCATGCGCCCTGACCGCAGCAGATGACAGCCTTCTGGTTCCGGTACAGCTCCATATAGGGGTGATCCTCCGGGAAGTTGCGCATATAGTCCACGGGAGAGTTCATATACACCAGCTCATCCATGTAGTCGCCGAAGCCGTAGTGGGCGGTATAGATGCCGCTGAGGGCCAGACAGCCGCAGAAGATGTCGGGCCGGCGGAGGTAAAGGTTGACCGCATGGGTCGCGCCGAGGCTGCAGCCGAAAGCGATGACGCCGGGCAGGTCATCCCAGCCGTTGCGCTCCTTGGACAGATAGCGCAGCTTGGGGACAGCCTCGTCCACGATATAATGCAGCCACTGCTCATACCGGCGGATGCGCCAGTAAGGGTCGCCATTGGTGTCCGACCAGGTCTCCTTGTCCAGCGTGTCGATGGACATGACCATGAGCTGGCCCGACTCGATCCAGGGTGCAAGGGTGTCGGCCATGTGGAAGTCCTCGAAGTCGAAGAAGCGGCCGTCCTGACAGGGGATGTACAGCATGGGCCGTCCCCCGTGTCCGTAGACTTTGCACTCCATCTCCCGGCCCAGCGCCGGGCTGTATTCCTTGAAATACTGCATCTCCATATGCTTTCCTCCTCCGTTTGGTTCAATCAAGCTCGTACATCAGGGTGTGGAACACAAAGGGCAGCTGCTTTTCCCAGCTGGCTTCGCTGTGGTTTCCGCCCGGCACGACGCGGGCCGTCAGGTTGATGCCCCGGGCAAAGATCCTGCTGCACATCTCGCCGAAGCCCTTCCGCATCCCGTTGTGGTTGCCCATCTCTCTGGAGCCGTAATCCATGTAGAGCACGGTACCCGGGGCCAGCTTGCAGCGGCCCACCAGCGCCGTCAGCGCCTCCGGAGCCACCCACAGCGAGGGCGAGAGCGCCGCCGCACGGCCAAACACATCGCTGTACTGCAAAAGAGCGTACAGGCTCATGAGGCCGCCCATGGAGCTGCCGCCGATGAAGGTATGAGCCCGGTCGGGCTGGGTGCGGTAATTGGCGTCGATGTAGGGCTTGAACTCGTGGACGAACCAGTTCAGGGTGTCCTTGCCTTTGCCGTCGAAGTGGCCGTACTGCTTATCGTCGAAGCGGTAGGGCGAATACTCCACCAGACGCTCATTGTTGGCACCGGCGTTGCACTCCACCGCCGCCACGATGAGGGGCGTATCGGTGTAGTCCAGATAGTCGGCCACGCCCCAGCTCTTGCCGTAGGTGGCGTCCTCGTCGAAAAACACGTTCTGCCCGTCGAACATATACAGCACCGGATACCGCCGGTCCGGGTCAGCCTCGTACATGGTAGGCAGATAGACATAGGCCCGACGCTCTTCTTCGCCGCCCACAGCGGGGTAGCGGATGCTCCACTTCTTTATCATCTTTTCATTCCCTCTCGTTTTTCAGATGTACTTTAAGTGTATCACCCGCGGCAGAGAATTGCAATCCGCACCGGATACAGCAAACGCCGCCGGGCGTACAGCCGGGCGGCGTTCATAAGCCTTTCGGCTCTTAGTACTTCTTCTCCACAGGGACGATCCAGCCCTTGGTATCGGGGATCTTGCCCCACTGCATACCGGTCATGGTGTCATAGAGCTTCTGGGTGACAGGGCCGATGCTGCCGTCGCCGATGTAGGCGTGCTCACCCTTCCAGACCAGCTCCTTGACGGGGGAGACGACAGCGGCGGTGCCGGTGCCGAAGACCTCTTCCAGCTTGCCGTCGCGGGCAGCCTGCATGATGTCGGCGATGGCCAGCTTGCCCTCGACGACCTCATAGCCCCAGTCCTTCAGCAGCTCGATGCAGCTGCGGCGGGTGACGCCGGGCAGGACGGTGCCGACGGTGGCGGCGGTGTAGACCTTGCCGTCGATCTTGAACATGATGTTCATGCTGCCGACTTCCTCGACGTACTTCTTCTCGACGCCGTCCAGCCACAGCACCTGAGCGTAGCCCTGCTCCTCAGCCAGCTCGCCGGCCTTGATGGAAGCAGCGTAGTTGCCGCCGCACTTGGTGAAGCCGGTCAGACCGGGAGCGGCACGGATGTACTCGTCTTCGACGTAGATGCGCACGGGGTTGATGCCCTCGGCGTAGTAAGCGCCCGACGGAGCGCAGATGATGCAGAAGATGTAGTGCTTGGAAGCGTGGACGCCCAGACCCACATCGTTTGCGAACACGAAGGGACGGATGTACAGGGAAGCGCCGTCAGCGTGAGGCACCCAGTCACGGTCCACATCCACCAGAGCCTCGACGGCCTGGATGTAATCCTCAACAGGGATCTTGGGGATGCACAGACGATCAGCAGAGTCCTGCATACGCTTTGCGTTGCACTCGGGGCGGAACAGCTGGATGGTGTCATCCGCAGTGCGGTAAGCCTTCATGCCCTCGAAGATCTCCTGTGCATAGTGGAACACGACCGTAGCAGGGTCCAGCTGGAAGGGTGCGTAGGGGACGATGCGGGCGTCATGCCAGCCCTCGCCCTCGGTGTAGTCCATAACGAACATATGGTCGGTGAACTTCTTGCCAAAGCCCAGCTTAGACTCGTCCTGCGGCTTTTCCTTCGGGCAGGTAGTACGAGTGATCTTGATGTCCAACATGATAAATTTCCCTCTTTTCTGATCTCACACAGCGCCGCGCGGGCTGCACGCCCTGCGCCAAATATGCCGAATGTTGTTTTCTATTATAATGCCGTGAAACGGATTTGCAAGCAACCGAAAAATGTTTCATCTTTGGGGCAGTCAAGTTGCCACAAATTATGACCTTATCGGTGTTCAAAAGCGGAAAAACATGGTACAATAGAGTATGTATGTAGATTTTTCGCCAAAAGGAGCTTGCGTTATGATACAGGGTGTTATTTTTGATATGGACGGGCTGATGTTCGACACCGAGCGCATCTGGAACATCTGCTGGGAGCCGGCACTGGCAAAATTCGGCCTGCCCTGCAAGGACGGCCTCTCGCAGGCTGCCCGCGGCACCACCAAGGCCGGCAGCTGCGATGTGCTGCGGCGCTTCTACGGCGAGGACTGCCCCGCCATGGGCATCGTGGAGGAGCTGTACCGGCTGGCCTATGAAGCCTTCAACAAGCCTGTCCCCAAAATGCCCGGCCTCGATGAGCTTCTGGCCTGGCTGGACGAACATCACATCCCCATGGCGGTGGCGTCTTCCAGCCCCATGACCGTCATCGAGGGACATCTGGAACACTGGGGCCTCGGCCATTACTTCAAGGCCGTCATCTCGGGCGAGCACCTGACCCGCTCCAAGCCCGCGCCGGACATCTTCCTGCTGGCGGCGCAGAAACTCGGCACCGAGCCTGCAAAGACGATGGTGCTCGAGGACAGCTACAACGGCGTCCGGGCCGGCGCGGCAGGGGGCTTTGTCACCGTGATGGTCCCCGACCTCTCGCCCGCCACCGACGAGATGCGCAGGATCTATACCTGCGAGTGTGCTTCGCTCCACGAGGTGCGCAGAAAGCTTGAAGGCGGAGAACTATGAGCCGCGGCAGACCCGCACCACTTGTGAAATTTCAACATATCATCCAGCTTTTCACCGTCCTTCTCACAGCCATCCTGATCAGCCTGTTTTTCGGTGTCCTCGTGCTGGTGGGCAAGATACAGGGTACGGCCCGCGTCGTCAACTATGCCGGCCTCGTGCGCGGCATGAATGGCCGTCTCGTCAAGCCTCTGGACGCCAAAAAGCTGGCAAAGAGCATCCGGGAGGCTGTACAAAATCAGCAGTAAAGGAGACATTCTCATGAAAATCGCAGTCCCATTCGAAGACGGTCAGGTATTCCAGCACTTTGGCCGCTCCGCACAGTTCAAGTTCTATGAGGCCGAAAACGGCCAGCTCCTGCGCACCGAGGTCATCCCGACGAATGGTCAGGGCCACGGCGCACTGGCGGGCTTTCTCGTACAGCATGGCGCAGACGTCCTGCTCTGCGGCGGCATCGGCACCGGTGCGCAGGTGGCGCTGATGCAGGCCGGCATCCAGCTGTTCGGCGGCCTTTCCGGTGCCGCAGATGCCGCCGTGGCCGACTATCTGGCCGGGAAGCTGGTCTTCGACCCGGACATCCACTGCACCCACCACGACCACGACGAGGGCCGCAGCTGCGGCTCCCACTGCGGGGGCGGGTGCCACTGACAGCATAAGCAAAGCCGCACTCCGAGCAGATCCGGAGTGCGGCTTTGCTATTTAAGGAGAGAGGCTGTCTGAGATCCCGTGGCAAGTAGAAGGTAGAGGTATGATCTATGGCCAGTAGGAGTATGTCATGAATGGGAGAGAAACTCGCTCAGGTTGACTTTGACCTCATACAGCATTGAAAATAGCGTTACTATAGCAGTTTGCGTTTTTAATGCACAAGCAACATCCGCAAACTGCATATCGAAAATATGCCATTTTGATAGGCACTATTTTTGAAAATCGCGATAAGCAGAATCAGCAGCCCACCATGATAGCAATGATCTCGTTGTTAGTCTCCTTCATGCCCTGCTTGCCAAGACGGCCCACATTCTTGAGGGAGTTTTCTACGCCCTTGGCCACAATGCCGTCACCAGCGCGGAACTGATTGCCGCGGATGTACATATTGTAGCCCAGCAGACCGGCCTCCACCGCAGTTGCGATCTTTGCTGCGCAGGAGGCCTTGGCGCCATCGCAGATGACGCCGGAAACCACCGCCAGTGCGTTGACGACCGTATGGATGACGGCATCATAGTCACCACCGCAGAGATAGGCGATACCGGCACCCGCACCAGCGCCCGCGCTGATGGCACCGCAGTAGGCAGACAGGCGGCCAATGGGGGTCTTTTCGTGGATGGTGGTCAGGTTGGAGAGGGTCAGCGCCCGCAGGAGCTTTTCGTCACTCACGCCCAGCTCCCGTGCATAGACAATGACCGGTACAGAGGTAGTAATGCCCTGATTGCCGCTGCCGGAGTTGATGACCACCGGCTGCTCACAGCCGTTCATGCGGGCATCGGAACCGGCTGCGGCGTATGCCTTGGCACGGACTCTTACATCATTGCCCTCCATATCCAGCAGCACACTGCCGATGTTGGCACCGTAGTTGCCCCGCAGACCCTCCTCGGCAATGGCCATGTTGCACCGGATCTGAGGTTCCAGAATGGAACGGACATCCTCCACGTCCACCGTGTTGGCAAAGTCCCAGATATGCTCCATATCCAGCAGGCTGCGGTCGGTCAGGGTCTCCTCGCTATCTCCGTGTACCGGAATGTCCACCAGTACCTCGCCGTCCTTTTCCACATGGACGATATTGGTGTGGAACACCGCAATGCGCACCTGTGCAGAATGCTCGCCCTTCCAGACCGTGAGGATGATATCAAAGGTGACACCATTCTCAACGTGCCGCACCTTGATATCCGTCTGGTCAAGATATGCGCGGATGGCTTTGGTCTGCTCCGGGGTCACATCGGCAATGACCTCCAGCTTCTTTTCCTGCTTGCCGGCTACGATGCCCGCAGCAGCGGCGGCTTCCAGACCCTTCATGTTATCCGTGTTGGGCACGATGACCGACTTGACGTTTTTGATCATGCTGCCGCTGGCTTCCACCAGCACTTTGTCCGGCAGCTCGCCCAGCGTATTGCGGGCAGCAGCGGCGGCATAGGCCACGGCGATAGGCTCGGTACAGCCCATAGCCGGGATCAGCTCCTCCCGCAGAATATCAATATAAGCCTGGTATCTCTTATCCGTCTTTTCCATTCTAAAAACCTCGGTTTTCTTTTTTACAGCGTACTTACAGGTAGAACACTGCGCACAGGGCGGTGGTGACGACACCGAAGATGATCAGCATGGGGAAGCCGCACTTGAGGTAGTCCTTCACAGAGTAGCCGCCTGCTTCCCAGACCAGCAGGTTGGGTGCAGTGCCGAAGGGGGTAACAAAGGCGCCGGAAGCGCACACAGACACGGACATGGCACCGGCCAGCGGGTTGATGCCTGCGGCCTGGCACAGCATGATGGCGATGGGCAGCACCAGAACGGTGGCAGAGGAGTTCATCAGGAACTGGGTGGTCAGCAGCATCAGGAAGGTGATGGCGCCCAGCAGAATGATGGGAGGCAGGTTGCTCAGCACGGGGCTGATGGCGTTGACCAGATACTCAGCGGCGCCGCTGCTGACCAGAGCCTTGCTCAGGGGGAAGATACCGCCGACGATGAAGATGGTGGAGGTGGGGAAAGCCTTGATGGCTTCCTCCAGACTGATGCAGCCGGTGACGACGACGAGGATCGCGCCGATGACGCCGGCAATGTGCATGGGGACGATGCTGGTAGCCATAGCAACCAGAACACCGATGAAGATCACAGCGACCAGAACCATCTTTTTGGTGTCGTACTCTGCCGTGCGGTCACCGCTCTTGATCTCGATGTCCTTATCCGGCAGCAGCTTTGTGCCGCAGAAGCACATGTACAGTATGCCGCACACCAGCAGGGGCAGGCCGATCTTGGTGTACTCAAAGAAGCCGAACTCCCGCAGGCCCATATCCTTCAGGATGCCGTTTGCCACGATGTGGGGGGTGGTGCCCACCAGCGTGATGGTGCCGCCCAGAGAGGCGAAGAATGCCAGAGCCATCAGCAGCTTGGACTTCTTGACGCCAGCCTTGGAGGCCATGGAGCTGACGATGGGCATCAGACAGGCAGTGGAGCCGGTATCGTTCAGGAATGCGGACAGGCCGCCGGCCACAAGGCCGGTACCCAGCAGCAGGCCCTTTTCGGTCTTGCCCAGCAGACCGATGATCTTGCCGCCGATAAAGTCGGCCAGACCGGTCTTGAAGAAGGCCTCGCCAACGACCACCAGACCCATGAAGAACACGATGGTGGTGTTGCCGAACTCGGTGTAGGCGCTGCCAGCATTGATAACGCCGGTGGCGGCCAGTGCTGCGGGGATGGCTGCGCCGAGGATGACCAGCGGGACCTTCTGAGAGATCAGCAGGACCATGGTGATCACAAGGATGACGCAGGTAATGATCGCTTGTGTTGTCATAACAGTGATACCTCCAAAATGAATTGTACGATTTGTGCGGTGGTTTTTCAAGACGTTTTATTGTCTATATGTAAAGACAACTTATCAACCTGACGTAAGTATAACCGTGATGTCCTCTGTTGTAAATTGTGAGTAGTCCCAATTTATTCGTTGAAAATTCTCTGTTCTGCCAAAAGCAGTCCCTTTTTTGTAAAAACAGGACGGATCTGCCACGCAGCTCCGTCCCCAAAGCGTATAGAACCATCTCCACACAAAAAAGGCTGCTGCACAGCGCACTGTGCAGCAGCCTCCCGGTACTTATTTTGTTTTTGCGGAGAGAAAACGCTCAGAATTCCAGCGTGATGAAGGGACGGTTCTCCTTGGGCATGGAGACCGTGGTGGTGACCGCCAGCACCTGATTCCCGTGATATAAGAAGGTATCCCAGCTGAACAGCTTCTCCGGCGGCGCATTCAGCAGAGAAAGCTCCATATCCGAGGTAAGGGGCGTGTCCACAAAAATGCGGATGTGGGTCGGCTTTTCATTGAAATAGCGGCAGATATAATCGTGCAGGAAAAAGGTCTTCAGCGCCTCGCAGTCAAACGTGTGATCCTTGCACACCGACAGCGGGACATAGCTGTAATCCACCTCATCCACCTCGCTGCTCACATCCACACAGCGAACGATCTTATAGACATAGGGGTTTTCTGCCGTCAGGCCCAGCTTCTGGCACAAGGCAGCATCCGCCTTGATGACCCCATGCTCCAGCAGGCGGTGCGGCTTGTTGTTGGAGTGTTCAAAGGGTGCGATCTTGATGCCGCCGGAAAATGCCATAGGGCTGGAAAAGGACTGGCCAGGGACAAACCGGACAAAGGTACCCTTGCCCTGCACCCGCTCCACAATGCCGCTGTTGGCCAGCTCCTTGACGGCAGTATTCACCGTCAGGCGGCTGACATCAAACTGTCTGGCAAGCTCGATCTCTGAAGGGATCTTGTCCCCGGCCGCATACTCGCCGGACTCGATCTTTTGCAGGATATAGTTCTGGATCTGAACGTATTTGGGCGCATAGGAGTAGTTCTCGTCCGCCATAATCTTTCCTCTCTTCCCATCTCCTGTCCGCTCTTTCACAGCTTGCAGACAGACAAAACTCTCTATTCATGCAATCGGTCAGCATACAGACAGGAGGAAGTGAAAAAAGAAGATCAATCGTTGGAATGTGCGGCCTCGATAAAGGCGCGCAGCTCCGCATCATAGGTATTGGTGGCCAGCGAGCAGTCCGGTGCCAGCACAAAGGGGATGTCCTTCATCCGCTTCAGGGTATTGCGGGTCAGCGCAGCGATCTCCTCGGCCTTGTGCTGACCGAACAGCCGCTCGTCACAGCCGCCCATCGGAGTGATGGACTTGTCCAGCCACTGGGGTGCGGTGTCCAGCTTGGGGTTGCCGGTAGCGCTCTCGGGCCAGTGCAGGATGTCGATAGGGTAGTGCGCAAAATACTCCGGGTTCACCTCAAGGCCGCAGGCATGGACCATGATCTTGCAGGGCTTCAGCGCCTCCATCATCTGCAGATCATAGGGTTTGACAAACTCTTCCCACTCCTCCTTGGTCATGTAGGTGGAACGGGACAGGCCGGTGGCACCGTAGAACACACCGTACAGGCCTGCATCCTCGATGAGGTGCTTAGAATAATCGGCCATCGTATCGGTGATGTTCTGCAGGGTCTTGTGGATCAGCTCCGGCTGCTCATGCATCAGGGTCATCATCAGGTCGTCACGGCTTGCGGCGCGGTAACGGCCAATGGGGTTGACGGCGCACAGCTTCTGCAGGACGCTGGTGGGGCACATCATAGTCTGGAACATGGGGATGTCCTCGTTCAGACCAGCCTTCATCTTCTGAATGACCTCGATCTGCTCTGCAAACACGCCCTGATCGCCCGGCAGCACCGTGATCTTTTCCAGATCCGCCACACCGCTAATGGGACCCTTTACCACCTTGGGCAAAACGCCCTCGTAGTCGTTGTAGTCGAACTGACCGCCCCATGCCTCCTCATAGTAGGAAGCACGCGGCTGCAGCTTGACATAGTCCCAGTCGTAGGTGTTCTGCCACTTCAGCATCGTTTCTACAAAGAGGTCCGCGCCGCTGTGCTCGTTCTCGGTGAAATGACGCCACGCCGATACCGGCGGACGGTCTGCCAACTCATGGTTCAGAACTGCTTCAAATCTTTCTTTTTTCGTCCACATAGTAAAACTCTCCGTTCGTTTTTTGGTTTCTCAGGTTGATAAGTTGCCAAACAACGAGAAAGAGTTCTGTATGCTATTCATTTGTATCATAGCATACTTTTGCTTTGGGGGCAATGATTATTTCGTAGTTTCGTCACCTGCCTTCTTATTGCTGCGGTTGTTATAAACATAGACCATAACAGAAGCGGCTGCCACCAGTGCGCCGCCGATCACAGAGGTAAATTTTACCGGCTCGCCCAAAATAAAGAAGCCCAGGATCATGCTGAAGATAATGCCGGAGTAGTTGTAAATGCTGATCTCCGAGGCCGGAGCAAAGCGATAGGCATAGGTGATAAAGGCCTGTCCCAAGGAGCCGAACACGCCAATGAGCAGCAGCAGTACCGCCTGCTTGAAGCTGGGCACCACAAAATCCTTCAGCATAAAGGGGATAGAAGCAATGGCGCTGAAGGTGGAAAAGTGCATCATGACCGTCAGGCCGTCCACCTTGCCCTTAAAGAAGGAGAGAAAGGTGTAGGCAACACCGGAGGTCACGGCCGACAAAAATGCCACCACCAGCGGGAAGGGGTTGGACTCAAAGCTGGGGCGGAACACGATAAAGGCACCCACCATGGAAAGTGCCAGCGCCGGGATCTGGATCTTGGGCAGCTTTTCTTTCATAAAGATGACGGCCAGAATGGTGACCCAGATAGGGGAAGTTTTGTTCAGGATCGTCACATCGCCCTGCGCCGCATGGCTGGAGGCATAAAACAGGGTGATCAGCCCCAGAAAGCCAAAGAACGACCGCCCGAACAGATAGGGCTGATACTTGGCCGGGCCAAACAGCGAGCCCTTTTTGCGCAGAATGATGATCGCCGAAACGATCAGCACGAACGAATTCCGCATGAAGATCTGCTCCATCGTGGGGATCTCGCGGCTCAGCCGCACCACCACCTGCATGGATGCAAAGCACAATGCAGACAAGATCATATAAAGAGCACCTTTTTGTCTCTGAGTCATTGAATATCTCCTTAACCTGTTTCTATCCAAAGCGGCATTCGAACGCTTTTCGCCGCGATGCCTTGTTGTTTCCACGTTCGATTATATACTTGTCTTGATGTCTTGTCAATATGAAATTCCATCTTTTCCGTCTTGAATCTTCTGGAGATAAGTCTCACTCTTTCCGCAACCGTGCACCCATGGCTTACAAAACAAAAAAGCCATGAAATCTTTCGATTTCACAGCTTCCACGGTAGACATTCCTACGTGTTGGAACCCGCGGGCTACTGATTCGCAGCGCACGCCGGGCGATTCCCTCAATTTTCGGAAGTTACGTTTTGACGTTATTTCTTGGAGGTACATCGTGGGTTTTGAGCTTCAAGTTTCTGCACCCTTTGTCCGATTTTGCAACGATTTGCACCCTTTGCACGTTTTGAAACCGTGCAAAATCCGTGCAGAAACCGTGCACTTACTCTCAGACAAATGAAAAATCGACTTATCCGACAACGACTTGACGGCATTGGTTCGAGTGACCACACGCCAAAAATCAAGTCTTGGAGGATACGACTATGACGAAATTGCTTTCCTGCCACTACAACATGGATACCAACCGGGTGGAAGCCCGGTTTGCGGATGGCTCCACTCTTGCCATCGACTGCATCACCGTCGAAGATGAGTACGGCAACACCCCGGCACAGCGGGCAGAACTGGATTGGCTGCTGTATAATAAGCCCTTGGAGTACGCCCAGCTTGTGCTGGATGGAGAGATAGAGCGTTATCTGTCGCTTGGCTGCGACCATGGCAGACTGGAGGATTGAATCTTAGAAAACGCGCGGCAAAATCGCTAATCGCGCGGCGCGCGTTTCTCAGCGTAAATTCAGCATAAACCATGCCAAGTCAGCGTATTTTCAGCGTAAATCCCGGAAAGTCAGCGTAAATTCAGCGCAAATCAAACTTTCAGCGTAAAAGTCAGCGTAAATTTTCACTTCACGCTTTTGTACTTCCTTCCTCGGCCTACGCCATCAGGCTGCAAGATGCCGTCCTTGCACATCTGGTGCAGGATATAATAGGTTTGATTCTTGTTAAACCCACACAGCTCTTGAGCTTTCTGATTCGTAATCGACGGCTTATGCTTCAGATATTCGAGAATCCGATCCTTTGCTTGAATCTGGCTGACCGTCTTATCCTGCACATAGGCCACATCGGTTTTCACTGTTTCGTAGACCTTGATGGACAGCATATAGGTCTTGCCGTTGAGTTCCAGAAGCCCCTCGTCCCGGCAACCACACACAGAAATATTACTCCTGATATGGTAAAGCCCACAGACCGGATTTTATATCCAGCTTGTGGGCTTTGCTTATTTTCAGCTATCCTGTTTTACGCAAACATTGCATCTAGCTCTTTATCGGTAAACATTTTGGATTGCTTCAGCAAACTTTTAACGCACTCTCGGAATGCTTCTTTGTTCACCGTTTTCAACGCAGTATCCTTGTACACCAGCGTGATAACACAATGTAGCTGCTGGATAAGGTCAACGGCAGAGAGCTGTGCATAGGTGTTCCCATCTACAAGCTGTATCCGAACATCCCGGAAACGCGACCAATCCCGTCCGTACTGGCAGATGTACTGCTGAATCGTATTCCGCATGACATCTATGTTGCCAGATTCCATTGCCATCCGCGCCTGCTTGCATTTTTTCTCAGCCGTGTCAGCAATCGCGTGTGTCAGCTTTGCGGCTTTGACAACGCACTTTTCAAATTGTTCTACCTCATCAGCGTATTGCGATTGAATTTTGATGTACTGTAGTTGGTTGTTGTCCATAGCACAACCCTCCTTTCTGGTCGGTATTATTATACCACAATTTTCCAATGTTATCTACATGGATTTTCCGACAATTTCTCAAATAATTCGACGTAATATCACTTTATATTTGATTTCTGTTGTAAAAAACGGAGCGCACAGTTGTAAACTGTACGCCCCATTTTAGGTTATTTAGCGATTCTTGTCAGACTGCGAGAGAACGCTGCCTGCAAGAGTTTTGGTCGTGCTGCTGTATTTCGGGCTATTCAAAGCTGCCGATGCAACGCCTTCCATTTTCTTTCCCGTCTGATGACCGCTCTTTGCCAGCGCAACCGCACTTTTCACCGCAAGCTCTTTCCGCTGCCGGTAGTCCTTGCACTTCACCCACGACTTAAACTCCTGCCAGGTGCTTTCCCCGGCAGCAATCATTTTACGGAGTGCTTATTCGGTCATGGTTGGGGTCTCCCCTCTTTTTTATTGTGCTTTTCAGCTTCATCTAAATATTGCTGAATGGTTTTGGGTGATTTGAATATATAGTACGTTCCAGCCGTATCTTGAACAAAGAACGGAACTTTTTTATCTCTTGGATAATTACTCAAATTTTGAAGTTGCATTATAAACTTATCTTTTTTCCACGCGAAGGAAACGCATTGTTCTATATCTAGTTCTGCTGGGAGCTTAGTAATTCCTGCTGGTGTTGGCTCTTGGAGTATAACCCATTTATAACCATCTGGAAGTTTTATACCATAACTGCTGATAATGATTTTTCGGTTTCCAGTATTTACAACATCGAGCGATACATACTGGCATTTATCTGCAAGTTCCAAAGAACCACCCAACGCATAAATTACGCTTTCGTTGAACGTAATCTTAACCTTTTTGCGATTTTGATACCTTGTTTGCCAAAGTGCTATAATTGCGGCAACAGCAGTGGCAATCGCACTTGCAGCTTGCCAAAACATTCCCCAATCAAACCCTGCTTCAACAGGTTTCATTTTCGTTCTCCCTGCATTTCAGAAATCCAGTTTATTTAATAATGCTCTTTTCGTAATACTTTTTCATTTAACGCATTGAAAATCATTCTTTCATTATTGGAACATCTTCCATTTTCCAGCCCTTCTTGAATATACCGTTCCATTTCTCCCGGCGTAATATATTCGTACTCTTTTCCACCCAGTGATTCAACAAAATCATACGGGGCAAAACCAATTTCATTCCAGCTTTTCATCGTATAGGTGCGAAAACAAGGGACGTTTTTATCTTTGCAGAGCTTGACCAGCACCTTTCGTTTATCCAAGCTCATATTCTCGCCGATAATAATTCCAACCAATTCTGACGCTTCATAATTCAAAAATCCGGCATCTTCATTTTGAATTAACCGCCATTCATTTTCATACGCCCAATCTTTATGCTTAAAGCAGAGCGATTCTTCAATCGCTTCTGACATTTCATCATCCATAAAGTCTATGTCAAACAAATCAAATGTAATATCTGTATAAATCACAGGCTTTATTTCAGAAAAAGTTTTTTCTGTTGAATAAATCAAGCAACAGCCAGAATAGCCACTCGCATAATGCGCCCACATAATAGGAGAGTTTGGAATTGCAGAAACAGAGAGAACTCTGTACTGATTTTGCCTATCTTCCACAATTGGATGTATTTTTCCACAAGCAAGCGTATATCCAGCCCCCATACAACCCAAATACACTTGTAAGGCATTTGCTTCCATGGGGTCATTCAGCATAGAAGGCTTTGGCAAATAAATATGATTACTTTTTATAATATCTACCACACGATTAAAGTCAGTCTGTGTAGATATTGATTTATACTTATAAACAATCTGCGGTCGAACGTGCATAAGATTCCTCTATATTTACTCCATCACTCTAATCGTACTCTCAATAAACGCAATCTCGTCTTCCGTCAGCTCATACTTCCTGTACAGCTTTTCGTCCGTCCATTCCTCCGTAAAATCCTGATCGGGCACAAAGATAAAGTTTGCTCTTGCAATGTGCATAGACGAATAGGTCAGGCGCAGCATGAAGCGAGTAAACTTACACATCAGATACTGCTTGTAGTTTTTGATTTCTGCTTCGGTATCGAATGCGCCCAGAACCAGATAGGAGAAGGTGTTCACCTCACCCGGAACCTCAATCCGGGGTGTTGTGATGGCCTTATAGCCCTTGGACGGGTCAATGCCAACCTCACCATTGCAGGGAACCAGAATGGAGATCGTTGCCTTGTACTTGTCGATCAGCTCCGCATTTTTCTTGACATCGCTTCTCTTAATATAGCCGGTGCCTTGGCTGTGAATAAGGGAAATGCAACCATCAAAGGGTTCTTTTTCGCCACGAGCCGCAGAGGGGAAACCAAAGGCATCAATGGGCTGCACCCGATCGGTCAGGAAGTGTTCTGAACGGTTCAGAACCTTATGGATGATGGATAGCGATTCATTCGACCGAATGAAGATTTCTCCAAACTCATTGAGGTTGCGCCGCATAGTATGGTGTTCCAGACCGCTGACGTTTGTAACCTCGCAGACCTCCTCCTTGTCCCGATCCCACAGGAAATAGCAAATGCCGCCTGCAATATCTACGGTGCTGAAGCAGTCTTTGGAGTTCACAAAATCCGTCAGCCTGATCAGTTGCGGATCGTTCAGCATCTCATTGCGGAAATCGTTCAGTCCGATGCCGCCAGCATACCAGCGTGCCGGCATAATCATGGAGATATAGTGGGGCTGCATGGTTTTTGCCTGATCCACAAACAGGTTATAAACCGGGCGTGCCTGCTTTGCCGCAACATTGGCTGCGCTGCCGCCGCCTGTATCCTCCTGATACGGCGGATTGCCCACAATGGCATCAAATTTCATGGGCTGTCCCTCCTTTCCCCATGTATCGGTTCGCTGCAGCTTCTTTGCCAGACGCTGCGGGTCGTTTTCCATCCGTTCCAGCAGGTGCGGAATGTAGGTGGTGTTGACTGTCCAATCCTGATAGCCCACCAGCGTCCGCCGGGTGATGCTTTCTGCCATCCGGGTCTTGCACAGAACAAAGATCTGCTGCTCCACGGTCTCCTGCCAGAGAGCCTGTGTCTGCTCCAGCGGCAGCTTGTCCTCCGGGCCGGGCAGCTTCATGGCGTACAGGCTGTATGCCATATACAGGGGATACAGGCCGGATTTGGAGTTCATTTCCAGAATCCGTGCCTCCGGATTGAGGAAGATGTCCTCCGTGACCTGCCCCTGATCCACCAGACGAGGCTCCTCCAGAACCTCCTGCGAATCGAACTGCTCGTTGAGGAAGCAGTAACCGCCCACCATGTTGCTCAGATGAAGGTTCACCACCCGCCACGGGGTCAGAACGGTTTCCTTGTCGGGGTGGCTGAAGATCTCGGCAATGCGCTTCACACGCTCAGTGGGCGGCAGCTCGTCCGCAGCCTTTGCCATGCGGCGGATGCGCAGACCCGCCCCGCTGACCACATCCTCGTCGTAGTATTTCAGCAGCTTGCGGAACAGGGGCTTGTCCACGGTTTTGGGCATGAACTCCTGCCAGGATTCCTCATCCACCAGCGTGATGAAGTCTGCCATCTTGATGCTCTCGGTCAGGTCCACCTTGGCACCGTAAATCAGCAGGGGCAGGCGGATGGACACATTCCGCAGCAGCCGGATGACCTTCTCGCGCTCTTTCTTCTGCTCTTGCAGTTTCTTGAGCAGGTCATCATCCTCTTTGGTGCGCTCCCGCTTGGGCTTGTTGGAAATCTTGTCTGCCTTTTCGTATTCCTCGCCCGTCAGCCCCTGATGATTGATGTGGACTTTGGTTTCCTTTTTGGCGGCTTTCTGCTCGCTGAGCTTATCCGACAGGGTATGGAACAACTCCACATCCTCCTCGTCCATGACGATGCCGGTGTCCTGCTTGTAGACCGATTCGTCGTCAAAGCCGCTCTTGATGGCCCTGTCCACCGCCAGACGCTTGATCTGCCGCATCATTCTGGAAACGCTGTATGCGGTCATCTGGGTGCCGTCCATCGCAATCACCGGGCAGAAGTTCAGGAACTCTCCCAATGCCGCCCGGTTCTGTTCTTCGTTGGTCCGACCCCGCTTGGTGATGCGGTTGACCTCAGAAATCACGTTCAGGGCACGGTCCGGGGCAAAATCAAAGACGTGGCAGCGTTCCTTCTGCTTGCCGTCCAGCACCCCTGCCGACTGCACCCGGAAGATGGTCTGCATACAGCCGGACGCAGCCGTGCTTGCCGACCCGGTCAGCATCATCACAGCCGTCCACTCCGGCACCGTCACGCCGGTGGTCAGCTTGCCGCAGGAAATGGTAATGGTGTAGCGGTTCGCCTTGATGACCTATTTTACCAGCGTCAGAAAGCAAAGAATCCTCGCTATATCTTACGATAATGACCTCGTTCCAGAAATTCAATTATTCCTTTATCCCGAAGAAATTGCAGTTGTTGGCGAATCTTCGCTTCAATGTTTTGATTGTCGGGATGCTGAATCTTCAGTTTGTCTGCAAACACATAAATATCCTTCAGATAAAAATCTTTCGTCGGGATAGCGTTTACACAGTTGAGTACATCCAACAGCCATCCACGCTTTTCAATAGATCCCGTTTGCAGACGTTTGATTCTTGCATAGTCTTGTACGATACGATCCTTACTGCGGAAATTCTGATTTTCAATAATAGGGATTCGCCCTTGTTCTGGAATATCACCGTACAAAATATTGCAACCGACCCATCCAGCACGTCTGGCAGTTGGCGATAACGGTTTTCTCTTTTCGATTACCGTAGGTGTAAAGAAGAATTTTGGCACAACCGTTAATTCGACGACCTGTAAAGAGGAGTAGTGCATAACCAACAAATCGGGATTTGTCATACTGGTTATGCGACTTATCATGGTATCGTATGCACCATCCGATATTTTTCTTCCAATTCTTCCATCTTTACTTTTCAACTCAAAGATTTCCCCACAGGATGGACACTGAAAGTCTGCAACAGGGCGGTTATTTTCCAATTTTGAAATTCGAGCGTTTCCACATACCGGGCAGAAAATATTGTCGTTGACCCAGCTTTCACTCATCACACGGATTTTCTGTGAATTGCTTTTATATCCAAGTCCAAGCGATTGGTCAAAGCACAAGTTCATAGTTCAAAATCCTCACACCGGATACTGCTTTTTTGATTGTACCACGTTGGTCAGGCACTGTAAATATTAGAACCTCATGCCGCCATCTTTCATTTTCATCAGGGCACCCCATTTTCCAGTGCCCTGCCGGGAAGAATCCAAAGAGCGGCGGAACGCTCGTTGGCACATGACTTTGCTTGCAAAGTCTAGTGTGTTACACCTTGGTTCCGGCTGATGCGGAAAAGGGGCTGCAAAAGGCTCCGGCAAGCACCTGTTCTGCGGCAGAAGAATGCGCAGATGGGCGTGGCAGTTGATGATCTCCGGCGGCGACATCAAGGCGGTGCAGGGGACCACAGGACACGCCAGTGCGGATATGCTGGTGAACACCTACGCTCATATCCAGCAGTCCTCCCGTGTAGAGCTGGGCAAGAAGTTCGAAAGTGGCTTCTACGCCAAGCCCGACACCTCCAGCCCGCAGGCTGTACCCGCCGCAGGCGAACCCACCATCTCCATGACGGCTCTTTTGGAATTGCTCAAGGATGCCGACCCGGAAATGAAGGCAAAGCTCCGCTTAGCACTGCTCACCTGATGCAAAAAAGGGCACTGATTGCAATGCAATACAGCGCCCTACATAATCGGACATGGATAACACCGACCGTGCAGAAACCGTGCACCCATGGCTCACAAAACAAAAAAGCCATGAAATCTTTCGATTTCACAGCTTCCACGGTAGACATTCCTACGCGTTGGAACCCGCGGGCTAAGCAACAGCCCACTGGGCTGATTGCTTGCGGCGCTATGCGCCGCCGCCCTGTTCGAGCCCCTTCCATCGCGCAAATAAAAAAAGAAAAACCAGTACACAATGTGTACTGGTTTTTCTTGGTGCGATGGAAGGGACTCGAACCCCCGGCCTACTGATTCGTAGGAACCGAATGGCACATTTTGTCCATTTCATCATTTGACGCTAAAACGTCATTTTAATCGAATTACCGTTATTTTTCAGTTGTTGTTCTGTTGCATTCTTTGCATTGCTTGCACGCCTTTGCACCTGTTATCCATCCTTGCGATGTGCAGAAAATGTGCAAAAGTGTGCAGAGCCAAAATCAGCCCGGCAAAACAGGCTGTTTCGCACAGCGCCAAAAGCTGGATTTCAACGGTATTTATTGTGCAAAATCTTCCAGTTTTATCCAAACAACAATCTTACATGACACACCGGTTCTATGGCAGGGTTTAGGACATCCGAACAGACACCGTTTGATATAGAAATGAGGTTCACCATGAATAAACTGCTTTCCTGCCGCTACAATACGGACACCAACCGGGTGGAAGCCCGGTTTGAGGATGGCACCACTCTTGCCATCGACTGCATCGCTGTGGAGGACGAGTACGGCAACACCTCGGCACAGCGGGCGGAGCTGGACTGGCTGCTGTATAATAAGCCCTTGGAGTATACCCGGCTTGTGCTGAGAGTGGAGATGGAGCGTTATCTTTCTCTCGGCTGCGACCATGGCAGACTGGAAGATTAATATTATAGATATGAAAAAACAACCACCTACTACACAAAATCGTGCAATAGGTGGTTGTTTTATTTTCGATCAAGCTCTTGCCACACCAGTCTCGCGGGCAGCTTCTGCCACAGCATTCGCCACAGCCTCGGCCACCCGGGGGTCGAAGGCACCGGGGATGATGTTCTCCTCGCTGCGGTCATCGTCGGTGATGAGGTCCGCGATGGCGTAGGCGGCGGCCAGCTTCATCTTGTCGTTGATGTCGCGGGCGCGGACGCTCAGAGCGCCCCTGAAGAGGCCGGGGAAGCACAGCACGTTGTTGACCTGATTGGGGAAGTCGCTGCGGCCGGTAGCCATCACGCGCACGCCGCCCGCCTTGGCTTCATCCGGCATGATTTCCGGGGTGGGGTTTGCCATGGCAAAGACGATGGCGTCCTTGTTCATGGTCTTGCACAGCTCGGTGGTCAGGATGCCGGGCTTGGAAACGCCGATGAACACGTCGGCACCTTCCAGTGCTTCCTTCAGGCCGCCCTTGACCTGACGGGGATTGGTCACCTCGCCCAGCCAGTTCTTGTGGGCCTCGGCGCTGTTGCAGCCCTTGTACAGGGTGCCGAACTGGTCCACGGCGATGATGTCCTTCGCGCCGGCGGTCATCAGCATCTTGATGATGGCCGTACCGGCAGCGCCGGGGCCGTTCAGGACGATGTGGACGTCCTCCATCTTCTTGCCCACCACCCGCAGGGCGTTGATGAGGGCGGCGGTCACGACGATGGCCGTGCCGTGCTGGTCATCGTGGAAGACGGGGATGTCCAGCTCACGCTCCAGGGTCTCCTCGATCTCAAAGCACTCAGGGCTCTTGATGTCTTCGAGGTTGATGCCGCCGAAGGTGGGGGCGATGGCCTTGCAGGCCGCGATGACGCTGGCCGCGTCGTGGGCGTCGATGCAGATGGGGAAAGCATCCACGCCGCCGAACTCCTTGAACAGCACAGCCTTTCCCTCCATGACCGGCAGACCGGCCTCTGGGCCGATGTCGCCCAGCCCCAGCACAGCCGTGCCATTGGAGACGACGGCCACCATATTGCCCTTGAAGGTGTACTTGTAGACGTCGTCGGGATTCTCTTTGATCTTGCGGCAGGGTTCTGCCACGCCGGGGGTGTAGGCGGTGGACAGGTCGTCGCGGGTGGCGACCTCCACCTTGCTCACGATGCCCACCTTGCCTTTGTGGGTCTCGTGCATTTCCAGAGCAGCTTTATTGTAATCCATTTGAATTTCCTCCCATTGGTTCAAAACTCATTTTTCCAAGGACTTTCATCGCTGTAATCGTGGGAAATATAATCGTAAATATAGCCGATCTCACTGTCCGGCAGGTTGATGCGGTACTGCTCGGCAATATTGGCAAAGCAGCGCCGCGCCAGTGCCACAAAGTCCCGGTGCTCTTCACAGAAGCGTTCCAGCTCACGGTAGCTCTTGATCTCCTCTTTTTTCACCAGCCGCTCGATCAGGCAGCTGATGTGCAGGTTCAGACCTACCACGGTCTTGGGCTGGAAGTGGGAGCCAAGCGCCCGCTGCATCTCCTCCAGCATATCTGCTACCAGCGAAAGCACCCGCGATGCATTCAGGATGGTGAGCGATTCCACCACGTTCTCCAGCGAGAACAGATTGACCAGATTCTGCTTGAAGTGCTCGAACTCTTCCTCGGTCAGATAGCCGCTGAGACCGCTCTTGATCTTATCCAGTCCGCGCTGGGTGATGATGTCCTCCACGGCCACCACCGGGAAATCCGCCGGGCCAAGCTCCATGGTGGACGCTGCAAACAACACGCTGCAGGTGTCCCAGTGGCCATTCTGACGCAGCTGCTCATAGGTCTGCACATCGTAGCACAAAAAGCGCGCGTTTACCTTCGTGTTCAGATGATTCAGGCTATGCATGAACAGCTCGCTCACCTTTGCAGCGACGTTGCTGCCGCTCTCGCTCACAAACAGGATCACATCCTCTTTGCGGGCTTTTTCCAAGATCTTATAGCGGATCTGCGAAGCATTTTTGGCATTTTCCAGAACCTCTGCCAGCGGCATCCCGTCCAGAATATGGCTGCCCACCGAAAGTGCCATCGCTGTGGAAACATTGTTGATGATCCCGAGGTTGACATTCGGCAGGTCGTCCAGAAGCTCGGTGATGTTTTCCAGTGAGCCGAGGTCTACCAGGATCAGCACATCACGGTTCTCGTTGAAATAAAGGATCTTTTTGACCTGACTGACGATCTCGCTGACCGGCACATCATAGGGCATATCGATGGCGTTGAACAGATACTTATGCAGCATCTTGTTGCACACGTCTGCAATGCTGCTGGCCGTAGCGTAACCGTGGCAGATGATGAACGCCTGCACTGGCAGCTTGTTGCCGGGGCGGTGCAGCACCTCCACAAAGGCGCTGATCATCAGGATGCCGATGGACGAGAAATGCACATCGGTGGTGTTCTGCACCATCAGCAGCAGATCACTTGCCACCGCAAAACTGTAGGGCGCATCCCGCCGGACAGCCTCGGTCAGGTCTGCCACCAGCTGCTGCATCTCGGCGCTGTCCTCTGGCAAGGCATCATCGAACACATTGCCGAAATACACCCACCGCGCCAGCATCAGGATAAAGCTGTTGGGGAAGCCGACGCCGTACAGCTCATGGATGCGCTCCGAGATGCGCAGCATTCCCTGTTCGATGCCCTTGATGCGCTCATCTGCGATCTTGTTCTGGAACAGGATATAGTTGTTGTACTCCTCCAGCCGGTGCACCATGCGGGTGCAGAATCCGGCACATTCCAGACTGCCCTGTAAATACAGCCGCCCCTGCTCCCGGATCTCCTCCAGCAGACGGTGCTCCCTTTCAAAGCCGCAGTCCTCCCGCAGGTCGTCCAGTGTCAGCGCACGGTTCTGCGCACCGGCCTCCGGCAGCAGCAGGCAGCTCTCAAACACGGCATCCGGCAGCACTGGCAGACCGATGCAGATGCCGCCGTCCCGGCTGCGGGAGTATGCATTGGTGCAGCTGGTACGGATGACCTGCTCCAGCTGACCCACGTTCCGCTCATACGGATACTGCATCAGCATCTGGTATGCCTGACCCGTCACCTGCACCCTGCGGCCGATGCGCTGCTCCTCCTGCATCAGAAAACGATAGATGAGCCGTTTTTTCTCCAGCAGCGACCGGCTGCGCAGCGGCAGAAGCTCTGCCTGCACCGGCACACTGTTCTTGAGCGAGGGCGGCACCGTCTGCACACCGAAGATCAGGCGCGGATACTTCGCGCCCAGCTCCGGTAGCACTGCCGTTAAAAAGCGCACAGCCTCGGCCTGCACACTGCTCTCCAGCTGGTCAAAGCCGTGCAGGTACAAAAAATCGCTGCCGGTGCCAGCCTCCAGCCTGCGTTTGAACGAAGCGGCAAAGCCGGTGCCGCCCGGCTCTGCTGCGCCCCACATGGCGCAGTCCAGCTCGGCAAAACGGCTCTCTGCCGGCACGACCTGCTTTTCCTTTGCATACTCCCAGGTCTTGCCGGCCAGCAGACGCTTGCCGGTGCCTTTTTCGCCCGCCAGCACCAGCGGCAGGCCGGTGGGCGGATACTCCACCGCCACACGGCATTTTTCCACGGCGGATTTCAGGCTGAGGTGATAGCCGATGACTCCCGCAAAGCAGCTGTCCGCACGGCGGCCATGGTTCAGATCCTGCTGCAGAAACTGCAGATCCTCATATTCAGTATCCAGCGTCTGAACGTTGAATTTCCGGCTCAGCGTCTCCCGTAGGAAATAATAGACCGGCCGGGTATTGATCTTGACCATCCAGCCCTCTTTGAAAAACTCGTTCAGGTACTGGCTCACCGTGTTGCGGCTGATGTGCAGCACCGCACCCATTTCCTGCGTGGTAAACGGTTGCAGCACCTCAAAGTTCACCTGTCCGGTCTGCTGTTCCAGATAGTTGTACAGCTCCTGCTGGGTCGGATTCAGCTTCTGCAGATTTGCCATTGTCACCTTTGCTCCTGTTGTTTTTTACGCTCAGCCCTTGTTCAGAAAGGGGACTACCAGCTCCGACCACACATCGTCGAAGAATTTTTTACTGTCCAGCGCCTGCACCGTGATCACCGCTTTGCTCTTGGGCACCACCACGATGTACTGACCATACATACCGTCTGCGCGGTAGGATTCGTCGTCCGGGTTCGTCCAGAAGAAATAGCCGTAGCCGTGCTTGGGGGCATTGACCGGGTACTGGTTTTTTTCTGCCTCATGCAAATATGCGGGGTCCAGAAGCTGCTCGCCGTTCCAGCAACCATCGTGCAGCAGGAACTGCCCGATGTGGGACATCTCATCAATGCTCAAAAACAGGCCGTTCGCTCCGGCAGAATGTCCCATGGGGCAGGTGAGCCAGTCCGGGTTGCCGATGCCCAGCTTATCAAAAAAGCGGGGCGTCATGTAGTCCTTTAGGGTGCAGCCCGCAGCGCGCTCCACGATGCAGCTGCACATATAGCTGTTGAAATTGTTGTACTCGAACCGGGTGCCCGGCTCATAGGGGAACTCATTGTGCAGGAAATAATCCTGCCAGTCCCTGCACTGCAGTCGCTGCGCATCATTCCAGAAGAACATTTTATCCTTGGAGCCGCAGCCCATCATCAGCAGGTCTCGCACGGTCATGCGGCGCAGGTTCGGTGCAAGCTCTGCGGGGTCATACTCCGGATAGAACCTGAGCACCGGGTCGTCCAGTCGCAGCAGCCCTTCCTGCACGGCAAGCCCCACACCGATGGAGGTAACGCTTTTGCTTACCGAATAAGCGTGCAGACGCGTAGGCTTATCCAGCCGGGCATAGCTTTCCTCCAGCGTATCATTGCGCCATGCCTGCACAAAGTTGATGACGATATCCTTCTGCTTCATTTTCGCAATAAATTCTTCGGTACAGTTCATTGCAGCCTCCTGATAAGTGGGAAAGCGGATGTCAGCCCACGCTCCCATCCGCTTTCCATTTTACTATAAAATCGCCGTCTTGAAAAGTTCTGCTCAGAAAATACCGATAGCAGTGAGCAGCACACTGACTACGATGATGCCCAGCAGGATCGTGTTGGGCTTCGTGCCCTTCTTGAGCAGACTGTAGACGCCCAATGTGGTAAGCAGCGAGAGCATCTTGGGCATGATGCCGTTGATGACATCGATCAGCTTGATGGCGTTGTCGCCGCTGCCAATGGCAACGACCGGGTTGACGCTAACCATGGAGGCCGACATGCCGCCGATGACCAGCAGACCGATGATGGCTGCCGCGGTAAAAATCTTTTCGGTCAGACCCAGTTCCTCAAAGCGGTTCAGCGCCTTCATGCCGGAGTTGTAGCCCCAGTGGCAGCCGAAGTAGCGCACCAGCACGTTGGGGATGTTGAACAGCAGCAGGAACAGGAACGGCGCAAACAGGTTGCCCGTAAGTGCCAGCGAGCAGGCGATGCCGCCGGCCAGAGGACGCAGGGTGCCCCAGAATACCGAGTCGCCGATACCGGCCAGAGGGCCCATCAGACCAGCCTTGACCGAGTTGATGGTGTTGGGGTCAAAGTCCTCCTGTGTGGCGTTCTCCTCCTCCATGGCCGCTGTAATGCCGAAGATAAAGGGGCAGAGCATGGGCGTGGTGTTGAAGAACTCGGCGTGACGCTGCAGTGCCTCACCCAGCTCCTTCTTGTCCGGATACAGCTTCTGTAGAATCGGGGACAGCGCATACTGCGCACCCTGACTCATCTGACGCTCGTAGTTAAAGGATGCATTGACCGTAAAGGATCTCCAGAAAACCCTGTTGATATCGCTCTTGGTGAGCAGCTTTTTCTCGTTATTAGAAGTCATCGTCAGCACCTCCGTCAACCACAGCAGTATTATTCGGCTTGTTCTGGTCGTTGACCAGCATCAGAGCCACAATGATCACGCCCAACAGTGCAATGCCCAGCACGGGAACATTGAGGTATGCAGCCAGCAGGAAGCCCAGCAGGAAATACGGAGCAACCTTGGGGCTGACGAGGATCTTGCCCAGCATAGCAAAGCCCAGTGCAGGCAGGATGCCGGCGGCCACGGAAATGCCGCGGATGATGAATGCGGGGATGATGGCAAGGAAGCTCTGCACCGCGTCGCTGCCGCAGTAGAAGCAGATAGCGATGACCAGAGACATGACGATATCGTAGGAAAGGAAGCTGATCATGTGCATGGCATTCACGCCGGCGGCGTTGCCTTCAGCCGCATATTTATCAGACTTATGCAAAAACCAGCTGCGGACGGTCAGATAGTAGGTGTTCTTAATCAGCAGAGCCACCGTTGCAATAGGCAGTGCCAGTGCAAGGGCAGCCTCTGTGCCATTGCCGGAAACGATGGCCAGCGCAGTGCCCAGAATGCCGCCTGCGGTGATCTCCGGCGGCAGCGCTGCGCCGATGGTCACATTGCCCATGAAGGCCAGCTCCAGCGTAGCACCCACGGCCAGACCCGCGTTCACATCGCCCAGCACCAGACCGACCAGCGGGCCCATCACGATGGGTCGCTGGATCATGGAGTTGCCGACGCCGCATTCCAGAAAACCGATAAAGGAAACCAGTGCGATCAATAATGTCTTTACAAGCATGTTGTTCTCCTCCTGTTCTTGATGGATCAGGTCAATATCTTCTTGGCATCACTGGGCACTGCCTGGATGAACACCTCAATGCCCTCCGCAGCGGCCTCGTGCAGCAGCTTCTCCTCTTCGTCCGATACATAGACCGCATGGGACAGTGCGTGGCGGTCCGGCGCAGACTTTGTGCCGCCCAGATTGATGCTCTTGATCTGGGTGGTCTCCCGCGCCAGACGCACCGCATCCTTGACATTGCCGGTCACGATCATCAGGCTGTACTTGTCGGTCTTGCCTTCATTGATGGCGGCGATGGAATCATCCACCGTCTTGATGACGAGTTTGGCATTGTTGGGCTTGCCCAGACGCAGCGCAGCCTTGCGCACATCATCGGTAGCGGCCGCATCGTTTGCGATCAGGATGCAATTGGGATTCAGCTGTCCACACCAGCTGAAAACCACCTGACCATGCAGCAGACGATGGTCGACGCGTAGCAGTTGGATCATAAATTTTTTCCTCCTTATCAGAAATCTTCTTCTTCACTGACGAACTCCGGCTGCTGAATGGAAGCCTGTGCCTCTGCAATGCTGGTTTTTACCAGCTCGTCCAGCGGCAACTCCTCCTCGGTCAGCAGAGTTGCGACCAGCGTCAAATTCATTCCGGTGATCACGCGCACACCCGGCTGTGCCGCAAAGACGACAGCTTCCTTATTCACGCTGCCACCCAGCACATCCGTAACGATGACGCATTCTCCGTCTGCCTGACGGAGCATCGCCTCCAGTGTGTCATGGACATTGCACTCCGGCGTTGTGTAGGCATCGAACGCCTTGAGCGCCTCCTGTTCTCCCAGGATCATCTCCACCGTGTTCTTCATGCCGGATGCCAAATGTCCGTGTGACGCTAGGATTACAGTTCTCATATACATCCCTCCTTGTGCTTGCAGTATACACCCTGCACAGTTTTTATTTCATTGTGACAGTCTTTTTGGTGATTAAATCCCGTGCTTTCGACACTGTTCGTGCTCTCCTCGACACTGCTGCGATAAAACCGTGCATACAAGCACCGGTTTCCATCAAATTTCCCAGAATATAAGTCCTACTATCACCGCTTTACTGCAATAAAACTTGCAAAACCATCTTGACGCACTCCGCAATCCATGATACTCTTTACCGCAAATCCCATCAATTTTGTAGAAAAGTACAGAGCGGCGAGGATTTATTCCCCATGAAGATTTTTACCGCCCCGCAACACATCCGATCTATTTTGCCGCTGTTTCACCCGACAAAATTTTTCGCCTGTCTTGCAGGGCGGTATTTTTCTTTTGGGGAGCTGTGCCTTGAATCCTACATAAGCCGTCTGAACGAGATACTGCGCCATGACCTCACACTTTGTGTGGGCGAGCCGGACAACGCCGCTGCAAAACAGGGGCAGGAACTGCGTTCGGTGTGAACGGTGACCATGAGCAGGGGCTTTGCCTTTTCACACGTTTTGCTCTGCAAAATTTTCAACGTGCATTGC
>NZ_CABVEW010000019.1:0-62974 GCF_902497445.1 Faecalibacterium sp. Marseille-P9312
GCATTCTCAGTTTCTCGGCGCTGACCGGAACTTTCGGACGTCTATTGGTTCTTTTCGCTTTACTTCCAGCTGGGACTCAGAAGTCATTCTTTTGTCTCAGCGCTTGGCGCTCAAGTATAATACCATATGCCGGGCTACTTTGCAAGCCTTTTTTGCAAGTTTTTTACTCTTTTTTCGCTTTTGGACTTTTTCTCCAGTTTTTCTCCCCGTTTTATCCTGTTTTTTGCTCTCTATCTTTCTTATTATAATATAGAAGCAGAGCGGGTGCTTTTAAGGCATTTCTACCCTCAAAAGCACCCGCTCTTATTCTTATCTTATCATCTCATCAGAAGTAGCACTTGATTTGAAACCGGTCGGCACTGTCCTGCTTTTTCTCCACCACGATATGCTCATGGTTGAAATCGAAATGCACCGGCGTACACAGATCGGTGTTACGGGTCAGGCGCAGCAGCTCCTGTACCCGCTTCTTCTCCTCCGGCACATAGAACAGATAGCTCACACCCTCCTTCTTTGCGCGGCCTGTGCGGCCGATGCGGTGAGTGTAGTGCTCATTATCGCCGGGGACGTCGTAGTTGATGACAGCATCCACATCCGAGACGTCGATGCCGCGGGCCGCCACATCGGTGGCTACCAGCACATTCAGCTTTCCGTCACGGAAGTTCTGCATGATGCGGTTGCGCTCGTTCTGGGAGAGGTCGCCGTGGAGGCAGTCCACAGAGAAGCCCAGACGGGCCAGCTGGTTCGCCAGAGCCGCCGTATTGAATTTGGTATCGCAGAAGACCATGACCCGCTTGTAGCCCTCCCCAATGATGATCTGGGCCAGATCGGACAGTTTGTTGCGTCCGGAGGTCTCCAGCATATACTGGGTGATCTTGGGCTGGCTCTCCTCCTTGGGCTGGACAGTGATCTCCTCGGCGTCCTTCTGATACATCCAGCCGATGTCCATCACCTCGCGGCTGATGGTGGCCGAGAACATCGAGAGGGACTTGCGGGCCTTCATCAGGCCGATGATATGCTTCACGTCCTTATAGAAGCCCATGTTCAGCATCTCGTCAGCCTCGTCGAGGACCACCTGCGTCACATGGTCGAGGTCAATGTTGTGGTGCTTGTAGTGGTCCATGAGGCGGCCCGGGGTCGCCACCACGATCTGACAGCCCTCGGCGAGGCGCTTGGCCTGCTTTTCCATATTCGCACCGCCGTAAACGCAGACCACCTGCACTTCCGGCATAAAATAGGTCAGCCCGGTGAGTTCTTCGGCGATCTGCTGAGCCAGCTCACGGGTGGGGGCCAGAATGACGGCCTGCGGGGCCTTGAGGGCCGGGTCGATGTGCTCGGCCACCGGGATGCCGAAAGCGCAGGTCTTGCCAGTGCCGGTAGGGGCCTTGGCGATGACGTCACGCCCGGCCAGCATGACGGGGATGGTCTTTTCCTGCACCTCGGTCATTTCCGCAAAGCCCATCCGCTCTACGGCCTTATGGATGGCCTCGCTGCACTGTAATTCGCTGTAAAGCATGGATTCCTCTACTCCGTTCTTTTTCTTTTCTCTTCCGCGCAATGCCCTCTGAGGGCCGCTTTTCGTTATGATATGCCCAGTATACCATGAAAATCGCATTCTGTCAGCAAAAAAGCGCCGCATCCCGGGTCAAGGATGCGGCGCTTTGGGTTCAGGTCCTATCAGGCAGTCTCTTCGACGCTCTTGGCAGCACGGCCAGACTCAAGCTTCTGCTTGAAGCGACCACTGGCCTTGAAGCCGGGGATAGAGGTAGACTCCAGACGGCTGGAGACCTTGGTCTTGGGATTGGTGTAAGCCTTCGGCTTGCGGGGACGCATCTCAAAGCGGCCAAAGCCAGCGATGGTGACCTTTTCGTCGGCACGCAGGCAATCGGCGATCTGGTCAAACAGTGCATCCATCGTGGTCTCGACCTGAGCTTCGGTAAAGCCGGTCTTGCGTGCCACGGTTTCGATCATCTGGGAACGAGTCATGTATCTATATCCTCCTGGAACGTCCAAAAGTAACGTCTTTTGGCAAATTTTGCGTTGTTGAGTATAACAAATGCAGCCCCTCATTACGAGGGGCTGCGCACAAACGGTATATTTTTGCGCACGAAGTAATAGAGCGGGATTATTTTTTATGATACAGCGTTGCAATATCCACCAGCGGGATGTCCTTCATGCTGTGGTCGCTGCGCAGACAGTCGACCAGAGCGTTGGCGGTATCCACGGCGGTGATGCAGGGGATGCTGAGCTCCACGGCCTTGCGGCGCAGGCGGACGGAATCGCGTTTGGGGTCGCGGCCCTTGGCGCTGGTGGAGAAGACATAGTCCACCAGACCGCTCTGCAGCAGGTCCACGATATTCGGCGCTTCACCGGACATATTCCGCACCTCGTTGCAGGGGACCATGTGCTTATTGAGCCATGCACAGGTGCCGGAGGTTCCGTAGAGCTTATAGCCCATGCTCTTGAGCTTCCAGGCGATGTCCACGAACTCAGGCTTGTCGCTGTCCTTCACGGTGAAGATGCAGCAGGAAGCCGGGCCGGGGGTCTTGAAGGTGTAGCCCGCGCCGATAAGACCCTTGAGCAGGGCGTCGTGGAAGTTGGGAGCAATGCCCAGCACCTCGCCGGTAGACTTCATCTCAGGGCCGAACTGGGTATCGACGCCGTGGAGCTTCTCGAAGCTGAAGACAGGCACCTTGACGGCCACATAGGGGGCGTTGGGGTGCAGACCGGTGCCGTAGCCCATATCGGTGAGCTTCTCGCCGAGGCAGCAGCGGACGGCCAGATCGACCATCGGGACGCCGGTGACCTTGGAGATATACGGCACGGTACGGGAGGAACGGGGGTTGACCTCGATGACGTACACTTTGCCGTTGGAGACCGCATACTGGACGTTGACCAGACCGGTGACGTGGAGCTCACGGGCAAAGCGGCCGGTGTAGTCCACCATCGTGTCGATCTCGGCCTGAGTCAAGTGCTGGGCCGGGTAGACGCAGATGGAGTCGCCGGAGTGGACGCCGGTGCGCTCCACCTGCTCCATGATGCCGGGGATGAGGTAGTTCTCGCCGTCGCAGATGGCGTCCACCTCGCACTCGGTACCCATGATGTACTTATCCAGCAGGACGGGGTGGTCCATATCGACGTGCTCGGTGATGACGCCCATATACTCGATGACGTCGGCCTTCGTGTAGGCCACGATCATGTTCTGACCGCCGAGGACGTAGGAAGGACGCATCAGAACAGGCAGGCCGATCTCGTCGGCTGCGGCCAGAGCCTCTTCCAGATTGAAGACAGTGCGGCCGGGTGCGCGGGGGATGCTGCAGCGCTCCAGCAGCTCGTCGAAGCGCTCACGGTCTTCGGCCTCGTCGATGGCATCCGCCGGGGTGCCGAGGATGGGCAGACCGATCTCGTCCATATGCTTTGCCAGCTTGATGGCAGTCTGACCGCCAAACTGAACAACGCAGGCGTCGGGCTTCTCGGTCGCAATGATGTTGTCCACGCTCTCGGGGTTCAGCGGGTCGAAATACAGGCGGTCGCCGGGGTCGAAGTCAGTGGAGACCGTCTCGGGGTTGTTGTTGACGAGGATAGCCTCACAGCCGTGCTTCTTGAGGGTCCAGACGCAGTGGACAGAGCAGTAGTCGAACTCGATGCCCTGACCGATGCGGATGGGGCCGGAACCGAAGACGAGGACTTTCTTTTTCTTGGGCTCGCCCTTCTCGGCAGCCTTGGCCTCCTTCTCCGCGATGAACTCGGCGGCTTCGTTGTCGCCGTCGTAGGTGGAGTAGAAGTAAGGGGTGTTGGCCGAGAACTCAGCGGCACAGGTATCGACCATCTTGAAGCCGGCGCGGTAGTTCTCCACGGGGAGCTTGTCCACCTTGGCCAGACGCTTGATGGTCTTATCCTGGAAGCCGTACTTCTTGGCTTCCTTATACTGGGCCTCGCTCAGGACGCCCTCGCACTTGGCCAGACCCTTTTCGAGGTCTGCCAGATGCTGCATCTTGTCGAGGAACCACCAGTCGATCTTGGTGATGCGGTAAATGGTCTCGTGGTCGATGCCGCGCTTGAGGGCCTCATAGACGCAGAAGACGCGCTCGGCATCCTGCACATGCATGTGGTCCACGATCTCGTCGTCGCTCAGCTCCTCGAAGGGCTTGTGGGTCAGAGTGTCCATGCCCAGCTCGATGGAAGAGACGGCCTTCATCATGGCAGCCTCAAAGCTGTTGCCGATGCTCATGACCTCGCCGGTGGCCATCATCTGGGTACCCAGAGACTTGTCGGCGTAGACGAACTTATCAAAGGGCCACTTCGGGTACTTGACCACGATGTAGTCCAGCGCAGGCTCGAAGCAGGCGCAGGTCTTGCCGGTGACGTCGTTGGTGATCTCATCCAGCGTGTAGCCGATGGCGATTTTGGTCGCCACCTTGGCGATGGGGTAGCCGGTGGCCTTGGAAGCCAGAGCGGAAGAGCGGGACACACGGGGGTTGACCTCGATGACCGCGTAGTCAAAGCTGTCGGGCTTCAGGGCAAACTGGCAGTTGCAGCCGCCCTCAATACCCAGCTCAGTAATAATGTCCAGCGCAGCGGTGCGCAGCATCTGGTACTCGTGGTCGCTCAGGGTCTGGGAGGGTGCCACGACCACGGAGTCACCGGTGTGGATGCCGACAGGGTCAAGGTTCTCCATGTTGCAGACGGTGATGACGTTGCCCTTGTGGTCGCGCATGACCTCGTACTCGATCTCTTTCCAGCCCGCGATGCACTTTTCCACCAGGATCTGATGGATGGGGGAAAGACGGAGGCCGTTGGTGCCGATCTCAATGAGCTTTGCCTTGTTCTCGCAGATGCCGCCGCCGGTGCCGCCCATGGTGAAGGCGGGGCGGACGATGACCGGGTAGCCGATGCGGTCGGCGCAGGCCAGAGCGTCTTCCAGTGTCTCCACGACCTCGGAGGGGATGATGGGCTGATGCAGCTTCTCCATCGTCTCCTTGAACAGCTCGCGGTCCTCGGCGCGGTCGATGGTCTCGGGCTTGCAGGCCAGCAGACGGATGCCGGTGCGGTCGAGGTAGCCGGAACGGGCCAGCTCCATGGAGAGGTTCAGGCCCATCTGGCCGCCGAGGTTGGGCAGCACGGAGTCGGGCTTCTCGATGTCGAGGATGCGCTCCACGACCTCGAGGGTCATGGGCTCGATATAAACATGGTCGGCCACGTCGGGGTCGGTCATGATGGTAGCGGGGTTGGAGTTGAGCAGAACGGTCTCGATGCCCTCTGCTTTCAGGGCGCGGCACGCCTGGGTGCCGGAGTAGTCGAATTCAGCAGCCTGACCGATGATGATGGGGCCGGAGCCGATGACCAGCACTTTTTTGATTCTGGGGTCCTTAGGCATTTCAGCGTGCCTCCTTCTTTGCTGCTTTGACGTTGTTCAGGAAGCGGTCGAACAGGAACTCGGTGTCCTTGGGGCCGCCGTTGGCTTCGGGGTGGAACTGGACGGTGAAGCAGTTCCACTTTTTGTACTTGATGCCCTCGCAGGTGCCGTCGTTGGCGTTCACCTGAGCCACCTCGCCCATCTCGGCGGGCAGCTCATCGCCCACGACTGCATAGCCGTGGTTCTGGCTGGTGATGAAGGTGCGGCCCGACTCGAAGTCGGTGACGGGCTGGTTGGCGCCGCGGTGGCCGTACTTGAGCTTCATGGTCTTGGCGCCAGCGGCCAGAGCGGAGAGCTGGTGGCCGAGGCAGATGCCGAAGGTGGGGATATTCAGCTCAAAGATATGCTTGAGGTTCTCGATGACCTCCACCGGCTCGGCGGGGTCGCCGGGGCCGTTGGAGAGCATGATGCCGTCCGGGTCCAGGGCAGCGACTTCCTCAGCGGTGGCAAAGGCGGGCATGACCGTCACCTTGCAGCCGCGCTTGACGAGGCAGCGGATGATATTCCGCTTGCAGCCGTAGTGCATCAGTACGATATGGGTCTCGCCCTTCTCATTGTAGACCTCGGGCTCTGCACAGGTGACGCTCTTCACGGCGTCGGTGACGGCGTAAGCGCGGATCTCTTCCAGCAGCTTATCCGTCTCGGCTTTGTTGGCCGGGTCAGCGGGGTCGAAGGTGGTCAGGATGGCACCGTTCATAACGCCGCTCTCCCGGATGATGCGGGTGAGGTGGCGGGTGTCGATGCCCTCGATGCCGATGGTATTGTTTTTCTTCAGAAAGCTGTCCAGCGTCTCCTCACAGCGCCAGTTGGACGGGGTCTGGCAGGCCTCGCGGACGATATAACCCTTGGCCCAGATCTTATCCGACTCCATGTCGTCCTTATTCATGCCGTAGTTGCCGATGAGGGGGTAGGTCTGGGTGATGATCTGGCCGTAGTAGCTGGGGTCGGTCAGCGTCTCCTGAAAGCCCACCATGCCGGTGGCAAAGACGACCTCGCCCACGGTGACGCCCTCAGCGCCCACCGACTGGCCGGCAAAGACCATGCCATTTGCCAAAAGAAGATATGCGTTCATTAGATACTCCTCGCTTCAACACGCCTGCGCATTTACAGGGTCTGCTTGGCTTCCTGCTTCATCTTGCGGCTGCCCAGATGCACCAGAGGCAGCTTGCCCTCCTTGCAGATGGGGCACTCCTCGGGGGCGTAGTTGGGCAGGTCCAGCTTGAGAGCGCTGGCCACGATGGGGATGGGAGACGGAGCCTCGGGCTTGGTGCGGTCCACCACGCAGGTGATGCCCAGGCAGACGCCGCCGGCCTCTTCGATGACACGCTTGGTCTCCAGAGAGGAGATGCCGGTGGTCACAACGTCCTCAGCGATGAGGCACTTCTCACCCGGATGGATGGCGAAGCGCTTCAGGGTCATCACGTTGTCCACGCGCTCGGTGAAGATGGCGCGCTTGCCGGTCTGGCGGGCCAGCTCGTAGGCGTAGACGATGCCGCCCATGGCAGGTCCGACGATGACATCCACGTCCATCTCCTTGATCTTATCGGCCACAGCTTTCATGACCTCGGCGCAGCGGTCGGGGTACTGCTGCAGATATGCCATCTGGCAGTATGCGCTGGAATGGCGGCCAGAAGACAGCAGGAAGTGGCCTTCCAGAAATGCGTCACAGCTCTTCAGAATTTCAAGTGCTTCACTCATGATATTTTTCCCTCTCTATACTCTGTTGTTTTCGTTCATGCGGTATTGTACCACGCATTTTGTCAAAACGCAAATTTATTCATAAATTTTAAGAATTGATGAATAAATGCAAATTACATACGTTTAATCTCTGTTTTATTCGCTCAGCGTGCGCAGCCGCGGATCTCGTCCAGCGTCTTGACGCCGTGGGCGTCCATCCAGGCCGCCATTTCTTCGGCGATGGTCTCCATGGCGCGGGGGTTGGCGAAGTTTGCTGCACCCACCTGCACCGCCGTGGCACCGGCCATGATGAATTCCAGTGCATCCTTACCGGTGGCGATGCCTCCGAGGCCCACGACCGGGATGTTCACCGCGCCGACGGCCTGCCAGACCATCCGCAGGGCGATGGGGCGCACCGCCGGGCCGGACAGGCCGGCAAAGATGTTGTCGAACACCGGGCGGCGCTTCTCCAAATCGATGGCGCAGGCTTGGAAGGTGTTGGTCAGGCTGATGGCGTCCGCACCGGCGGCTTCCACGGCCTTGCACATCTCGGGGATGTTCTCGGCCTGCGGGCTGAGCTTGACCATCAGGGGCTTTTTGCAGGCGTCGCGGACCATCCGCACCACCTCACCGGCAGCTTCCGCCTTGACGCCGTAGGCCATGCCGCCCACCTTGACGTTGGGGCAGGAGATGTTCAGCTCCACGATGTCCACGCCGCTCTCGCTCAGCATGGCTGCGCCCTCGACGTACTCTTCCTCGCTGTGGCCGCCGAGGTTGGCAATGGCCACCGTGCCGTACTTCTGCTTGAGCTCCAGCATCTCGCCCAGCTCCACATCAATGAAGTGCTGGACGCCGGGGTTCTGCAGGCCGATGCTGTTGATGAGGCCCGAGGGCGTCTCCCACAGGCGCTCGCCCTTGTTGCCGTACTGGCCGTGCAGGGTCAGGCCCTTGCCCGAGATGCCGCCGATCTTGCTGAAATCAGCCAGCTCTTCGTATTCCACGCCGTAGCCCACCGTGCCGGAGGCCCCGATGATGGGGCTGTTCATGGTAAAGCCCAGCAGGTTCGTTTTCAAGTCTGCCATCAGAACACCTCCGCTGCATCAAACACAGGGCCATTCTTGCACACGCTCTTGCCCTCGCCGCTCCTGGTCTCGCAGGTGCAGCCGAGGCAGGCACCGATGCCGCAGGCCATCTTCTTTTCCAGACTGACGAAGCAGGGAGTCCCCTTCTCCGCGCAGAGGCGGGCGGCATTCCGCATCATGACCGTGGGGCCGCACACCAGCACCACATCGTAATCCGCCGGGTCATACAGCTGGGTGACGAAACCGTGGAAACCCACCGCGCCGGTGTCGGTGGACACCTTGACGATGCCCGCGATGGAGCGGTACTCTTCCATGCAGTAGGGCTTATCGCGGAAGCCGAAGAAGACGTCCGGCTTGACGCCGCCAGCCGCCAGCTCCCGGGTGAGCTGGTACATGGGGGCGGTGCCGATGCCGCCGCCCACGACGGCGATCTTCTGATACTTGCTCAGGATGTCGGCCACATCGAAGCCGTTGCCCATGGGGCCGGTGAGCTGGAAGCTGTCACCCTTTTTCAGGGCCGTCAGCTTGCGGGTCCCCTCGCCCACGACGGCGTACAGGAACTCGACGGTCCGGGTCTCGGCATCCCACTTGTGGACGCTGATGGGCCGGGACAGGAAGGGCGCTTCATCTGCGCCCCAGGCACGCAGGGTGAAGAACTGCCCCGCGTGGGGGGCATGCTCGCGGTCCGGCCAGAGGGCGGTCAGCAGGCGGATGTCGTCCGCGATGACCTCGTGGCGCAGGACAGTGGCCTCACAGCAGGCTGCACGCATGGGCAATGGCCTCCTTCATGTTCACACACTCGTTGTAAGCGGCCTCGTCGAAGGCTGCGCCCGGCTGCTTCTTGTAGGCCAGCAGGATGCCGCGGCTGGAGTTGACCACGCCGCCGTTGCCCTTCGACAGATACTGGGCGATGTCCTCGGCCTTGCCGCCTTGTGCGCCGTAGCCGGGGATGAGGAAGAAGCTGTCCTGATACTTTGCACGGATCTCGGTAGCCTCTTCGATGTGAGTGCCGCCGATGACCAGACCGATGGAAGAATAGCCGTGCTCACCCATGTAGTCCTTGCCGAGGGCGTTCAGCTTGTCGCCCACGAGGTCGTAGACATGGCGGCCATCGGCCAGCTTCTCATACTCGAAATCCTTTGCGCCGCCGTTGGAGGTGCGGCAGAGGACGAACATACCCTTGCCCTGCTTTTCTGCGTAGGGCAGATAGGGGCTGATGGAGTCCAGACCCATGTAGGGAGCCAGCGTGACAAAGTCGGCCTCAAAGTCGCCGGTAAAGTGGCCCATAGCGTACATCTCAGCGGTCTTGGCGATGTCGCCGCGCTTGATGTCGGCGATGACCGGCACACCGGCCTCGCGGACAGCCTTCAGGGTGTCGGCATAGGCCTTCAGACCCTCAAGGCCAAGAGACTCGTAGTAAGCGATCTGCACCTTGTAGCAGCCCGCGACGGCCTTGGTGGCGTCGATGAGCTTCTTGTTGAAGCGGACGATGTTCTCGCCTTTGGAGAGGGTGCTGTCCACGAAATCTGCGGGCAGGTAGCTGAAATCGGTGTCCAGACCCACGCAGACCGGGCCGCGTGCTTCGACTGCTTCGTAAAGCTTATCCATGTTCGTCATTTGGGGTTCCTCCTGTTTGTCTCTCTTTTATATAAATGTATTTGCAGCTTATTCTTCTGCCTGATAGGTCAGCTCGCCGCCCTTGACCGTGGCGCAGACCCTGCCGTAGAGCTGCGCACCGTCGAAGGGGCAGTTGTGGGACTTGGAGTGGAGCTTGTTCTTGTCCACGGTATAGGGGGTGTCGAGGTCTACCAGCACAAAGTCGGCGTCATAGCCCGGCTCGAGCTGACCCTTGGCAAGGCCCAGAATTTCCGCCGGGCGGGTGCTCATCAGGTGGCTCAGCAGCTCGAGAGGAAGTCCCTCTTCCTTGCAGAGCTTGGTGTAGCAGACGCCGAAAGCCGTCTCACTGCCCACCATACCGGCCATGCCCTTGAGCTTGTCTTCCTCGGAGTGGGGCGCGTGGTCGGTGGCGATGGCGTCCACCACACCGCTGCGGATGGCGTCGATGAGGGCCTGCACATCGTCGGCGGTGCGGATGGGCGGGTTGACGCGGTAGTCGCAGGTGTCATTGGTAAACCAGAGATGGTGGGGCGTCACCTCGCAGGTGACGGGTGCGCCCCGCAGCTTTGCCATCTGGATGGCCTCGATGGCGCCCCGGGTGGAGACGTGGCACATGTGCAGGCGGGTCTGGTAATACTCGCTCAGCCAGCAGTTCCGCACCGTCTCGATGTCTTCGGCCAACCGATAGTCCCAGGGGCTGATCTCCATATCCTCGGCGTGGCTCATCACGGTGATGTCCCGCTGGGTGCAGATGGCGAATGCCCGGGCCATGGTGGCGTTATCCTGCACACCGTGGCCGTCCTCGGTGATGAATTTGACCGAAGCGGGCAGGGTCTTGAGGTGGTCGATGGTCTTGCCGTCGAAATCCTCGGTGATGGAGACGGTCTGGTTCACGTCGCACAGGCCCACCTCAGCGGCCTTCTGTTCCACCATCGCGGCCTGTGCTGCCGAAGAGCAGACAGGCTTTGTGTTGGGCATCAGGTTCACGAAGGTGTAGCCGCCTGCGGCTGCAGCGCGGCTTCCCGTTTCAATGTCCTCTTTGTACTCGAAGCCCGGCGTGCGCCAGTGGCAGTGCAGGTCCACGAAAGCGGGCAGCACGGTCAGTCCTCCGGCGTCCAGCACCGTTTCGTTTTCTCCGGCCAGTGCGGCCAGGTCCTGACCGACGGCGGCGATCTTTCCGTCCTTTACATACAGCTCCACAGGCCGGCCCTCGGCGTTGACAGCGTTGATGAGCAGCATAAGATTACCTCCCTGTCTGTGTTCGTCTGGTTTCATCGTCCGGGTGTGTCTGCCCTCAGAAGGGCAAAAAAAAACTTTTCCCAGCAAAGGGAAAAGTCAGCACATCAAAAAAGGAAACACTGGAGCCACAGCAAAAACGGCTGCAAACTGATTTTTCAGTTTTGCGCGCATCATCTTGGCCTTCATGCTCCCGTCTCCTTTTCTATCCGTTCTTTTTCGATATATTTTATCATAGAAGCGCAAAATGTGTCAATGCTTTTACCCTCATTTCCATGTGAGAAGGTTTGCATCCGTAAGCCTCGAATTTTAGCTACTCTACCGAAAAGTCCCTCTTCTCCCCCGCCGCAAGCGCCCCTGTGCAAAAAAATCCTCATTTTTGTTCTTATATCCTACCATTTCACTGTACATTAAAGTTCAGATGTGCTATTATAATGTCTATCAGAGAGGGGGCCGCCATTGCGGGCGGCAAAATGGAGGTTTTCTATTATGGGTCTTTTAGAGGACGCACGGAACATCCAGCGCAAGGACCCTGCGGCACGCACGGTGCTGGAGGTCATCCTGCTTTACCCGGGCTTTCACATTCTGGTCTATCACCGCATTGCCCACTGGCTGTTCGAGCACAAGCACTTCTTCCTCGCCCGTTGGGTCAGCCAGCGGGGCCGGCACAAGACCGGCATCGAGATACACCCCGGCGCGAAGATCGGCAAGTGCCTGTTCATCGACCACGGCATGGGCATCGTCTTCGGCGAGACGGCGGAGATCGGCGACAACTGCACCATCTACCACGGCGTGACCCTCGGCGGCACCGGCAAGGACACCGGCAAGCGCCACCCCACCCTAGGCGACAATGTCCTGATCGGCGCAGGCACCAAGGTGCTGGGTCCGGTGTATATCGGCGACAACGCCCGCATCGGCGCGGGCAGCGTGGTGCTCAAGAACCTGCCCGCCAACTGCACCGCCGTCGGCGTCCCTGCCGAAGTGGTGCGCATCAATAACAAGGCCATCAATCCCGCCGACGACCTCGACCAGCAGGACCTGCCGGACCTCATGGCCCAGCGTCTCATCGACCTCGACCGCCGCATCGGCCAGCTGGAAAAGGCCGCGCAGGGCGATATTCCCCCCACGGCCCAGCAGGTGGCCGCACGGCAGCGCAGGCATTAAAAAACGGAAGCTTTCCCTCGGGAGAGCTTCCGTTTTTCTTTTATCGTATCAAATCTTTGACCTTCTCCACCGCTGCTGCTACCAGCTGGCCGATGGGCTGGTCCGGCACACCCACCACGATGTTATCGCAGTGATTGATGGGGATGAGCACCCGCGCTGCACTGCTCTGGCAGACCGCCGCCGCCATGGCCGGGGTGATCTCACCCAGCAGCGAATCGGCGATGACGATGCCGATGGGGCCGACGATGATGTCCGCCCGGCGGCAGTTGACCACCACGGCATTTTCGCCGGTGGCGGCGCGGTGTGCGCCCGCCTTGAGCATGGCCGAAGCCGCGATGCTGTTGGTTCCTACGGCGGTCAGCTCGATGTCCGGGCATCCGGCGGCAAGCGCCGCCGTCAGCTGACGGCCAAGACCGCCGCCCTGCCCGTCAATGACTAAGACGCGCACCCGGCTCAAAAGTCGATCTCCTCCAGCCGCAGCAGAGCGATGATATAAATTTTCAGGGCTTCCAGCAGCTTGTCGATGGGAGCGGCCTCGTTCGCGCCGTGCATCGGGCCGCCGAACTCGGGCAGCACCATATCACTGTGCTCCGGGCCAAAGCTGACAGCATAGGGGAAGTGGCGGGCGTAAGTGCCGCCGCCCATGGTGAAGGGCGTTGCGTTCTCGCCGGTGACTTCGTTGTAGGTGTCGATGCAGGCCTTGATGGCGGGGGTGTCAGCCTCGATGTAGAAAGGCTTTGCGCTGCCCACATCCGTCAGCTCTGCGCCGGTGCCGATGGCGGCACGGATCTGCTTTGCGATGGTGTCGCCGTCGGTGCAGGTGGGGTAACGGCTGTCCATGGTCTGGACCATCCGGCCATCCACCATGGACATCTTGCCGCCGATGATGGTCAGCGGGCCGAAGGGGCCGTCGGCGCAGTCGATGCCGAGGCCCACGCCTGCGGTGGAGTCGTGCAGCTTCTTGACGGCTTCCAGATAGGCGCGCTCGGCGTCGTTGCAGAGGCCATTGTCCAGCAGGTAGTTCACCACCAGACCGATGGCGTTGACAGTGCCTTCCGGCATGGCAGCGTGGCCGGACTTGCCCCAGCCGCGGATGCGGACACCGTCGCCTTCCGGCTCGAGGGTGATGTTGGGGGCGTTGCGCAGCTTGGTGATGTCGGTAGCCACGAGAGCGCTGGCGCGGTCAGGCACAGCGTTGGTGGCGACGCCGCCCACGAAGTCCTTGATGATGCCGTTGCAGACGGGGCTGACCAGCTTGCCGTCGAAGTGGCCCTTCTCGCCGTTGCAAACCGGGAACTCTGCGTCCGGGGTGAAGCAGA
Source organism: Faecalibacterium sp. Marseille-P9312 (assembly GCF_902497445.1). NCBI lineage: Bacteria > Bacillati > Bacillota > Clostridia > Eubacteriales > Oscillospiraceae > Faecalibacterium > Faecalibacterium sp. Marseille-P9312. Next base: position 13,509 of record NZ_CABVEW010000019.1, read on the forward strand.
ACACAGGGGCCGGGTAGTTGGCGAGGTAGTAGTCCACATCGTGCATGTGAGTCTCCTCGTTGTCGCCGACGAGGGCGCGGATGGGATAGCGCAGGGAGACGCCCTCCTCTTTGAGGAACTTCAGGGCGTACAGGGTGGCGACCATGGGGCCTTTGTCGTCAGCGACACCGCGGCCGATCATCCAGCCGTCGCGGATCTCCATCTTGAAGGGGTCTTCCGTCCAGCCGTTGCCCTCCGGCACCACGTCCACATGGCAGATGGTAGCCAGATACTTCTCGGCATCGGCACCGGCCAGCTCGGCGTAGCCGATATGGTTCTCGCAGTTGCGGGTCGCAAGGCCCATGCCTGCGGCCAGCTCCAGCGTCTTGTCCAGCGCGGCACGGGGGCCTGCGCCGTAGGGTGCGCCCTCTTCCGGGGCACCCTCCACGCTGTTGATGGACACCAGCGTGGCAATGTCTTTCAGGATCTGCTCTTTGTTCTCCGCAACAAATGCGTCGATCTTCTGGTTCAAAGCCTCTTGCATCTTTGATTCGTCCTTTCTTCGTCTTTACTCAAGACACACTGTTGTTATTCTAGCACACTTTGCGATGGAAAACCAGCCCTCTCAGGCGCTCACGCGCCAGCTCTCCCAAAGGGAGAGCCACTGGCGAGCCGGTCAGGCCCATGCAAAACAAAAAAGTCTCTCACTGCGGGAAACTGTAGTGCCTCGCGGCCTCGGGCAGGTCATACCGCAAACAGACCGCTCAGCGCTCCCAAAAGACCTGCGCTTGCCAGACCCATGATGATCCCGGCCAGCAGCACGCCGCCCATGCAGGCGATGAGCACATCTTTGAACTTCATGTCGAGGATGGACGCAGCCAGCGTACCGGTCCATGCGCCGGTACCCGGCAGCGGGATGCCTACAAAGAGCAGCAGCGCCGCCACGAGGCCGCGCCCGGCCTTGGCTTCCAGCGCACGACCTCCTTTTTCGCCCTTGACGATGCAGAAACGGCAAAAGGGGCCGATGATAGGCTTGTGGTAGCCCCAGATGAGGGCCTTCCGGGCAAACAGATAGATGAACGGTACCGGCAGCATATTGCCCACCACACAGACCAGATAGGTCGGCAGGATGGGCAGCCCCATCCCGATGCCCACCGGGATGGCACCGCGCAGCTCGATGAGGGGCAGCATCGAGATAAAGAATACGATGAGATAGCTTTTGAGCATAGAGCCCTCCTTATAAGTCGATGTCCAGCTCTACCGGGCAGTGGTCGGAGCCAAACACTTCGTTGTGTATCTCGGCGGCTTTTATCTTGTCCGCAATGCGGTTCGAGACGATGAAATAGTCGATGCGCCAGCCAGCGTTCTTCTCCCGGGCGTGGAAACGGTAGCTCCACCAGCTGTATTTCACCTCGTCCGGGTGGATGGCGCGGAAGCTGTCGGTAAAGCCCGCCGCCAGCAGCTCGGTCATCTTGGCCCGCTCCTGGTCAGTAAAACCGGCGCTCATCCGGTTGGTCCTGGCATTTTTAATATCAATTTCCTGATGGGCCACGTTCAGATCGCCGCAGAGGATGACCGGCTTTTTGGCATCCAGCTCCAGCAGGTAGGCGCGGAAGGCGTCCTCCCATGTCATCCGGTAGTCCAACCGCTTGAGGCCGTCCTGGCTGTTGGGAGTGTAGCAGTTGACGAGGTAAAACTCCGGGTATTCCAGCGTCAGCACACGGCCCTCGTGGTCGTGCTCTTCGATGCCGATGCCGGTGGTCACGCTCAGCGGCACGGTCTTGCACCAGCAGGCTGTGCCGGAGTAGCCCTTCTTTTCCGCCGAGTATGTATATTCCGTGTAGCCCTCGGGGGCGAAATCGGCCTGCCCGGGCTGCATCTTGGTCTCCTGCACCGAGAACACGTCCGCGTCCAGCGCGGCGAAGCTCGCGGCAAAATCGTGGGTCAGACAGGCGCGCAGCCCGTTCACGTTCCAGCTGATGAGTTTCATATAACGTCCCTTTCTGTTGTCAGGCCTTATATTTTTCTTTCCAGACGCCGCTGCGGAAGCGGGTCACGAAGCAGGTCACGCGGCAGACCCAGTCCACCACCATGGCGATCCAGACGCCGATGGCACCCATGCCCATCCGCACACCGATGATATAGCTGAAGCCCACACGCCAGCAGGCCATGCTGGCGATGGAGACGATCATCGTGAACCTGACGTCGTTGGCGGCGCGCAGGGCGTTGGGCAGCACGAAGGAGAGAGGCCAGAGCAGCATTGCAAAGCCCGCGTGGATGCAGGCCAGGATGATGGAGAGCTCCATCGTCTCGCCCGAAAGCTCGTAAATGCCCACCAGAGGCCGGACAAAAATCAGGATCAATCCATTCAGCACACCCATGACGAGATAGGCCCAGCCCAGCAGCTTCTTTGTATAATAGACGGCCTGCTCGTTGTCCCCTGCACCGATGCAGCGGCCCACGACGGTTATCATGGCAAGGCCGATGGCCTTGCCCGGGATGCAGCCCACACCATCGAGGTTGTTGGCGACGGCGTTGGCGGCGATCTGGACGGTACCGAAAGTGGAGATCATGCTCACCACGACGATGCGGCCCGCCTCGAACAGGCTGTTCTCAAAGGCCGACGGCACGCCGATGCCGAGGATGCGCTTGGCCATACCGGTATCGAGCTTAACGGTCCTCGGCACCGTGAGGGCATGGCCCTTCTGGTAGCAGCGGCCCAGAATGAGCACCGCCGCGATGACACGGGAGACGACACTGGGCCATGCAACGCCATCGACGCCCATTTTCAGGCCGAAGATGCAGACCGCGTTGCCCACGATGTTGATGATGTTCATGAGGACGCTGATCTGCATGGAGATCTTGGAGTTGCCCATGCTGCGGAAGAGGGCCGCGCCCGCGTTGTACAGCGCGAGGAAGGGGTAGCTCAGGGCGGTTATTTTAAGGTAGAGGACGCCGGCGTCCAGAACGTCCGCGTCGATGGAGCCGTAGCAGGCGCTGATCATGGGCCGGGCGAAGAGGATGCAGAGCGCAGCCACCACGGCACCCAGGATGGCGCTCAGCAGGATGAGCTGGCCCGCACTGGCATCTGCCTTTTCCTGCTCCTTCGCGCCCAGATACTGGCTCACCACCACCGCGCCGCCGGTGGCCAGCGCCGCAAACAGCACGATGATGAGGTTGTTGATCATATCCACGAGGCTGACGCCCGAGATGGCCGCCTCGCCGCAGCGAGAGACCATCATGGTGTCGGCCATGCCCACCGTCACGGCTAGGAACTGCTCGATGAGCAGCGGCCCCACCAGCCGCAGCAGGTCTTTCTGGGAAAACAGCGGCGTCCGCCCGTTGAACCAGCCGGCCTTTTCGCCAGCTGACGCATTTTTTACCATCTATATTCTCCTTTGTCGTTTGCAATATCACATCTGTTTTTCATTTCAGCGCAAACTTCTCATTTTACGCTATCATCTTAGCACAGCCTTCTCCGCCGTGCAAGAGCCGGAGAGCGGCTTACAAAAATTTATAGTGTTCTTGTTTGAAACACCCCGCTGTTTCGTGCTTCGTCAAATTGCCGGTGAATCTCTCCGAGATTTGTGCGTTGTGCCAAAAGTACAGCATTCCGCCCCTTTTTGGGAAGTTTTTTCAAAAAAGGGCTTGTAATTTTTCTGTAATCGTGCTATCGTTGTATCCAACAAAGGCGGGCTGTTGGATACATAGCATCCCGTGTCCTTGTTTTTCTTCTTGTTTTTACCTTCTTATTATTGCTATTTCCTTCATTTACCTTCTTATCATTTACCCTGCTTGCCTGAAAGGGCAAAAAAGCGATGACCCACCTGCACTGGGCCATCGCTTTTCTTTTTATTGTTTATTCTGCGGTCAGCCGGGCGAACGCCTGCCGGACATCGCCGGAGAAGTAGAGGGTCCCCAGCGCACACACCGGGCCGTCGCCGCCCAACTCCACCGCGCGGGCGACGCCCGCCGGGATGTCCGCCGCTGCCTCAGCCTTTCCGCCCCGGACGCGGATGTGTTCTGCCAGCGTCTCAGCGGGCATGGCGCGGGGCGTGTGGGCCGCGACCGTGACGAACCGCTTTGCCAGCGGCAGCAGCAGGGCCAGCATCTCGTCCACGTCCTTGTCGGCCATGATGCTGAGCAGGAAGACGAACTTCTGCCCCGGGAAGCGGTCCCGGAGGCTCTGGACGGTGGCCCGCATCCCGTGGGCGTTGTGACTGCCGTCCAACAGGAAAGCGGGCGAATGCCGCAGCAGCTCGAACCGGCCCGGCCAGCTCACCCGCTCGAGGCCGGTGCGGATGGCGCTGTCGGGGATGTTCCATCCCCTGCCCCGCAGCACACGGAGGGCCGTGATGGCGAGGGCGGCGTTTTTCGGCTGATAGCTGCCGATGAGGGGCAGACGAACGCCGTCCAGCCCGTCGAAATCGAAGGTGACAGCGTCGAGGTCGCCGCCCTCCACTTTGAGGCGGGTGAGATCCACCACCGTGAGAGGCGCGTTCTGCTCCTTGGCCACACGGGCGATGACAGCGTCCGCTTCCGGCACACCGCCGTAGCTCACCACCGGACTGCCCGGCTTGATGATGCCGGCCTTGGCGGCGGCGATGTCCGCGATGGTGGGGCCGAGTTCTTTTACATGGTCCATGCCCAGCGCCGTGATGACCGCGCACTCGGGCGGGTCGATGACGTTGGTTGAGTCCAGCGTACCGCCGAGGCCCACTTCCAGCACCACGATGTCGCACTTTTCCTCCGCGAACCAGAGCATCCCCAGGGCCGTGATGATCTCGAACTCGGTAGGGACATCAGCCATGGCGTCTGCCGCCGGGCGGACGCGCTCCACCAGACGCACCAGCGCGTCGTCGGGTATCTGTTCGCCGTTTACCTGAATGCGCTCGTTGAAGCGGTTGATGAAAGGCGAAGTGTACAGGCCCACCCTATACCCCGCCGCCTGCAGGCAGGACGCCAGCATGGCGGCAGTGCTGCCCTTGCCGTTGGTACCCGCCACATGGACGAAGCGGAGCCTCTTGTGGGGGTCGCCCAGCGCCGCCAGCAGAGTGCGGGTGCGGCTGAGGCCCGGCTTGTGGCCGGCCCACTGGACAGCGTGGATGTATTCCAAAGCGGATTCGTAGTTCATAGAAACGCCTCGTTTCATTTTTTTAGGGAAGCGGCTGCGCGCGCCGGTGGCGCGGATTTGGTTCTCTTTTTCGGTCAAATGGCTTTGCGCTCCGCGCGGGCCAGAGATAGGGAGGGGTGTTTCGAATCCCCCCTCCCTACCTCTGGACTCCACTCTCCCCGCAACGAGTTAAGGGCTGCTCGCCCTTAACAATTCCGAAGAAGTGGGCTCCAAGCAAAAATGCTGGAGATTCGTGCATTCGCACGAAGATCTCTTAACCGCATTTTCGCTCTCCGCCATTTTACGGCTTCGCCGAAGATTTCAGGCTTTAGCAGAACTTTACCGTCAGCAGAGAGGTAACACCAGCTGCGAAGCAGCAAATCGGAGAAACGAGAAAAAAGCGTTAAGCGCAGCGACTAGCTTTTTTCCGTTTCGACTACTCCTTCGGGGTCTGAAAGGGGCGAGCAGCCCCTTTCTCGTGGATCCAGCGCGTCGAAATCGCTGGTGCTTTTCTGGTTCTCTTTTGGCACGCAAAAGAGAACTTAGCCCAGCGAAAAAGCGCTCTAACCCCGCGCCACCGGCGCGCGAACCAGCTCAAAGAAAAAACCAGCCCTGCGCTCTGGCCCGCGCGGAGCGCAAGCCTTTATCGTTTCGCCACTGCCATCAGCGCCCGATTCTCGAGCAGGATACGCAGCAGCACCGTATTCACCGCCGTGCGCACCAGCGCATTCGGGATGCGGGCGATGAGCACTGCCCATGCATAGCCGTAAAAGATGTGGAGCGCCAGCGAGTTGATGACCATCGAGCCGACGAAGTGTGCCGCCAGCACACTGCACCACAGCCGGTTGCCGGTGCGCAGATGAGAAAGCTTCTGCCAGCACAAGCCGCCGACCAGGCCGATGGACGCCGCACCCAGCGTGATGAGCGGATTGATGGCATAGCCAGCCAGCACGCCGCCGATGATGTCGGCCACCATGCCCACGACGAAACCTGCCCACGGTCCAAAGAGGATGCCCGCCAGCAGCACCGGCAGACTGCCCAGATTGAACCGGACAAAGCCGGTGGAGATGCTCAGCACCCGGGAAAAGACGATGCTCATGGCGATGAGCAGGGCCATCGCCGTCAGGGTGCGCACGGAGATCCTGGATTCTTTTTTCATATCAACTGTCCTCCTGTTTTTCAGGAACTGCGGGGGAGCAGAAAGAAACGCCCTCCCCTGTGACAAACCGCACAAAGGAGGGCGTGAGTTCAACAAACTTCACTTCCGGACGACGCCGTGCAGACGGCCTCGCCCGCACCCAAGTCCATGCAGCAGCGGGATGCAGGCCATGCACCGCGGGTCTCCCTTCGTCCGCAGCACAACTCCCCGTTGATGCGGCACTTGACGCGCATGGCCTTACTCTGTTGATACTGTTATTATATGCTTTTTTTCGCCCTGTTTCAATCACGGGATGCAACAGGTTTGCTAAAACAAAGCCGCAGAATTTATCACATATGCTCAAAGTCTTTCTTTTTTGGCCCAAACGTGATAAGATGGGCATGATATTGAAAGGGGCTTTCCCGCCCCGGAAAGGATTTATCACGATGAAATTCAGTGAGATGACCTATACCCGCCCTGACATCGACGCGCTGCTGGCCCGCTGCAAAGAGCTGACCGCAAAGGCAGCTGCCGCTGACAGCGGCGAGGCCCTTGTGGAGGTTTACTACGAGCAGAGCCGCGCCTTCGCCGACTACAACACGGCGGCCAACCTCGCCAACATCCACTACACCTGCGACACCCGCGACGCCTACTGGAAAGCCGAGCAGGACTTCTTTGACGCCAACGGCCCGGCAGTGTCCAACGCCAGCGTCGAGATCAGCCGCGCCTTCCTCGCCAACCCCCATGTGGACGCCCTGACCGAGGCCTTCGGCTCCACCTGCGTGGCCGGCATGAAGAACGCCGTGCTGGGCATGGACGAGCGCACCGTGGCCCTTCAGCAGGAGTACAACGCCCTCGTCAGCACCTACCAGCAGATCTACGGCGGTGCGCTGGTGGAGTTGGACGGCAAGCAGCTCACCATCCCCCAGCTTGGCCCCTACAAGGAGAGCACCGATGCCGCCGTCCGCCGGGCCGCTTATGAGGCCGAGGCCGGTTACTTCGACGCCCACCGCGCCGAGCTGGACGAGCTGTACACCAAGATCGTCAAGAACCTGAACCAGCAGGCTCAGGTGATGGGCTATCACGACTACAGCGAACTTTCCTATGTTCGGATGAACCGCATCGGCTACGGCCCCGAGGACATCAAGCGCTTCCGCGATCAGGTGGCCCACGACGTCGTGCCGGAGCTGCAGAAGGTCATCGCTCTCAAGAACAAGCGCACCGGCATCCAGCACCCCACTTTTGCCGACCTGCCGGTGGCTTTCAAGGACGGCAACCCCAAGCCCATCGAGGGCTACGACGCCCGGATGTCCGCCGCCCGCACCATGTACCATGAGCTCAGCCCCGAGACGGCAGAGTTCATCGACTTCATGCAGGACAACGAGCTGTTCGACGTCGAGAGCCGCCCCGGCAAGATGTCCGGCGGCTACATGACCAGCCTGCCCTCCTATAAAGCCCCCTTCATCTTCGCCAACTGGAACAATACTTCCGCTGACGTGGATGTTCTGACCCACGAGTGCGGCCACGCCTTCGAGGGCTATATGGCTGAGCGCGATCCGAAGATCCCCGCCGACCTCGAATGCCCCGGCATGGAGAGCGCCGAGATCCACTCCATGGCCATGGAGTTCCTCACCGCACCGTGGCACCACCTGCTCTTCGGCAGGGACACCGACAAGTACGCCCTGCTCCACGCCGAGGACAGCTTCCTCTTCCTGGCCTACGGCTGCGCGGTGGATGAGTTCCAGCACATCATGTACCAGAACCCCGACCTGACCCCCGACCAGCGCAACCAGACCTGGCTGGAGCTGGAGCACAAGTACCGCCCCTGGATCGACTTTGACGCTCTGCCCTTCTATGGCCGCGGTGCAGGCTGGCAGCGTCAGCTCCACATCTACGAATGCCCCTTCTACTATATCGACTACTGCCTGTCCACCATGGCCGCTCTGCAGTTCTTCCTGCTGAGCCTCCATGACCAGAAGGATGCATGGGCGCGCTATCTGCGCCTCGTCCGCCGTGCCGGCACGGCCAGCTACACCGAGCTGTGCGAGACCGCCGGCCTGCAGGTGCCGTTCAACGACGGCTCCATCAAGGCCATCGCCCAGCAGATGAGCCAGTGGATCGCAGAGCATCAGGTCTGATAGCCCTCTCAGGCGCTTCGCTCCCGCTCGCATCCTGCTGTCCGCTGCCCCCACTGCACTTCGAAGCTCGAGGGCTTCCCCGAAGCAAAGCTGTAATTTTCCCTGTTTCCTCCCCGGCGCTGTCCGCTCTTTGGACGCCGCCGGGGCTTTTTGCGCCCTTTTTTCGGGGCGCAGAAAAGAAAACCGGAATTTTTTCGAAAAAAAGTATTGCTTTTTCGGGCGAGTCATGGTATTATATCAGAGTCGTCACGACGCAACAGAATATGGACGGTTAGCTCAGCTGGTAGAGCATCTGCTTGACGTGCAGGAGGTCACAGGTTCGAGTCCTGTACCGTCCACCACAAAAATCCCGAGTCAAATGACTCGGGATTTTTTGCATGGGTGGGACAGGACGAGAACAGCACGGCCACGCCGTAGGCGTGGCAAACAACAGCCCAGTGGGCTGTTGTTTAGTGCGTGGTTCCCAATCTTCAGGAATGTCTACCAAGGTTGTGCGAACCCGATTCTTTACGAGAAAGGGTTCGGGTACGTTTTTTGTTTACAGGAGGTTTTGAGAAAGGGCTGCTCGGCCCATAAGCCGGAATGTGAAAGGATGAGAAGATGACCTTTTTAGAAACAAATCGGCTCAGACTAAGAAATGTAAGTCCTAAAGATGCGATTCAGATGGTTGATTATCGAAACAACGAGCGATGCTCGAAATATCAACGAGGCCAGACGAAAGATTATAAGGATATTGTTGCTTTGATCGAGCGTAATAAAGACAATGCCCTGAATATCGCATCGCCGACTATGATCAGTGTTGCATTAAGAGAAACGGATGTCATGATTGGCGAAATCGTCGTTATGCCTAACGAGGGCACAATTTCTTTAGGGTACACATTTTCTTATAAAGTTCACCGAAGCGGTTACGCCTATGAAGCCTTGTCCTCTTTAATTGAGTATTTACACAAGCACTATCCTCAGTGGGATTTTATCTGTTTTACTGAAAGAGAGAACATTCCAAGTATGAGCCTTTTGAAGAAGCTGGGATATACGAATTTGGGTTATCTGCCGTCAAAGAATTCTCAAGTATTTGGAAAGTGGCTTCGCCAGGACACATTAGAAGAAATCACAAGTGCGGTTCGATAACTCCTGGTTTATCGCAACCTCAGAAGCAGGGTTTGGGACACCGCACGCCCCAGCAAGAAGCTGTTCCAAAGGGAGCAAGAATTTTCAGCAATTGAAAATTTGTGGCCACGGGACGGTTCTTGCCCTTTGCATTTTGGCATTTGGGGGAAAGGTGTTTTACTATGGATATTGAAGTCAAGCAAATGTCAACCGATACCATTGAGCTTCTCGACCATCTTAACGTTGTTTGTAAGCGTTTCCATGTGGACTATCCACACGCTTCGGAAAAAGATAAGTTCTTTGTGGAAGCAGTTGCCCTGCATGAGTATCAACTCAAAAAAGCTCATGAGCAGGGGTTGAAACGCGCAGATGTTCCGCCATTTCTTGGCTTGAAGCGCACCGAACGCAGCAACGAGATGCCTGCATAAAGGTTCGAGTCCTGTACTGTCCACCATACAGTTCGTACTCGAACCCGATTCTTTATGAAAAAGGGTTCGGGTACGTTTTTTGTTTATCGGAGGTTTGCGTTTGCGACAGCAACAAACACCCCAGTGGGGTGTTTGAGCAACAGAACGGTCTGCGTTAGCAGATGGAGGGGCTTTGCCCCGACAAGTTCTGCGGCGAGAGTATGCAGAGCGGTAAACGAGCAAAGGCAGGGTATCACTGTGACGGTGATATCCTGCCTTTTGCTTTGTGGAATCAAGTTCGCTTTGTGCGAACTTGGTCATCACCCTATATGACGCATTGGGGCAATCGCTGTGTACGTGCGTACCGGGAGAGCGTGTACACCTCTGGCAAGGTGTAACACACTAGACTTTGTGCCAAAGTCTGTGTGCCAAGGGGTCAAGCCCCTTAGAATCCCTGCGGAGCGTGTACGCACGTACGCAGAAAAATGGCAAAATTTCACTATATCGGGGTGTTCTTTCATGGTGGAGTGTGGTATACTCGGCTTAGCCCAGTAAATCGGAGTTTGACGAGGTAAAAGAATATGAATGGAAAACATCTATTTCTTACATCTGCAGGGTTGACCGATAAGATGAAAGAGAAATTCTTTGATATTATTGGAAAGTGTCCGAAGGATGTGAAAGTGCTTTATATTCCAACAGCTGGCATTGATACAGATGGTGCAAGAGAGTCGCTTGCAATATGTTTTCATGAACTCTTTCTAATGGGAATTCAGTACGAAAATATATTAGTGTACAATCTGGAATTAATTCTTTCAAAAGACTATCAAAGAACCTATTCTTCGTATGTTACAACCCCGTTTATGCTTACAAGGCTATTAACTTTTGAAGAATTAAACCAATTTGATGCTGTTTTTGTCAGTGGTGGTGATGTATCTGTGCTTTGTCGTGAAATGTCTAGAACTGGTTTTGATAGAATACTTAATAATGCAATTAAAAACGGACTTATATATGTCGGAATCAGTGCAGGAAGTATGTATGCGGCGGGAAATTTAACAGATGGATTACATATTATTGACAATCCTATTATCCCCCATTGGAATGGTTCTGAAACAACAGTATTACCGAACGGCAAAGATGAGATTAAGCTTGCTGATGGAAAAGCTGTTTATGTAGAGGATAATTACATGAGTGTAATATGATGCACATGTAGGATTAGTCAAATTCCAGTTTGCCGTACTCGTTCCAGCAGGGTTTGGGGCAGGCACGCCCCAACAAGAAGCTGTCCCAAAGGGGCAAGAATTTTCAAGAATTGAAAATTTGTGGCCACGGGACGATTCTTGCTCTCACCTTTTTCGCTGCGTTTCGCAATTTTCGCATTTCACTCTGCTCGCAGATTGTTGACAAGCTGCGCTTGACCCGATACTATAAAGGCAAGTCGAATACACGCCAAGGAGGTGCAACCATGACCGCCGTGATCTACGCCCGCTATTCATCCGACAGCCAGCGAGAAGCGTCCATTGAGGGACAGTTGCGCGACTGCAAGGCCTACGCCGAGAAGAACGGCATCACCGTGGTCGGCACCTACATTGACCGTGCCTACTCTGCCAAAACGGATGACCGCCCAGACTTTCAGCGGATGATCAAGGACAGCGGAAAGAAAATCTTCGATGTGGTTCTGGTCTGGAAGCTGGACCGCTTTGCCCGGAACCGCTACGATGCCGTGAACTACAAGTACCAGCTGGAAAAGAACGGTGTCCATCTGGTGTCTGCCATGGAACCCATCTCGCAAGGGCCTGAAGGCATTATGGTGGAGAGTATGCTGATCGGCATGGCGGAATACTATTCCGCCGAGCTTGCCCTGAAAGTGGCGCGCGGTGAGCGCGAAAATGCCCTCCAGTGCAAGTACAACGGCGGTGTGGTGCCGTTGGGCTTCACCATCGGCAAGGAGGACAGGCTGTACCATATCGACCCGGAAACGGCTCCCATCGTGCAGGAGATCTTCACCCGGTACGCCGACGGCGAACCGGCTGAGAAGATTGCCGCATCCCTGAATGAGCGCGGCCTGCGTACCCGCACCGGGAAGCCGTTCGTGAAGAACAGCTTCTTCCAGATTTTCCGCAACCGCCGCTACATCGGCGAATACCGCTACAAGGACATTGTGACGCCGGGCGGCATTCCGGCCATTGTTGACCAGGACCTGTTTGACCGGGTGCAGCAGCGTTTTGAGCAGAACAGGATCGCCCATGGTCGGCCTGCAAAAGAGGATGTGAGCTATCTGCTGACCACCAAGCTGTTCTGTGGCAAGTGCGGCACCCTGATGGGTGGCGAAAGCGGCACCAGCCACATGGGAAACACCTACTATTACTACAAGTGCGGCAACGCCAAACGCCACGGCAAGGCGCATTGCGACCTGAAAGCCATCCGCAAGGAGCCGCTGGAACGGTTCGTGGTGGACACTGCCATTAAGGTGATTTTCAGCGATGAAATCATCGAACGGCTGATAGATTTGGTCATGGAAGCCCAGCAGAAGGAGAACACCCGGCTGCCTGTCCTGAAAGACCAGCTCAGGGACACAGAGAAGCGGCTGGCAAACCTTCTGGAAGCCATTGAACAGGGCATCCTGACCCCGACCACCAAGCAGCGGTTGGACGAACTGGAAGCCCGGAAGGAAGCCCTGAACACCAGCATTCTGGAAGAAGAGCTGAAAAAGCCAGTCCTGACCCGCGAATGGATGCGGTTCTGGTTTGAAAAATTCCGCAAGGGTGACGTGGGCAGCACGGAACACCAGCGGCAGATCATTGATACCTTTGTCAACTCGGTCTACGTCTTTGATGACCGGGTCGTACTCAATTTCAACTTCACGGATGATGCCAAAACGGTCACCCGTGAGGAAGTGTTGGGTTCGAGTGCTGTGGACAATGCTCCACCACAAAAATCCCGAGTCAAATGACTCGGGATTTTTTGCGTGGGCGGGACAGGACGAGAACAGCACGGCCACGCCGCAGGCGTGGCAAACAACAGCCCAGTGGGCTGTTGTTTAGTGCGCGGTTCCCAACGCGTAGGAATGTCTACCAAGAAAGCACTACCTGCCAGAGTATCTTCTCCGCCAGCGCTAGTTCAAACAATCGTCCAATAGCAAAAGGCAGGGTATCATCGTGGCGATGCTATCCTGCCTTTTGTGCTTTATGGCTCATTGGGGAGCAATCGCTGCGTATGTCCGTACATGGCCGGTACGCACGTACGCAGGAAAAAGAGAAAGTTCCGGCATATAGGGGTGTTCTTTCGGCTGGTGGTATGATATACTCAACTTGACAAATCGAAATTTGTAGGGGAGCGATAATGATTTACTTAATGAGACATGGCGCAGACCCATCCGAACGCTATGGCGGATGGAGCGCATATGGACTAACAGAAAAAGGTAGGGAGCAAGTTCATAGCGCAAAGGGAAACTTATACAACAAAGGGATTACGCAAATCTATTCAAGTGATTTAGTTAGAGCCAAGGAAACTGCCGAAATTGTGGCAAATTCGCTTTCTTTGGAAATCACATACTTACCTCAATTTCGTGAATCCAATAACGGATTATTGGCTGGCATGCTTAAAACAGAAGCCGCAGAAAAATATCCAGGAATGTATTGGAATGCACTTGGCTGGACAGAAACATGGCCAAAGGGTGAGAGTCCTGAGCAATTCTTTCATCGTATTCAAAGCGCATGGTATGAATTCAAAAAACAAGTTGGAAAAAGCAATGTATTACTAGTATCTCATGGCGGAGTAATGAACATCATATTGTGCTTGGAAAACGGAATACCGTATACGAACAAAGAAACACGCTTTCAAATTAAGGAAGCAGAAATCGTACAGATGGATATATAAATTCCAGTTTGTCGCAACCTCAGAAGCAGGGTTTGGGGCACCGCACGCCCCAGCAAGAAGCTGTTCCAAAGGGAGCAAGAATTTTCAGGAATTGAAAATTTGTGGCCACGGGATGATTCTTGCTCTCACCGTCAGAATCATCCGCCTTGCTCTCACCGTCAGAATCATCCGCCTTGCACTCGTAGTCATTTTGTGATACAATTATCCCGATAGGAGGTGTCTCGTATGATGCAGACATTCGTTCGCCCTTCCCGGGATCTGCGCAACCATTACGCCGAAATTTCGGAGATGCTCAAAGATCATGACCATGTGATCATCACGAATCATGGCCGTGGAGAATCCGTTCTCATCAACATTGAGGACTACGCCAAGTACGAAGAGTTTTTGCACCAGCGATATGTTGCCGAGGCACTTGCCAAGGCAAAACAGCAGGCGGCTGACCCCGACACGCAGTGGGCAGACCACGAAAGCGTATGGGAGACGCTGGGCAAGCAGTATGACGTATAAGATCAAATATCTGCCCCTTGCCGTGCAGGATTTGAACGACATTGCCCGGTATCTTTCGAGCTTTTATCCCAAAACAGCCAGCCGGGTGTTGAAAGAGATGCGGGATAAAATCACAAAACTGAGCGATAACCCAAAGATGTGTGAAATCTATCCTCTTGACCCTGCTTATCGTAGGATGGTCGTTGACCAGTATCTTGTGTTCTATCAGGTCAACGACCCTGCCAGAATCGTGGAGATCCACCGTATCCTGCGCGGTTCATGGAATCTGCCGCAGTATCTGGAATGAATCCTTCGGGTTCGCCTGCTGTGGAGAATGCTCCACCAAAAGCCTCTAACGAAAGTTAGAGGCTCTTTTTTTGTTTCTACTGCCAACGTGAGTCGGCATATCAGTACAGAACTCGAACAGCACGGCCACGTCGCAGGGTTTGTGGCAGGCACACTATCCAAACCTCCAATTTTCCGCACCAAAGGGGCAAAATCTTGGCCAGTATTGCCGTTGCGCCGCAGGGATTTTTGGATTATACTGTTGACTTGTATCCTGTTTTGTATTTTCCTGTTCAGCCGAGCCAAAGGAGGCATCCTTACGAACTATCTGTTTCAATTTTCGCGTATTCTGGCGTTCTGTTTTTTGGGCGAGATCTGCCACGCAGTGCTCCCGCTCCCCCTCCCGGCCAGCATCTACGGCCTGCTGCTGCTTCTGGCCGCGCTCCGCTTCGGCATCGTGAAGCTCGAGCAGGTCAAGGAAGTGGGCCTGTTCCTCACCGGCATCTTCCCGCTGCTGTTTGTGCCTGCCGCCGCGGGCGTCATGGAGCTGTGGGCTGAGATGGGCGAGATGCTGCTGCCCATCGTCATCGCCATCATCCCGGTGACGGTGCTGGTCCTCGTGAGTGCAGGCCGCACCACCCAGGCCCTCACCAGCCGCCGCGCTGCAAAGAAGGAGGCCGAACATGACTGATCTCTTACAGGGCTTCCTCTCCGGGTCCGCCGCGTGGGGCGTGCTGCTGACGCTGGCCGCTTTCGCGCTGGGTGCTCTCATCAACAAAACCACCGGCAAGGCCATCTTCAACCCGCTGCTGCTGGGCAGCATCTTCGTCATCATCCTGCTGAGTGTGCTGAACATCCCCTACGCCGACTACAAGGTCAGTGCCGCCCCGGTGAACTATCTGCTGCTGCCGGCCACCATCAGCCTCGCCATCCCGCTCTATGAAAAATGGGACCTGCTGAAAGAGAACGCCGCCGCCATCATCGCGGGCATCTCAGTGGGTACGCTGGTGAGCCTGGGCAGCGCTTTGGCTCTGGCCCTCGCGCTGGACCTCACCCGGGAGCAGTACGCCACCCTCCTGCCGAAGTCCGT
This sequence comes from Faecalibacterium sp. Marseille-P9312, assembly GCF_902497445.1. Lineage (NCBI taxonomy): Bacteria > Bacillati > Bacillota > Clostridia > Eubacteriales > Oscillospiraceae > Faecalibacterium > Faecalibacterium sp. Marseille-P9312. The sequence continues at coordinate 29,128 of NZ_CABVEW010000019.1, forward strand.
CACCACGGCCATCAGCATGGACGTCGCCGCTGAGCTGGGCGGCATCGCGGCCCTGACGGGTGCCATCGTCATCCTCACCGGCATCGCGGGCAACCTGCTGGCCGAGGTGGTCTGCAAGATCTTCCACATCACCGACCCCATCGCAAAGGGCGTCGGCATCGGCACCTCGGCCCATGCCGTAGGCACCAGCAAAGCTCTGCAGATGGGTGAGGTCGAAGGTGCCATGAGCGGCCTGTCCATCGCCGTGGCCGGCGTCCTCACCGCCGTGCTCTGCCCCTTCTTCGTCGGCTTCATTCAGTAAAGATAGACAAAAAATCGCCCTCTGTACCGGCACAATGCCAATACAGAGGGCGATATTTTTTGCTTTTTAAGACCTGGCTTCTTTCCGCTCGGCTTTCTGGCGTTCCACCTCGGCGATGACCTCGGCGGCCTTTTCGTCGATGGCCCCCGGCTCTGCCGCCGGAGGGGCGGGCCACCACAGTGCCGCTGGGCGAACCCTGCCGTAAGCTGTGGGCCGTCTGCCGCAGATAAATGTCACCCCAGTCGTGGCCATAAGTGTCGTTGCTGGTCTTCTTGAGGTTGTCGAGGTCGGTCATCATCAGGGCCGCGTGACGGAGAGTATCGGGCTTCTCGAACAGCTCCCCGCAGACCACGAGGCACAACACCAGAGCTGCAGCCGCCGCAAACGCGGCCAGAGATGTAAACACGTTCTGGAAAAATCAGCAATATCACAACAGCTTTTTTCAGATTTTGTCGATTTTTGCGTTTCCCCTTTTCCACAAAAAAGCAGGGCAGGTCCGCGCCGTCCAAAGCTTCCAGCTTTTGGCAAAGCGCAGGTCTGCCCTGCATCGGATATTCAGCTTACAGCTTGCTCAGCTGGGGACCCTGAGCGGTATCCTTCACGGCCCAGCCCATCTCGGTGAGCTGTGCGCGGATGGCGTCGGCAGCAGCCCAGTCCTTGGCCTTCTTGGCGGCGGCACGCTTCTCCACCAGTTCAGTCACCTCAGCGGGAACTTCGTCCTTCTTGCGGTTGTACATCAGGCCCAGCACGCCGGTGATCTCGTCGAAGGCGGCAGCGCCGGCTTCGAGAGTAGCCTTACTGGAAGCGGCGGACAGGGTGTTGATGTCCTTGACGAGGTCGAAGACAGCAGCCAGGGCGTCGGGGGTGTTCAGGTCGTCGTCCATGGCGGTGCAGAATTTCTTCTTTGCTTCCTCGGCCTTCTCCTTCAGCGTCTCGTCGGTGCCGAACTCAGTCTTGCTCAGGGCAAAGTCGAGGTTCTCACGGCAGGTGTAGAGGCGCTCGAGGCTGTTCTTGCAGCTTTCGATGAGGTCTACGGTGTAGTTCAGCGGCATCCGGTAGCCGGCGGTCAGCATAAAGTAGCGGATGGGCTCGTAGCCGTAGAGGTTGGCCACGTCGCGGACGGTGAAGAAGTTGTGCAGGCTCTTGGACATCTTCTGATTGTCCACGTTGATGAAGCCGTTGTGCATCCAGTAGCGGGCGAACTCGCAACCGTTGGCGCACTCGCTCTGGGCGATCTCGTTCTCGTGGTGGGGGAAGATGAGGTCCTGACCGCCGCAGTGGAGGTCGATGGTCTTGCCCAGATGGGTGCGGCTCATGGCGCTGCACTCGATGTGCCAGCCCGGACGGCCCATGCCGTAGGGGCTCTCCCATGCGGGCTCGCCGGGCTTTGCGGCCTTCCAGACGGCGAAGTCGGCGGGGTCTTCCTTCAGGTCGTCCTCCATCTGGCTGCGCAGCTCGCGGTTGCCGCTCTCGAGGTCGTCCAGCTTGAGGTGGCTCAGCTTGCCGTACTCGGGGTCGCTCTTGACGCGGAAGTAGACGTCGCCGTTCTTTGCGACATAGGCGTGGCCGCTCTCGATGAGGTCTTTCACGATGTCGAGGATCTGCTGGATGTGCTCGGTAGCGCGGGGCTGGACGGTGGGCTTTTTGCAGTTCAGACCGGCGGCATCCTTGAGGTACTCGGCCTCGAAGCGCTGGGCGACTTCCTTCATGGAAGTCCCCTCTTCCTGGCCCTTCTTGATGAGCTTGTCATCGATGTCGGTGATGTTGGAGACATAGATGACCTTGTTGCCGCGGTACTCGAGGTAACGGCGCAGGGTGTCGAAGACGATGAGCGGGCGGGCATTGCCGATGTGGATATAGTTGTAGACGGTGGGACCGCAGACGTAGATGCGGTACTCGCCCGGCACCTGCGGCACGAACTCTTCCTTCTGGCGGGTCAGGGTGTTGAAGATCTGCATAGTTGAATACTCCTTTTTGTGAGACAGACCGAAGCCGTGATCATAAACCTCTCAGTCTCGCTTTCGCTCGACAGCTCCCCTATCGAGGGGAGCCCTTGGCAAAGAGGGCCAGCTCCTGCGAGCCTGCCTGAAAAAGCAAACGCCTCCAACGCCATGCCAAAAGCACAGCATCGAAGGCGGTCTTTTCTCAAAATCGCGGTTCCACTCCGGTTTGTCGCTCAAAGCCGATAACGGCGGCCATCCGCGCTGCGATACTCAGCTTCCCGCAGCGTGCTGTCCGGGCGCACTTCACGCGGCGGTCTGCAAACAGGCTTCCAGCCAACGGCCCGTTCTCTCTGCCCAGACGATGCAGCGCTACTCTGCCCGGATAAACGCATTTATCCTTTTACAAACTTATTATAATAGCCGCCGGGGCGTAAGTCAAGCGTTTGACTCCCCTGCCCGGCTTGTGCTACACTGGGCAAAACTGCAGCCCGGAGGTTTTATCATGCAGCTTATCACCGAACGTCTTTTTCTCATCCCCCTGCAGCCCGACGGGATGCGCGCCCTTCTGGCCCGCACCACCGACCCGGAGCTCATCCAGCCCTACACCGATATGCTGAATCTTTCCCTCGCCCACCCCGAGCAGTGGGTCTGGTACACCGCATGGGGGCTTTACCAGAACGATTCCGGCGACTGGGTAGGCGACCTCTGCTTCAAGGGTCTGCCCGAAAACGGCCAGCCGGAAATTGGCTACGGCCTTCTGCCGGAATATGAACATCAGGGCTACGCCACCGAGGCTGTCCGCGCCGCCTGCCGCTGGGCCTTCAAACAGCCCGGCGTCACCGCCGTCGAGGCCGAGACCGCCCCCGATCATGCTGCCTCGCAGGCGGTGCTGCACCGGGTGGGGTTCGTGCCGACCGGGACGATGGGCGCGGAAGGGCCGAGGTTTATTCTGCGCCAAAAGCCTTGACTCCATCGCCAAATCAGCGCTTTCCCCCTTTACATCGCCCTCAACTTGTGCCATAATTTATTTTAATATAGCAGTTTGCGTTTTCAATGGTCTGGCAGCATCCGCAAACTGCATATCGCAAATATGCTGTTACCTATAGGCATATCTGTGAAACTTGCGATTAAGGGAAGCTGCCCTCGGCGCGGCGATTCGGCAGTGCGGGGCAGCAAGAGAGGGGTAATCTGCTATGAGCAAGATCATCATTCCGGCAAACTACACGCCCGCGCTGAACCTGTACGACACCCAGCGCGCCATCGGCACCGTGAAGCGGCTGTTCGCTGACACCCTGTGCGCCACACTGAACCTCTACCGCGTGTCGGCACCGCTCTTCGTCGAGGCTTCTACCGGCCTGAACGACGATTTGAACGGCGTCGAACGGAAGGTCACCTTCGACACCAAGGACAGCGGCATCGAGGTGCAGGTCGTTCAGTCGCTGGCCAAGTGGAAGCGCAAGGCCCTGAAGGACTACGGCTTCCGCGTGGGCAAGGGCCTCTACTGCGACATGAACGCGATCCGCCGCGACGAGGATATGGACAACCTCCACTCCATCTATGTGGACCAGTGGGACTGGGAGAAGGTCATCCGTGAGGAAGACCGGAACGAGACGTATCTGAAGAACGTCGTTCGCTCCATCGTGTCGGCGGTCTGCGCCACCGAGATGAACCTCCACGCCATGTTCCCCCAGCTGCAGGATCTGCCGCTCCACACCCCCAACGTCACCTTCATCACCACCCAGGAGCTGGAGGATAAGTACCCCGACCTGACCCCGAAGGAGCGGGAGAATGCCATCGTCAAGGAGAATGGCACCACCTTCCTGATGAAGATCGGCGCTCCCCTCAAGAGCGGCAAGCCCCACGATGGCCGCGCCCCCGACTACGACGACTGGGATCTGAACGGCGACCTGCTGTTCTGGAACGAGCCGCTGCAGTGCAGCTACGAGCTGAGCAGCATGGGCATCCGCGTCAGCCCCGAGAGCATGGACCGTCAGCTCACCGCCGCAGGCTGCGACGACCGCCGCAAGCTGCCCTTCCACAAAGCTGTGCTGAACGGCGAACTGCCCTACACCATCGGCGGCGGCATCGGCCAGAGCCGTCTGTGCATGCTGCTGCTGGGCAGCGCCCACATCGGTGAGGTGCAGGCAAGCGTCTGGGACAACGCCACCCGCGAAGCCTGCGAGAAGGCAGGCATCCCGCTGCTGTAAGACTGTATACAAAAAGGACTGATGCATCCGCAGCAGTCCTTTTTCTTATGTCCTGAATTCCAGACCCACCTTGCTTTTTCTCCCGTTGCCGCCCAGCCACCAGAGGAGGAAGGCGTACAGCAGGTTCGTGACGAGGATGATGGCAAACCACATCAGCGTCTCCTGAATGGTCTGGTCGTATACCCGCATAAAAGGGTATGGGCCGTCGATGGTTCCTGTAATATTGCCGTGCAAATCATACAGACCGTATAGGATCGTCGGCACCAGCGCCCACCAGACCTGCCCCAGCGGCAGGCGGGGCAGACGCTCGAAGAGCACCAGCGACAGAATCGCCAGCACCGGGTTGAGGAAATGGTGGTAGAGCATCGAGCCCGTGAAAAGCATGATGTACCAGCCGTTGCCGTCCTCGTACATGGGGGCGAGGATGATGACCACCGTTAAAAAGGTCATGGCGAGGCAGCTGGTGGAGATGAACTTGAGCCGCTTGAGCCAGAGGGGCAGCTCCCGCCCGGTGAAGATGCAGCCCAGCTGCCACAGACCCACCAGCAGGCAGACCGCGCCGTTGAAGATGTTGGACAGCTCGGTGTACATCGTAAACATGATGGTCCCGCCCATGGCCCAGCTCATGGGGACGGCGATGGTCTCGAAGTACACGATTAGGAAGTTCATTGCCGCCGAGGCCAGCTTCCGCAGGACAGTCAGGATGTTTTTCAGCACCATTTCACTCTCCTATCTGTAATTTTTTGTTGGAATATCAAAGAAACGAGCGGTTTTTTCCGCTCGTTTCTTTTTTACACCCGGACGGGCGCTTATTTTGCCGTATTGATGAAGCTGCGGTTATCCCACAGGTACTTGATGCCGGAGATGGCGGTGACAGCGGCCACGACCCAGCACAGCACGGAGGCGATGTCTGCACACTGCTGGCCCAGCACATTGCCGGTCAGGGAGACCGTGAAGTAGTAGAAGATAATGGTCAGCATCTGGAGCACGGTCTTCACCTTGCCCCACATGTTGGCGGCGATGACCTTGCCGTCCTTTGCACCGGCGGCCACCATGCGGAGGCCGGAGACGGCGAACTCGCGGGCCAGAATGATGCAGAGCACCACAGGGCTGCACACGCCGTCCCGCATCATGTAGATGAAGGCTACCGTCGTCAGCAGCTTGTCGGCCAGCGGGTCGGCGAACTTGCCGAAGTCGGTGACCATGTTCCACTTGCGGGCCAGATGGCCGTCGAGGAAGTCGGTGAAGCTGGCCACGGCGAAGATGAGGCCGGCGATGAGGTAGTACCGCGGGTTGTAGCTCGGCGTGATATACTGGCCGAGCGAGACGAAGATCATGAACACCGGCACCAGCAGAATGCGGGTCAGAGTGAGTTTATTGGGCAGATTCATACAAAATTATCCTCCAATCTGTTATTTTGCAACAGTACCATACAAATCGTAAAGGTCGCTGTCGTCCACCAGCACATCATAGAACTCGCCGGGGTAGAGCGGCTCTTCGCTGGACACGCAGACGTTGCCGTCCACCTCGGGGGCGTCGGCAGCGGTGCGGCAGAGGTAGAGGCCGCTCTCGTCGTCCACACCGTCGCAGAGGACGCGGACAGTCTGGCCCACTTTTGCGGCCTGCTTCTGGGCCATGATGCCGGTCTGGATCTGCATCACCAGCTCAGCGCGCTTGTCCTTGACTTCCTGATCGATCTGGCCGTCCATCTTGGCGGCAACGGTGTTCTCCTCGGCGGAGTAGGCAAAGCAGCCCAGACGGTCGAACTGCACTTCCTTCACGAAGTTGCACAGGTCCTCGAACTGCTCTTCCGTCTCACCCGGGAAGCCCGCGATGAGGGTCGTGCGGAGGGTGATGTTCGGGATCTCACGGCGCAGCTTGCCGATGACGTCCAGCAACTCGGCGCGGTTGGAGCGGCGGTTCATGTTCTTGAGGATCGTGTCGTTGCAGTGCTGGATGGGCAGGTCGAGATAAGGCAGGACCTTCTCGTTCCGCTTCATGGCGGCGATGAAGTCGTCGGTGATGCGCTCCGGGTAAGCGTACATGATGCGGATCCACTCGAGGCCCGGGATCTTGTTCAGCTTGTCCAGCAGCTCGCAGATGCTGCCCGGCTTGCCCCAGTCCTCACCGTAGGCGGTAGGGTCCTGGGCCACGATGATGAGCTCCTTGACGCCCTCACCGGCCAGCCAGCGGGCCTCGGCCACACAGTCGGCCATCTCGCGGCTGCGCAGCGGGCCGCGGATGCCGGGGATCGCGCAGTAGTGGCAGCGGTTGTTGCAGCCCTCGGCGATTTTTAAGTACGCATAGTGGGCAGGCGTACCGATGACGCGCTTGCCGCCCAGAGGAAAGTCCTTCTTGAGGCCGTAGCTTTCCAGATGTTCTTCACCGTTGAACAGACGGGCCACGATGGAGTCGATGGCCTTGTTGGAGGCACAGCCGACCACGGCGTCCACCTCGGGGATCTCTTCCTCAATCTGGCTGCGGTAGCGCTCGGCCAGACAGCCGGTGACGACCACCTTCAGGTTGGGATTCGCCTGCTTGTAGGAGCAGGCCTCAAGGATGTTCTCGATGGCCTCGGTCTTGGCGCTCTCGATGAAGCCGCAGGTGTTGACGAGGATGACGTCCGCTTCTGCGAGGTCAGCCACCGTCTCGTGGCCCGCCGACAGCAGGATGTGGACCATCACGTCCAAATCGACCTGATTCTTCGGGCAGCCAAGGGAAATACACGCAATTTTCATTCGGATGATACTCTCTTTCTCTCTTGAGGGTCTGTTATAACGATTTGATGTGGTGTTGCGGCAGGGTTGGTTTTTTCTTTAAGATGGCTTGCGCGCCGGTAGCGCGGGGGATGTTTTTTCCTACGGTCAAGTGGCTTGCGCTCCGCGCGGGCACGCCTGCGGCGTGGGGCAGTTTTTTCTTTTGGTCAAGCGGCTTGCGCTCCGCGCGGGGCAGCGCGCTCTTGCATTAAGGCTAATTGTTCTCTTTTGATGTCAAAAGAGAACTAAGCCCCGCGTAACCGCGCTCTCCCCCCGCGCCAAAAGAGAACTAACCGTCCTCTTCCATTCGCCGAATCGCTTCTTTAATAATCGGATATGCAAACCCCCGCCGGGCCAGCGCAGCAACCACAAGGTCTTTCCGCCCTGCGGCCAGCTTGCCGCGGTACCGCCCTTCCACGAGGGCGGCGGCGGCTTCCAGCTCCGGGTCTCCGCCCGCTTCGTCCGGGGCGTAGGCCTCTTCCAGCGCAGCAGAGATCTGCTGGGCGTCCAGCCCCTTCTGCCGCAGACTTTGCGCGGCCGCGCGGCGGCTCTTGCGGGCGGCCAGCAGGCCATGCGCCCGGGTCCGGGCGTAGCGCTCGTCGTCCACATACTGCCGCTCCACCATCTCCGCCACCACAGCGGCGGCGGTGGGCTGGGTAAACTTCCGCCCCAAGCGCTCATAGAGCTGCCCGGAGGAAAGCTCCTGCCCGGCCAGAAGCTCCATGGCCCGGGCGCGGGCCTTGGCGGCGTCGGTGGACTTTTCTTCTTCAGCCAGCGGACGGCCTCTTCTCGAAAAGGACATTTAGTCCTCCACCATGATGTCCAGCTCGCTCTCGCTGCTGCGGGCCGGGGCCTTGACGACAGGCTCCCTGGAGGCAGAAGCGGTCTCGCCGCCCTCTTCCTTCTCTGCCGCAGCGGCAGCAGCTTTGCCCGCCGGGCGGCGGGTGGCGTAGAGCTTGTCCGCGTTGGCGCGGATCTGGCCCTCGATGTCGTTGGCGATCTCGGGGTTGTCCTTGAGGAACTGCTTGGCGTTGTCACGGCCCTGACCCAGACGAATGTCGCCGTAGTTGAACCATGCGCCGCTCTTCTGGACGATGCCCAGCTTGACACCCACGTCGATGAGCTCGCTCATCTTGGAGATGCCCTCACCGAACATGATGTCAAATTCAGCCTCACGGAACGGAGGAGCCACCTTGTTCTTAACGATCTTGGCGCGGGTGTGGTTGCCGATGAACTGGCCGGAAGAGTCCTTCAGGCCCTCGACGCGGCGGATGTCGATGCGGACAGAAGAATAATACTTCAGGGCGCGGCCGCCGGTGGTAACTTCGGGGTTGCCGTAGACGATGCCCACCTTCTCGCGCAACTGGTTGATGAAGACACAGACCGTGTTGGTCTTGCCGATGACGCTGGTCAGCTTGCGCATAGCCTGACTCATCAGACGGGCCTGCAGGCCGACGTGGCTGTCACCCATCTCGCCCTCGATCTCGGCACGAGGCACCATAGCAGCGACGGAGTCCACGACGATGGCGTCGATGGCACCGGAGCGCACCAGCGCCTCGCAGATCTCCATGGCCTGCTCGCCGGTATCCGGCTGGCTGACCAGCAGCTCGTCGATGTTCACGCCCAGTGCGGAGGCATAGGCCGGGTCGAGGGCGTGCTCGACATCGATGAAGGCCACCTCGCCGCCCTTTTTCTGGGCCTCGGCGAGGATGTGGAGGGCCAGCGTGGTCTTACCGCTGGATTCCGGTCCGAACACCTCGATGATACGGCCGCGCGGCACACCGCCCACGCCCAGCGCCAGGTCGAGACCGAGGCTGCCGGTAGAGATGGCGTCCACCTGCATGGCGGTGTTATCGCCCAGCTTCATGATGGCGCCCTTGCCGAACTGCTTTTCGATTTGGGCCAGCGCAGTTGCCAGCGCATCCTTCTTTGCGCCCGGCTCCGTCTTCTGGGTGGCGGGGGCGACGTTGTTGTTCTGATTCTTTGCCATAGCGTGCTGCTCCTTTATCACATGGCCTGCGGGGTGCAGGCGGTACGATACAGATTCTTTCCTCTATAGTATATCACAGATTTCAAATATTACAACAGATAGTTGTAGATATTTTCACTTTTTCTCACGCTTATTGGGGTCTCCGGGCCGTCACACAGCGGTCATTGCCGCCGAAGTCCTTCCGGCAGGCAATGTCTGCCCAGCCGTTTGCTTCCAGCAGGGCGGTCACGGCCTCCCGCTGCTGCCAGCCGATCTCCAGCGCCAGCGCACCGCCGGGGCGCAGAGCTTTCTGGTAGTGTTCCGCGATGGCCTTATAAAATACGAGACCGTCTTCCCCGGCTTCCAGCGCCATGGCCGGCTCTTTGGCCACTTCGGGCTGCAATTCACTCATCTCCTGCGCTGTCAGGTAGGGCGGATTCGAGACGATGAGGTCGAGCTGACCCTCGGGCAAGCTCTCCCAGTAGGTGAAGAGGTCACCCTCCACCGGCTCTGCGGCGCGGGTAGGCTTCATGCCCCAGTCGAAGGCCGGCTCTTCAAAAGGCGAGGCATCCAGCACGTTTTCGGTGCTGCCGCCCCGGCCTTTCAGGGCCAGACGGGTATTTTTCTCGAGATAGACATAGGCTTCCGGGCTCTTTTCCACGCAGACGACCTGCGCCGCCGGGCAGAGCCGCTTGACGCCAAGGCCCAGACAGCCGGTACCGGCGCAGAGGTCCAGCACCCGGGGCGCTTCCACGCCCGCCAGCATCTCGGCAGCCGTCTCAGCCACCACCTCGGTATCAGCACGGGGACAGAGCACGCCCGGCCCCACGGCCAGTTCAAAGTCGAGGAAAGGCCAGCTGCCGCAGAGGTATTGCAGCGGCTCCCGGGCCGCACGGCGAAGGGTCAGTTCTTCGAGCTTTGCCGCTTCGGCGGCGTCCAATGGACGGTCAGAAAGGCGGACGTCCCGGCCTGTCGCCAGCCGGAACAGCTCCCGGGCGTCGAAATCTGCGTCCGGACAGCCCGCCGCCGTCAGCCGCGCTTCCACCTCTTTGACCGCTGCCCGGGGCAGCATCCCTTCGCTCACCATCTGCCGTCCTCCGGGTCTTCGGGCAGCACCGGCGTCACGGCGGCGATGGCCACCTCGATCATGCTGTCGTCGGGCTCAAAGACCGTCAGCCGCTGCACCCAGAGGCCGGGCTGGCGGATGATGCGGGTGGCGATGTTGTCCGAGCGGCCGCACCACTTGAGCAGCTCGTAGCTGATGCCCATGACCACCGGCAGGAGCAGCAGCTTGAACAGGACGCGGAGGCTGGTGCTGCTCCAGGGCAGCACGCTGTAAAGGAAAACGCTGACGATGACCACCAGAATGAGGAAGCTGGTACCGCAGCGGGGGTGGAAACGGGTGTACTTGCGGACATTCTCCACGGTCAGCTCGTCGCCGGCCTCGTAGCAGGCGATGGTCTTGTGCTCTGCGCCGTGATACTCGAAAACGCGGTGGATCTCCTTCATTTTGGAGATGGCCACCATGTAACTGAGGAAGATGGCCACTTTCAGCACCGCCTCGAGGATGACTCTCGGCCAGCGGGTCAGGGTGACCACCTTGCCGAGGCCGCCCACCAGCACCGTCGGCAGAACGGTGAACAGCAGGATGGCGAACAGGCCGCCCACGAGGGCCGCACCGGCCATCAGGATGTCCTCGGCCTTCTTGCCCAGATGGTCGCCCACCCATTTTTCAAAGGCAGACTCTTCCTCTTCGGCGTCGTACTCGTCGCCCATGCTCACCTGGGCAGAGTACATCATGTAGTGGTAGCCGGTGATGAGGCTCTCTATCATCGAGATGGCTCCCCGCACGAGAGGGATCTTGGCCCAGATGCCGTGTTTCGGGGTGTCGTCTATCTTCGTTTCGATGGTGCCGTCGGGCTTGCGCACAGCGCAGCAGATGTGCTCCGGGCCGCGCATCATAATGCCTTCCATCAGGGCCTGACCGCCCACACTGGTCTTGAAGCATTCCTTCTTGGGTTCGTGATTCATAAAATGGATTTCTCCTGTCCGTTTTTTGGCTTCTATCTTACCACATAAATGTGACAAAATCTTATTTTTTGTAGAGCGGCAGCCCCAGTGTCACCACCGTACCCCGGCCCAGAGTGCTCTTGATGTCCATCGTGCCGTCGAGGGCGGTCATGATGGAGTCCACCAGCGCCAGACCGATGCCGCTGCCGCGCACCGAGTTGCTGCCCTTGTAGAACTTGGTCTTGACGTTCTCGAGGTCTTCGGGCGGGATGCCGCGGCCCTGGTCGATCAATTCGATAAAGGCTTTGTACTCGCCTGCCCAGAGCTTGACTGTGATGCGCCCGCCGGGGGCGGAATACTTGATGGCGTTGTCCAGGATGTTGATGAACACCTGCCGCAGACGGTCGGGGTCGGCGTAGACCGGGATCATCTCCTCCGGCTCATTGTACACCAGCACAAGCCCCTCCCGCTGGATGCGGGCCTCGCAGAAAAGCACCGCATCGGTCAGCTCGGCCACAAGGTCGAGGGGGCGGCAGGTCATCTTGAGACGGCCATTCTGCAGGCGGCTGAAATCCAGCAGCTCCTCCACCATGTTGTAGAGGCGGGCCGTCTCGTTGTTGATGATCTCGAGGCCCTTGCGGTAGTTCTCGTCGGAGGGGTCGTCCAGTGTGCGCAGCGTCTCCACCCAGCCCCGGATGGAGGTGAGCGGGGTGCGCAGCTCGTGGGAGACGGAGCTGATGAACTCATTTTTCATCTTTTCCGTCTCTTCGAGGCCCTCGGCCATCCGGTTGATGGTGCCGCGCAGGCGGTCCACCTCATCCCGCTCGTCGCCGGTGACGGGCAGACGGACGTCCAGCTCACCCCGGGCGATGCCGGCGGCGGTGCGCTCCACCTGTCCCAGCGGCACCACGATGCTCCGCACGAAGTACAGGCCCGACATGATGGTAAAGGCCAGCACCGCCGCACCCATGACGAGGGCCACCACCACGGTGCGTTTGAGCTGTTCTTCCACCAGCGTCAGACTGGTGACGAGACGCATGGCGGCCACATCTTCGGCTGCATAGGGTACGAGACAGCAGGCCGCCATGACCATCTCTCCGCTTTGGGTGCGGTAGATGGCGATGCCCTGCCCGTCCACGGCGTCCTGCGCCTGCTCAAAGTCGGTGTGGGTGACGATGCCCTCGGCGTCGGTGCCGCTGGACGAGGCGATAACGCCGCCGTAGCTGTCCAGCAGCATGAACTCATATTTGTCCTTATCGGAGAACTGCTCCACCATCCGGCGCAGGGCCACGCTGCGGCTGGCGGCGGTCTTCTGGCTCGTTTCGCCGGTGTACATTTTGAGCTGGCCGGTGATGGACGAAAAGCGGCGGTACATGGTCTGCTGGACGCCGTTGTAGTAGCTGCGGGTGGCGCTGTAGAGGAACATGACCTCCACCAGCAGCACCAGCAGTACCGTAATGAGCAGACTGCCCCGCAGCCATCGCCGGGTGATACCGCTTCGCATGTTACTCCTCCCACCGATAACCATATCCCCACACGGTGAGGATATGTGCCGGATGGCTGGGCTCATCCTCCACCTTCATCCGCAGACGGCGGATGTTCACATCCACGATCTTGACGTCGCCGAAGTAGTTTTCACCCCAGACACCTTTGAGGATGCGCTCGCGCACCAGCGCCACACCGGGGTTGCGGAAGAACAGCTCCATGATCTGGAACTCCACCTGAGTCAGCTCGATGGGCTTGCCCGCCTTGAGCAGGACGCGGCGGTTCTCGTCCAGCACGAAGCTGCCGCTCACCAGTGAGGCCGGTGCCTGCTCCCCTGCCTCGGCGCCGGCCGAACGGCCCACGCGGCGGCAGAGCGCCTCCACACGGGCCAGCAGCTCACTGACGCTGAAGGGCTTGGTCATATAGTCGTCGGCACCGATAGACAGGCCGCGGATCTTATCCTGCTCCTGCCCCTTGGCACTCAGGATGATGATGCCGATCTTCTGGTCGGTGCGGCGGATGGTCTCGCAGAGCGAGAAGCCATTCATGCCCGGCAGCATCACGTCCAGGATGGCCGCGTCACAGCCCGGCCGCTGCTCCAGAAGAGGCAGGGCCGCTTCGGCGCTGTCCGCCTCCACAGCCTCCATCCCGGCCAGACGCAGGTTCAGCGCTATCATCTCACGAATGCTGGCCTCATCTTCCACTACCAGAACCTTGACCATTTATCGTTCCTCCGTTTCTATCCGGTTTGCCTTATGCGCAAGGCCCGGCATGTTACGAAAAATCATTTTTATTCAGTCCGCTCAGACTTCCCCGGCCTGCCAATGGGGTGCTTTGCACCCCGGGTTGCGGCTCCCAGCGTCTGCTTCGCTCTCGCTTGCATCCTGCTGGCCGCGGCCCCAACAATTTCTTCCTGCTTCCGCCACTGGCGGCGGTCGAAATTGTTGCCCCCCTTGGGAGAGCTGGCCGTGAAACGGCCTGAGAGGGCTAATTCAGCCGGTACAGCGACCGGGAGAGTCGGTAATCCGGGTCCTCTATGGTTACATCCGGGCCGAGCTTTGCCTGCATCTGGCGGGACGCCACCACACCAAGGCGGGTCCATCCCACAGCGTTCTCGCTAGACGAAGCCAGCCGCAGGGTAAGTACCAGCTTGTTCTCGTCTACGGTCCGCAGCTCCACGGCGTCTTCCTCGTCCGTGCTGTCCGTCAGCATCAGGTTGCCCTCCCACTCGATGGGCAGGGCGATATAGCAGCCGGTCTCCTCATCCAGCAGGCCGAAACTCTTTTCCGGCGCTGACGCCGTGTAGTCCATCCAGACGATAAAATCCATCCGTCGGCTCTGGCTCATGTTCAGCAGACCCGCTTCGTCGGGCTGGGTCGGTATCTCCACGGTGCCGTCGCCGTCCAAATCGCGGCTCACGAGGCTTGGGACATTGCGCAGCGAGGCATTGTACAGCTCCTCGCTGCTGATTTGAGAGGCCGGCACCATCTGCTGGCTCTCATCGTCGAACCGCAGCAGCACCGAGGCCAGATTATTGCCCGAGATGCCCGTCCAGCCGTCCAGCACCAGATAGTGCTTTCCGTCCGCGCCGAGGCCCGCCGCCACCGAGGCGCAGCCCGAGAACTTATCGCCCGACAGTGCCATGACGGCCACCTGCTGGAACCTTCCGTCCTTATCGACGGTCAGCAGCTCGATCTGGACGCCGCTGTCTTCCAGCGTGGACATCAGGATAAGGTCTTCGCTGCCGCCGCCGGTGATGTCCTCCACGAGGTACTGCTCATAAGCCTGCTCGAGGATGGCCGACACCTCGCCGTTCTCATAGGAGTAAACGGCCAGATAGTGGTCATCCTGCGAAGCCGCATAGCCCACGACGAGCTGGGCCGTGCCGCCCGCCTGAAGCTGAGCCAGCCGGACATTGTCCACCGAATCGGCCAGGCCCTCTACGGTCTGGCTCACCTGCCAGGCACCCCCGCTGTTCTTGCGTAAGAAAGCAACGCATACATTGGAGGTGAGGGCCGTGGTGTAGAACACCGCTGCATCCTGTTCGCCGTCGCCGTCGAAATCCTGCAACACAAAGGGCGACAGCAGGTCGCCCTGCAGCGGATATTTCAGCTGGGCGCTCTCCCCCAGCCAGTCGTTCAGGGCGGTCTGCAATGCGCCGTAATCGCCCGCAAGGCGGGGCGCACGCAGCAGTTCCTCCACCTGCGCCGTCTCTTCCGGCATGGGGATGCTGCACCCGGTCAGCAGCAGGCAGAACGCCACGCACAGCGCAGCCGCCCGCAGCCATCCTTTGATTTTCAACATATTCCCTCCTGCTCGTGGAAATCTGCATACCATAACAGTATCAGTATATCACGCAAGGAGGGCTCTGCCAAGCGGCGAAAACAGAAAAAGCCCTCTCCCGGACGGGAAAGGGCTTTTTGATACTGATTTATTCAGTCAGAGTCGATCAGACGAGCTCCAGAACTGCCATCTCAGCAGCGTCGCCGCGGCGAGCGCCGATCTTGATGATGCGGGTGTAGCCGCCGTTGCGGTCAGCGTACTTGGGGCTGATCTCATCAAACAGCTTCTTTGCAACATCTTCCTTGGTGATGTAGGCGTAGACCTGACGCTTGGTGTGCAGGTCGCTGGCCTTACCCAGGGTGATCATCTTCTCGGCCATGGAACGAACGTCCTTGGCGCGAGTGACAGTGGTCTCAATCTTGCCATTCTCTAACAGGTAGGTAACCATAGCGCGCATCATAGCGTTGCGGCTGTCGCTGGTTCTACCGAGCTTTCTGGTACC
The DNA here is from genome assembly GCF_902497445.1 of Faecalibacterium sp. Marseille-P9312. Lineage (NCBI taxonomy): Bacteria > Bacillati > Bacillota > Clostridia > Eubacteriales > Oscillospiraceae > Faecalibacterium > Faecalibacterium sp. Marseille-P9312. The sequence continues at coordinate 44,584 of NZ_CABVEW010000019.1, forward strand.
GGGCATCCCGTTTCACTCCTTAACTTTAATATTACTCATCGTCTGTGTTCAGCTTGAAGCCGAGAGAGTCCAGCTTCGCCATGACTTCCTCGAGGCTCTTGCGGCCGAGGTTACGAACCTTCATCATTTCGTCCTCGCTCTTGCTGACCAGATCCTCCACCGTGTTGATGCCGGCGCGCTTGAGGCAGTTGAAGGAACGGACGCTCAGATCCAGCTCTTCGATGGTCATCTCCAGAGCCTTCTCCTTATCGTCGTTGGTCTTCTCCACCATGATCTCAGCGCCAGCGGCCTCGTCGGACAGGTTGACGAACAGGTTCAGGTGCTCGGTCAGCACACGGGCAGCCAGAGAAACGGCCTCCTGTGCATTGATCGTGCCATCCGTCCAAACCTCGATGGTCAGCTTGTCGTAGTCGATGGCCTGGCCAACACGGGTGCTCTCGACATTATAATTCACCTTGAGCACGGGGGTGTAAATGCTATCAACGGGAAGAGTGTTGATGTCATTCTTCTCGATGATGGCCTGCTTGTTGCGCTCAGCGGGCACATAGCCGCGACCCTTATCGAAGGTCAGCTCCATGACGAGCTTGCCGCCCTCGCCCAGGGTTGCGATGTGCCACTCAGGGTTCAGGATCTCAATATCATCGCCCTGCTTGATGTTGTCGGCGGTGACCTCACAGGGGCCAACTGCCTCAACACGCACTGTCTTCGGACCGTCGGTGTACAGCTTTGCAGCGATACCCTTCAGGTTCAGGACAATCTCGGTAACGTCTTCCTTGACGCCCTCAATGGTGGAGAACTCGTGAACCACGCCGTCGATCTTGACGCTGGTCACGGCGACACCGGGCAGAGAGGAAAGAAGCACACGACGCAGGCTGTTGCCCAGTGTGATGCCAAAGCCACGCTCCAGAGGCTCTGCCACGAACTTGCCGTAGCGGCCGTCGGGAGACAGGCTTGCCGTTTCGATTTTGGGACGTTCAATCTCCATCATATCTATGCCCTCCTTGTCAAACCGATGTTGCCATCGGCCCATTATTAAATTCTTTCAAAGAAAAGAATGCGAAAACCGGCCATCCACACGGAAGGCCAGGCCTTCTTAATGGATTACTTGGAGTACAGCTCGACGATGAGGTGCTCTGCAACTTCGTAGTCGATGTCGCTGCGCTCGGGGAGCTTGTTGACGACGCCCTTCAGGGTGCCAGCCTCGCGGTCCAGCCAGGAGGGCAGAGCCACGACAGGGGCCTCGGGGCCAGTCAGCTTAGCGAACTTCGCAGAGCTGCGGCTGGACTCACGGACCTCGATGACGTCACCGGCCTTGATGAGGTAAGAGGGGATGTTGACCTTCTTGCCGTTGACGGTGAAGTGAGCGTGAGAGACCAGCTGACGAGCGTCGCGGCGGGTCTGAGCAAAGCCCAGACGGAACACGACGTTGTCCAGACGGCGCTCCATGAGCTGAAGCAGGTTCTCACCGGTCTTGCCGGGCATAGCCTCAGCCTTCAGGTAAGCGTTGTGGAACTGCTTCTCCAGAACGCCGTAGATGAACTTGACCTTCTGCTTCTCCTTCAGCTGAGTAGCGTACTCAGACTGCTTCTTGCGCATGTTGCCATTGGAGTTGCGGGTAGTATTCTTCTTTGCATAGCCCATGACCGCAGGAGAAATGCCCAGGGCCTTGCAACGCTTTGCGATAGGCTGCGTATTCTTTGCCATAATTCAGTTTCCTCCTTCGATCAGACACGACGGCGCTTCGGGGGACGGCAGCCGTTGTGGGGGATGGGAGTCACGTCCTTGATGAGGGTGACTTCCAGACCGGTGGCCTGAAGCGCACGAATAGCGGACTCACGGCCAGCGCCGGGGCCCTTGACGTAGACCTCAACGGTCTTCATGCCATGCTCGATAGCGACCTTGGCAGCGGTCTCTGCTGCAGACTGAGCTGCAAACGGAGTGCTCTTGCGGCTGCCGCGGAAGTTCAGGGAGCCAGAGGAGCACCAAGACACTGCATTACCCTGCAGGTCGGTGATGGTGACGACAGTATTGTTGAACGTAGACTGGATGTGAGCCTGACCGGCTGCAATGTTCTTACGCTCTTTCCGCTTCATGCGGACATTTGCGCCCTTCTTGGCGTTATTTGCACTTGCCATTTCTCAGAACCTCCTTACTTCTTCTTGTTAGCGACCGTGCGCTTGGGACCCTTGCAGGTACGTGCATTGGTCTTGGTGCGCTGGCCACGGCAGGGCAGGTTCTTACGATGGCGGGTGCCACGGAAGGACTGGATCTCAACCAGGCGCTTGATGTCCAGAGCGACATTACGACGCAGGTCGCCCTCGACGATGATGTTAGCCTGATCGATGTAGTCACGGATCTTAGCCTCTTCTTCCAGAGTCAGGTCCTTGACGCGGGTATCGGGGTTGATACCAGTGGCTGCCAGGATCTTGTTGGCAGTGGTCTGACCGATACCGTAAACGTAGGTGAGACCCACCTGAACGCGCTTCTCGCGGGGCAGGTCAACGCCGGCAATACGTGCCATAGTAGTTTTCCTCCAAAAATCATCCCATGTCAGTGTCGGGGTCTGCGCCGGGACTCTACGCACTTGACCCCCAGGCGCCCGAATTAGCCCTGGCGCTGCTTATGCTTGGGGTTCTGGCAGATGACCATCACGCGGCCTTTGCGGCGGATGACCTTGCACTTTTCGCAGATGGGTTTCACGGAAGGCTTGACCTTCATGATGTTGAACCTCCTTTTGGTTGATACCCTGGTGCTTATTTGGAGCGCCAGGTGATGCGGCCCTTCGACAAGTCGTAGGGCGACATTTCCACGGTTACCTTGTCCCCGGGCAGGATACGGATGAAATTGGTCCGCAGCTTGCCGGAGATGTGCGCTAAGAGGATGTGACCACTGGGAGTGAGCTTCCCGGTGTTCTTGTCCTCGCTCAACATTTCCACCTTAAAGATGGCGTTGGGCATGGCTTCACGCACGATGCCTTCAATTTCGATGACGTCTTCTTTAGACAAGCTAATTGCCTCCTCATTGGATCTGCTCAGTTTGTCGTGTTGGGACGGACAGGCGGCGATGAAAGCCACATACTTCTTCTCCTGCGGCACAAAATCCGCAAAGTGGGCAGAAGATCCCTGTCCACCGAGAAAGCATCTGGCTGTCACGGCCATTTATAGATTATACACCTTTTGTGTCCATTTTGCAAGTGGTTTTTTCCGTATTTCCGATAAAAAATTCTTGCTTTTTCAAAACGGTCTTTTTCCGCTCTCTGCATTGCCATTTCCACCGTGAAGATGAATCTTTTTCACCAAAACTTGTCAGAATTGCATAAATAACGTCTTTCAAAACCAAAAAGACCTCCCCGGAAAGGGAGGTCTCGGTCTCAAGCCTTACTTGAAGCTGAAGGTATCGGGGTCGAAGCTGGGATCATCCCAGCTCCGGGTCATGATCTCGGTGCGGTCCTTGAGGATGGCTATGGAATGCTCGAAGTGAGCAGCCAGACCGCCGTCCTTGGTCTTGACCGTCCAGCCGTCCTTGGCCTGGGTGATCTTGCAGTCGTACTGGCAGATCATGGGCTCGATGGCGATGGTCATACCGGGGACGAGACGGGGGCCACGGCCCTGATGGCCGTAGTTCGGCACTTCGGGGTCTTCGTGCAGCTCCCTGCCGGTGCCGTGGCCCACGAACTCGCGGACGACGGAGAAGCCGGCGTCCTCGCAGTAGCTCTGGACGGCATAGCCGATGTCGCCGATGCGGTTGCCGGCCACAGCCTGCTCGATGCCCTTATAGAGAGAGGCCTTGGTGACGTCCAGCAGGCGCTGAGCCTCCAGATCGATCTTGCCCACTGCATAGGTGCAGGCGTTGTCGCCGTTGAAGCCGTCGACCTTTGCGCCGGTATCAATGCTCACGATGTCACCCGGGCGGATGACGATGTCATGCGAAGGGATACCATGGATGATGGTATCGTTCAAACTGATGCAGGCCGTTCCGGGGAAACCGTACAGACCCTTGAAGTTGGGGATGCCGCCGTGCTTCACGATGAAGTCGTAGATCAGCTTATCCAGCTCCCAGGTGGTCATACCTGCCTCGATATGTTCACCGCCGTATTTCAGGGCAGCTGCGCTCAGGGCATTTGCCTTGCGCATACCGTCCAGCTCTTTCGCATTCTTGATCTGAATCACTTTTATGCCTCCAAAGCCTTCATGATTTCTGCCGTGGTCGCCTCAATGGAATCGTTGAAGGGGATGACAGCCAGCTTGCCGCGCTGACGGTAGAAGTCCACCAGCGGCTCCGTCTGCTCATGATATGCCTTCAGACGGTCGAGCACGGTAGCGGGCTGGTCGTCCTTACGGATGACGAGCTTGCCGCCGCAGCAGTCGCACACGCCCTCGACCTTGCTCTTCTTGTTGACGATGTGGTAGCTTGCGCCGCACTTTTCGCAGACGCGGCGGCCACCCATGCGGTTGACGATGACATCGTCAGCGACAGACAGCTCCAGCACCTTGTCGATGCGGATGCCCATCTTCTCGATAGCCTCTGCCTGTGCGATGGTGCGGGGCACACCGTCCAGGATGAAGCCGTTTGCACAGTCAGCCTCGGACAGGCGGTCCTTCAGGATGCCAATGATGACCTCATCGGGGACCAGTGCGCCGGCGTCCATGAAGCTCTTTGCCTTCAGGCCCATCTCGGTGCCGTCCTTGACAGCCGCGCGGAGGATGTTGCCGGTGCTGATGGCGGGGATGTTCAGCTTTGCGCAGATGATCTCAGCCTGCGTGCCTTTGCCTGCGCCGGGGGCGCCCAACAGAATCAGATTCATAGGAATTCTCCTCTCCTTATATAAAGGATGGTTTTTCATTGAGTCCGCTGCGGTTTGAAACCGCTAACGGCTCACCAAAGCAAAAAAGCACTGAAAAGTCCGAGCATGCTCTCCTTTCCAGTGCTTTCTTACATCAGTGCTTATTCTTTACAGATCAGCCGAGGAAGCCTTTGTGGCTGCGCATCGTCATGAAGCTGTCGAGGCTGCGGGTGGTATCGAGTGCCACACCGACCACGATCAGCAGACTGGTACCGCCCAGCTGGATGCTCATACCGGTCAGGTTGCCCAGAACGATAGGCAGCACAGCCACCACAGCGAGGAAGATCGCGCCGATGAGGGTGATCTTGTTCAGCGTGCGGGTGATGAAATCGCTGGTCGGCTTGCCGGGACGGAAGCCGGGGATCGAGCCGTTGTTGCGGCGCAGATTGTTGGCGATCTCAACAGGGTTGTACTGGATGGCCACATAGAAGTAGTTGAAGGCCAGGATCAGCAGCAGGTAGATGACGACGTAAAGCGGCGACGTATAGTTGAAGGTACGGAAGAATGCGTACCAGAACGGATGCGCAGCCTGGTCGACCTGCATGAAGCTGCCGATCGTGCCCGGGATCGAGACCAGAGCGGAAGCGAAGATGATGGGCATGACGCCGGTCATGTTCAGCTTCAGCGGCAGGTAGCTGTTCTGCCCGCCCATCTGCTTGCGGCCCACCACGCGCTTGGCATACTGGATGGTGATGCGGCGCTCAGCGTTCGTCATAATGACGATGAACACGATCACGACCAGTGCCAGAACGAGCAGCAGGGGCAGGAAGATGTAGAACTGGCTCTCGCCAGCGGCGGCGCGGGTCAGCAGACCAGCCACCGTGGTGTAGAGAGAAGACCAGTTGGAAACGATCGAAGAGAAGATCAGAAGGGACAGGCCGTTGCCGATGCCCTTGTCATCGATCTGCTCGCCGCACCAGGTGATCAGCTGAGCACCTGCGGTGAAGGTCGCAATGATGACCACGGCGGTAAAGATACCAGCCGCGCCGGAAGTGTACTTCAGTGCGCCCATGTTACGGACCACAAAGTAGTAGCCGAGGCTCATGATCAGAGCAATGATGCCGCCGGCATACCGGGTGATCTGCTGCAGCTTCTGCTGGCCGTCCGGTTCCTTCGCAATGTTTTCCAGCGAGGGGATGGCCACAGTGAGCAGCTGCACGATGATGGATGCGTTGATATAGGGTGTCACACCTAACGCGAAGAGCGTGCACCGGGACAGTGCGCCGCCGCTCATCATATCAAGATATGTGAGCATGTTGCCGTTCGAGAACATCTGCGTCAGCGCAGAGCTGGTCACGAAAGGCACCGGGATAGCACAGCCCAAACGATACACCACGAGGATCGCCAGCGTGAACAGGAGACGATTTTTAAGCTCGGGGATCTTCCATGCGTTACGGAATGTCTGGAACACCTTACATCACCTCAGCCTTTCCGCCTGCCTTCTCGATTTTCTCTTTGGCAGAAGCGGAATAGGCTGCGGCCTTAACGGTCAGAGCCTTAGTCAGCTCGCCGTTGCCCAGGACCTTAACGCCGTCCAGGGTCTTCTTGACCAGACCCTTTGCCTTCAGAGCCTCGGTGTCGACGACTTCGCCGGCCTCGAAAGCTGCCTCCAGATCGGCCACGTTGACGATGGCGTACTGGGTAGCAAAGATGTTGTTAAAGCCGAACTTCGGCAGGCGGCGTGCCAGAGGCATCTGGCCGCCCTCGAAACCAGCGTGCTTCACGCCGGAACGGGCCTTCTGGCCCTTGCTGCCGAAACCGGCAGTCTTGCCATTGCCGGAGCCAATGCCGCGGCCCTTGCGGGTCACAGCCTTGTTTGCGCCGGGAATCGCGTGCAGTTCATGAAGTTTCATTATGCGTATCCCCCCTGATTAGGCTTCGGTGACGCTGAGCAGGAAGCCGATCTTAGCGATCTTGCCCTGCGTAGCGGCATTGTCAGGCTGAACGGTAACGTCGCCCGGCTTCTTCAGGCCCAGAGCCTCAGCGGTAGCGATCTGCTTAGCGCCGCGGCCGATCAGGCTCTTCTTCAGCTCGATCTTGAGCATCTTATCTGCCATGGTTTGTTACCTCCTTAACCCAGAATTTCTTTCACGGTCTTGCCGCGCTTCTCAGCAACAGACTCTGCGCTGACCAGGCCGCACAGACCTGCGAAGGTAGCAGACACAACATTGATGGGGTTGTTGGAACGCATAGACTTCGCACGAATGTCCTTGATGCCGGCAGCCTCGATGACGGCACGCACGGGGCCGCCAGCGATCATGCCGGTACCGGCGGCAGCCGGCTTCAGCAGGACTGCGCCTGCGCCGTACTTACCGACGATCTCGTGGGGGATAGTGGTGCCCTTCATGGCAACCTTGTGCATATTCTTCTTAGCAGCAGCCTCGCCCTTGCGAATTGCCTCAGGCACTTCGCCGGACTTGCCGATGCCGTAACCGATGGTGCCCTTGCCGTCGCCCACGACAACCAGAGCGGCAAACTTCATGATGCGGCCGCCCTTGACAGTCTTGGAAACGCGGTTGATGGAGACAACCTTGGTGATCATGCCGTCGTCTTCACGGTTTCTCATAGCCATAATGTGTTTCCTCCTCTCATTACAGCTTCAGGCCGCCCTCACGGGCGCCATCAGCCAGGGCCTTAACACGGCCATGATAAACGTAACCGCCACGGTCGAAAACGACCTCGGTGATGCCCTTTTCCAGAGCCTTTGCTGCGATCTTCTTGCCGATCTCAGCTGCGGCCTCGACGTTGCCGCCGAAACCATTGAAGTCCTTGTCCATAGTGGACGCCGACACCAGAGTAACGCCCTGCTCATCGTCGATGATCTGAGCGTAGATGTGCTTGGCGGAGCGGAAAACATCCAGGCGAGGACGTGCTGCGGTGCCGCTGATCTTGTTACGAACGCGGCGATGACGACGAAGACGAGCTTCGTTCTTGTCGATCTGCTTAACCATTGTCTTTCACTCCTTACCTTATTTCTTGCCCTTGCCGGCCTTGCCTTCTTTGTGCTTGACGACCTCGCCCTCGTAGCGGATGCCCTTGCCCTTGTAAGGCTCAGGCGGCTTCTTGGCGCGGATCTCAGCAGCATACTGGCCGACCTTCTGCTTATCGATACCGGTAACAGTGAAGTGGTTGGGATCCTGCCACACGATGGTGCAATCCTCAGTATCAGGGATGTTCACCTGATGAGAGAAGCCCAGGTTCATGACCAGGTTGGATCCCTGCTTCTGGCAGCGCAGGCCGACGCCCACGATCTCCAGCTTCTTCTCGTAGCCGTGGACAACACCGTTCACCATGTTGGCGATGTTGCTGCGGGTCAGGCCGTGCAGGCTGCGGGCCTCGGGTTCGTCATTGGGGCGGGTAACCAAAACCTCATTGCCCTCGACCTTGACGGTCATGAGGGGATGATAGTTGGAATTCAGGCTGCCCTTGGGGCCCTTGACGGTGACGCTGTGTGCTGCCTCATCGACAGTGACAGTAACGCCGGCAGGAATGACGATGGGTTTTCTTCCAATTCTCGACATTGTCTTTTACCCCTTTCTTACCACACAAAGGCCAGGACCTCGCCGCCAACGTGCGCAGCACGAGCAGCCTTATCGGTCATGATGCCCTTAGAGGTGGAAATGATTGCGGTGCCCAGGCCCTTCATGACCTTCGGCATATCCTCGCAGTTGGTGTAGATGCGCAGGCCCGGCTTGGACACACGGCGCAGACCAGCGATAACGGGCTCGCCGTTAGCCTGGTACTTCAGGGTGACAACGATGGTGCCCTGAACGGTGTCGTTCTTCACCTGCATGCCCTTGATGTAGCCCTCGTCAACCAGGATCTGGCAGATAGCCTTCTTCATGTTGGAAGCGGGGATCTCCACAGAAGGGTGTTTGGCAGTGCTAGCGTTGCGGATGCGAGTCAGCAGGTCCGCGATAGGATCAGTAATCTGCATTTGCCACTAACCTCCTTAGATTAGCTCTCATTTGTTTTATAATGATACCGCCCCGAAACATCGTTGCCCCGGGGCGGAATCCGACTTGTTATCCAGCCCTCTGGTTAATTACCAGGAAGCCTTCTTGACGCCCGGGATCTCGCCCTTGTAGGCCAGCTCACGGAAGCACACACGGCACACGCCGTACTTGCGTAGCACGGAGTGGGGGCGGCCGCAGATGCGGCAGCGGGTGTATGCACGGGTAGAGAACTTAGCAGGACGAGACTGCTTGAGCTTCATAGACAGTTTAGCCATTGTAATCTCCTCCTTAGTTATTCTCAGCGAACGGAGCGCCCAGAGCCTTCAGCAGCTCCTTGCCCTCTTCGTCGGTCTTAGCGGTGGTAACGAAGCAGACATCCATGCCGCGGACTGCATCGACCTTCTCGAAGTCGATCTCGGGGAAGATGATCTGCTCCTTGATGCCGCATGCAAAGTTGCCGCGACCGTCAAAACCGTTGCCGTTGATGCCGCGGAAGTCGCGGACACGGGGCAGTGCGATGTTGAAGAAACGATCGACGAACTCGTACATACGCTCACCGCGCAGGGTGACCTTGCAGCCGATGGGAGTGCCCTGGCGCAGCTTGAAGTTAGCGACGCTCTTCTTGGCACGGCAGACGACCGCCTTCTGGCCAGTGATCTGGCCCAGATCCTTCATGACAGCTTCCAGGATCTTCTCGTTGTCCTTAGCTTCGCCGCAGGCAACATTGATGACGACCTTGTCCAGCTTGGGGATCTGCATAACGCTCTTGTAACCGAACTTCTTGTTCAGAGCAGGAGCAATTTCATTGACATACTGTTCTTTCAAACGAGCCATTGTTCCTTACTCCTTTCTTACAGCTCAGCGCCGCACTTCTTGCAGACGCGGACCATCTTACCGTCCTTCTCGACGTGGCCCACACGCACGGCCTTGCCGCACTTGGGGCAGATGGGCATGACCTTGGATGCGTACATTGCACCCTCAGCCTTGACGATACCGCCCTGCTCGCCCTGACGGCGGGGCTTGACGTGCTTGGTAACCATGTTCTGGCCCTCAACGATGACCTTGTTCTCAGAGGGGCTGACCTGCAGGACCTTACCAGTGTGGCCCTTGTCCTTGCCGCTGATGATCATTACGTTGTCGCCGGTTTTAACATGAAGATTATTCATTTTTAAAACCTCCTTACAGCGATTCCGGAGCCAGGCTCAGGATCTTGGTGTAGCCGGCATCGCGCAGCTCGCGAGCGACGGGTCCAAAGATACGAGTACCCTTGGGGCTCTTGTCGGCCATGACGATAACGGCGGCGTTCTCATCGAAACGGATGTAGGAGCCGTCGTCGCGGCGGACGCCATGCTTGCTGCGCACGATGACAGCCTTGACGACGTCGCCCTTCTTAACGGAGCCGCCGGGGGCTGCCTTCTTGACAGAGCAGACCACGACGTCACCAATGTTTGCGTATCTCTTGCGGGTGCCGCCCAGCACGCGGAAGCACATCAGCTCCTTGGCACCGGTGTTGTCGGCAACTTTGAGATAAGTTTGCATCTGAACCATTTCAGATATCTCCTTTCAAACTGTTCAAAGCAGCGGGCAAAGAAACTTACTTTGCCTTCTCAACGATACGGACCAGGCGCCAGCGCACATCCTTGGACAGGGGGCGGCACTCCATGATCTCAACACGGTCACCGATGCCGCACTCGTTCTGCTCGTCACGAGCCTTGAACTTTGCGGTACGCTTCAGGATCTTCTTGTACAGGGGGTGCTGCACGCTATCCTTAACGGCAACCACGATGGTCTTATCCATCTTGTCGGACACGACGACGCCGACGCGGGTCTTTCTCAGATTACGTTCTTCCATCGTTTAACCTCCTTACTGCTTCTCAGCCAGAACGGTCATCACACGGGCGATGTCCTTCTTGACTGCTTCGATGCGGCCGGGGTTCTCCAGCTGGTTGATGGCATGCTGGAAGCGCAGGTTAAACAGCTCGGCCTTCAGGTCTGCCAGCTTGCTGGTCAGCTCTGCGGTCTGCATTTCGCGGAGTTCATTAGCCTTCATTGGTGCCATCCTCCTTCACGGAGTCCTCACGGACAACAAATTTGCACTTGATGGGCAGCTTGTGCATAGCCAGGCGCAGAGCCTCACGAGCAGTTGCCTCATCGACATCTGCCAGCTCGAACAGAACGCGGCCGGGCTTGACAACAGCGACCCAGTACTCGGGAGAGCCTTTACCGGAACCCATGCGGGTCTCAGCGGGCTTCTCAGTAACGGGCTTATCGGGGAAGATCTTGATCCACACCTTGCCGCCACGCTTGATGTAACGAGTCATGGCAACACGGGCAGCCTCGATCTGAGTGGAGGAGATCCATGCCGGCTCCAGAGCAACAAGGCCGTACTGGCCCTGGCACACCACGTTGCCGCGGGTAGCCTTGCCGGTCATGCGGCCGCGCTGGACGCGGCGGTACTTAACACGCTTAGGCAGTAACATTACTTGTTGCCTCCTTCCTTCTTCTGAGCGTTCTTAGCGCTCTTGAGGACCTCGCCCTTGTAGACCCAGACCTTGACGCCGATGCGGCCGTAGGTGGTGGCAGCCTCAGCGAAGCCGTAGTCGATGTCGGCACGCAGGGTCTGCAGGGGAATGGTGCCCTCGTGGTAGCTCTCGACGCGGGCGATGTCAGCGCCGCCCAGACGGCCGGAGCACATTGCCTTGATGCCCTTTGCAGGGACAGTTGCGCGATCGCGGGGGCTCATAGCGTTACGCATGCACTGCTTCATAGCGCGGCGGAAGGTAACGCGGTTCTCCAGCTGACGAGCGATGTCCTCGGCAACCAGCTGAGCGTTGGTAGCAGCGCTCTTGACCTCGATGACGTTGACGATAACCGTCTTGCCATACTCCTTGGTCAGCTTGTTCTGCAGAGCAACACGCTCTTCGCCGCCCTTACCGATCACCATACCGGGCTTAGCGCAGTAGATGTTGACGGTAACGCGGGGAGCGGAAGTGGAAGGATCCACAGTGCGCTCGATCTCGATCTTGGGGACGCCAGCGTCCTTCAGCTGAGCCTTCAGCTCAGTGCGGATCTTGTGATCCTCGACGAGGTTATCGCTGAAATCCTTCTTGGAGGCAAACCAGCGGCTGTCCCAGTCTTTAATAACGCCGACACGAATGCCGTGCGGATTTACTTTCTGGCCCATTGTTTTCCCTCCTTACTCTTTCTCTTTCAGAACAACGGTCATGTGGCTGGTGCGCTTCAGGATGCGGTAGCCGCGGCCCTGTGCACGAGGCATCATGCGCTTCAGCGTCGGGCCGGGGCAGACGTAGCACTCGGCGACGTAGAGGTTGTTCTTGTCCATATTGAAGTTGTTTTCCGCATTTGCGGCTGCAGACTTCACCAGCTTCAGAAGGGGCTCACAAGCGGCCTTCGGGGTGTACTGCAGGATTGCCAGCGCTTCGTCCAGGGGCTTGTTACGGATCAGATCCATAACGATGGACACCTTACGAGGACTAATGCGGGCATAACGAAGAATTGCCCGAGCTTCCATGTTGTGTTCCTCCTTCTCTTACTTCGAATTACCGGTGTGGCCCTTAAAGGTACGGGTGGGAACGAACTCACCCAGCTTGTGGCCAACCATGTCCTCGGTCACGTACACAGGCACATGCTTGCGGCCGTCGTGGACGGCAAAGGTGTGACCAACGAATTCGGGGAAGATCGTGGAGGCGCGGCTCCAGGTCTTGATGACCTGCTTCTTGCCGGAAGCGTTCATAGCTTCAACGTGCTTCAGAAGAGCAGCCTGGACGAAAGGACCTTTTTTAATGCTTCTACCCATTGTCTTAAACTCCTCTCTTACTTAGCACGCTTCACGATGAGCTTATCGGAGCGCTTATGATGCTTGCGAGTCTTGAGACCCAGAGCAGGCTTGCCCCAGGGAGTCATAGGACCGGAGTGGCCAACAGGTGCGCGGCCCTCGCCACCGCCGTGGGGGTGGTCGCAGGGGTTCATGACGGTACCACGGCTGCCGGGACGGACGCCCATGTGGCGCTTACGGCCAGCCTTGCCCAGGTTGACGTTCTCGTGGTCGATGTTGGAGACCTGACCGATAACTGCGGTGCAGTTGACAGGCACATTGCGCATCTCACCAGAGGGCAGACGGACCAGAGCGTAGCCATTCTCCTTAGCCATCAGCTGAGCCATGTTGCCAGCGGAACGAACCAGCTGAGCGCCGCGGCCGGGATACAGCTCGATGTTGTGGATGATGGTACCGACGGGGATGTTCTCGAAGGGCAGGCAGTTGCCGGGCTTGATGTCGGCGCCCTTGCCGCTGATGACAACATCGCCGACCTTCAGGCCGTCGGGAGCGATGATGTAGCTCTTGACACCGTCAGTGTACTCGACCAGAGCGATGAATGCGCTGCGGTTCGGATCGTACTCCAGAGTCTTGACGGTAGCGGGCATATCGGTCTTCTGACGCTTGAAGTCGATGACACGATACTTGGTGCGGTTGCCGCCGCCCTGATGGCGGACGGTGATACGACCGGTGTTGTTGCGGCCGCTGTGCTTCTTCATGGGCTCCAGCAGGCTGCGCTCGGGAGCGACCTTGGACAGGACGCTGTAATCCGTGACGGTCATGCCGCGGCGGCCCGGAGTAGTGGGGCCATACTTTTTGATAGCCATTGTGCTATTCTCCTTTGTTTATCTTATGAATTATTATCGGGGTCATATCCCCATAGAGGAACCCTCGGTGGGTTCTATCAGACCATGCTGTTGAAGAACTCGATCTCCTTGGAGTCCTTGGTCAGGGTCACGATCGCCTTCTTGGAAGCGGCGGTGTAACCAGCATGCATACCCTGACGGCGGAAACGACCGCGGACAGAGATGGTGTTGACCTTGGAGACCTTGACGCCGGGGAACAGGACCTCGACAGCCTGGGCGATCTCGACCTTGGTAGCATCGGTAGCGACCTTGAAGGTGTACTTCTTGTCAGCGATACCGGCCATGGAGTTCTCGGTAATGACCGGCTTCAGGATAATATCATGTGCGGTTTTCATTAGCCAAGCACCTCCTCGAGCTTCTTCGCTGCGCCAACGCTGATGATCAGCTTGTCGGCGTTCAGCACATCGTAGGTGTTCACGCTGCCTGCGAAGGTGGTCTTGACGCCGGCGATGTTGCCAGCGCTCTTGACGAACTTTGCATCGACAGTCTCATTGACCAGCAGGTTCTTCTTGCCAGCGCCGACGGCGTTCAGCATGGAGACAACAGTCTTGGTCTTGTACTCGTCGCAGGCGAACTTATCAACAACGACCATGTTGCCATTGGCAGCCTTGTCGGACAGGACGCTCAGCAGAGCCAGGCGCTTGACCTTGTTGTTGATGTGGTAGTTGTAGCTGCGGGGCTTGGGGCCCAGAGCGACGCCGCCGTGAGTCCACTGCGGTGCACGGATGGAACCCTGACGAGCGTGGCCGGTGCCCTTCTGGCGCCAGGGCTTCTTGCCGCCGCCGGAAACTTCCATGCGGATCTTGGTGTTCTGGGTGCCCTGACGCTGGTTGGCCAGGAAGTTCACCACAGCAATGTGGACAGCCTTCTCGTTCGGGGTGATACCGAACACGGCGTCGGAAAGCTCGATCTCGCTAACATGCTGACCGTTCATATCGACTACGTTAAACTTTGCCATTGTAGCTTTCCTCCTTACGCCTTCACGCTGTTGGCCAGAGTGACGATGGTGCCCTTGGAACCGGGGACCGCACCCTTGACAGCGATCAGATTGTTCTCGGTGTCAACCTTGACAACGGTCAGGTTCTGCACGGTGACGCGCACAAAGCCCATGTGGCCGGGCAGGCGCTTGCCGGGGAACACGCGAGACGGGGTAGAAGTGGAGCCGTTGGAACCGGCGTGGCGTGCCACCGGGCCGGTGCCGTGGCTCTCACGCAGACGGTGCTGACCGTAGCGCTTGATAACGCCCTGGTAGCCCTTGCCCTTGGAGACGCCCACGACGTCAACCTTGTCGCCAGCTGCGAAGACATCAGCCTTCAGCACATCGCCGACGTTCATTGCGGAGACATCTTCCAGACGGAACTCGCGCAGGGTCTTCTTGGGGGCAACATTTGCCTTCTTGAAGTGGCCTGCAGCTGCCTTGTTGACCTTCTTGGCGGAAACCTCGCCGAAGCCCAGCTGGACAGCCTGATAACCATCGCTCTCGACGGTCTTCTTCTGCACGACGGTGCAGGGACCAGCCTCGATGACGGTCACGGGGATGACCTTGCCGCTCTCATCGAACAGCTGAGTCATACCGACTTTCTTGCCGATAATGCCTTTAACCATTTTCTTTTCCTCCTGTAAAGGTTATTGGTTGGCAGCGCACGTCACTGCCAACATGACCCCTCGGGAAACGAGGGCATCGAATTTGATCGAGTGTCTTTTACAGCTTGATCTCGATGTCCACGCCAGCGGGGAGCTGGAGGCTCATCAGAGCCTCGACCGTCTTGTTGGACGGCTTCAGAATGTCGATCAGACGCTTATGAGTGCGGCTCTCGAACTGCTCG
This sequence comes from Faecalibacterium sp. Marseille-P9312, assembly GCF_902497445.1. Taxonomy (NCBI): domain Bacteria; kingdom Bacillati; phylum Bacillota; class Clostridia; order Eubacteriales; family Oscillospiraceae; genus Faecalibacterium; species Faecalibacterium sp. Marseille-P9312. The sequence goes on from NZ_CABVEW010000019.1 coordinate 59,910, forward strand.
CGGCTATCCTTGTACTTGTGGGTAGCGCGCAGAACGGTGACGATCTCACGATCGGTGGGCAGGGGGATGGGGCCGGACACGCGGGCACCCGTGTGCTTTGCGGTCTCCACGATCTTCTCTGCTGCGGCATCGATCAGCTGAGCATCATAGCTCTGCAGACGGATTCTGATTTTCTCTTTGACTGCCATTGCTTACGCCTCCTGAAAAATTGTTTTGCCCTAGGCGAGCCGATAAATTGCTCTACACAGTTCCGGGTGTTCCTCGATTTGGCACTAGAAAAACCGGTGAACCGCTCGGCAGTTCTCCCGGAAATCTATTAGCAAATCAAATCCGAACATTGGTTCCGCCCGTTTCGCAGGTCGCCCTGCCGGGGGAACGTATTCCATCGCTGTCAGTAATTCTTTCGCCCGGTTCTAAGATCGGACATACTCCGCGGAAATAACCCATCTCAGCTATCGCCGGATGACAACCTCCCGCATCTACGCATATCGCTGGCCTGCACGACTTGTATCGCACAAGCCCTTTGCAGCCGAGAGATATTCTATCACATCTTCGTGCATTTGGCAAGTGTTTTTTCGAAAAAACGCAGATTTTCTTTTTTATTTGCTCCGTTTCATCTCCCGGCCGATTTTCTGTGCAGAATGCACAATCGGGCGGCAGCTTTTTCTGTGGAAAACCCCGCCGACACCAGTATGCCCCCGGGGGCCGGGCCTTATACCTGTTATACAACAAAAAGGGGCCGCCCCGGGTGGTTCCCCAAGGCGGCCCCTGTAAGGGGTCTGTATTTTTTAGCGCCTCTGGCACTTCAGGCTCTCGGCCTGAGCTGCGTTCAGCTGCCGGCTCCCAAGGCCGTCGTGCTCCAGAGCAAACCAGCTACCCCCCTCTGCCAGCAGCTCTGCCACTGACAGGGTGGTCGTCTTGAGGGTGGTGACAAACTGGATCTGCTCCACCCCCTGCTCCTGCAGAGCCTCCAGCGCCTGCCGGGTGCCGTGGAGCCGGGCGGCCAGAGTGTTGGACGTCACCCGCAGGGTGCTGCCCTGCTGCTGGGCGTTAAAAGGCAGGAGGACACCCTCCAGCGTCTCCACATGGAGGCCGGGGGTACCCAGGTCCACCTCATTGCTCTCCTCTGCCGGAGCATTCGGGGCGTCCGGAGTGGGCTTGGGGCGCTCCGGCTCCCACCACTCCTTCTTTATGGTGGTGCCGTCCTGCTCGTAGATGATGTGGTGGATGTAGCCGGTGGTCAGGCCTTTGATGTCCGCCTGGATCTCCTTGCCGTCGGAATAGGTGTAGACGCCATTCTCATATGTTCTCTTGCTGCCGTCACCGATGGTAGCACCGGCACCGTAGGAGCCATCGCTCTTGCCGGCGGTCGCTGTCACCTGAGCGGCTCCGCTCACGGTGACCTTGCTGCCGATGCCATTGACACCGCCGCCGATGCCAGCACCACTGACGCCACCGGCAGCGTTCACAGTTCCGTCGGTGATGGTGATATCTTCGCCGTTGCCCTGCTCACCGCCGCCGATGCCGGCACCACCGAGGCGTCCCTTAGCAGTCACCGTGCCGCCGGTGATGGTGATGTTTTTGCCGTCGCCCTCCTCACCGCCGCCGATGCCCGCACCATTGCCACCGGCAGCAGTCACCGTGCCGCCGGTGATGGTGATGTTTTCGCCGTTGCCCCGGAAACCGCCGCCGATGCCGGCACCATAGTCGCCACCGGCAACGGTCACCCTGCCGCCGGCGATGGTGATGTTTTTGCCGACGCCGCTGATGCCGCCGCCGATGCCGGCACCATAGTCGCCTCCGGCAGCGTTCACCGTGCCGCCGGTGATGGTGATGTCTTCGCCGCTGCCCTCATCACCGCCGCCGATGCCGGCACCACCATCGGTGCCGGTAGCGTTCACCGTGCCGCCGGTGATGGTGATGGCTTCGCCGCTGCTCCTGGAGCCGCCGCCGATGCCAGCACCACCATCGGTGCCGGTAGCGTTCACCGTGCCGCCGGTGATGGTGATGTTTTTGCCGTTGCCTACGCCGCCGATGCCAGCAGCCCATTTGCCACCGGTAGCGGTCACGCTGCCGCCGGTGATGGTGATGTTTTCGCCGCTGGCGTCGCCCCATTGTCCGCCGCCGCCGATGCCGGCACCACTATCGCCTCCGGTAGCCTTCAGGCTGCCGTCTTTATTATCGTCCTTCAGGGTCAGCGTGCCTTCAGAGGTGTTTTTTTCAAGGCCCGCCCTGTCATAGCCGCTTTTCAGCTCGTTCTTGCCGTCCAGCTCGATCTCCACATTGCCCTTTCCCTGAACGCTCAGGGCGGCCTTTCCACTAGTCGCAAAGTCTCCGGTGTCGCTCACATCGATCTTTACGTCTTTCAGGGTGAGTTTCAGCGCCGTGGCAGCGTTGTTGATCACCGTAATGATGTTTTTGCAAAAGCCATTTGCCGGGGCCGGGGCTGCAGGGGCAGCATCAGCCGGGGCTGCCTGCTGGGGCTGGGGCTGCTGCCCGGCGCTTTCCTGCCGGTCAGTGTTCTCCGACTCCTCAGTGTTCTCCGACTCCTCAGCGTTCTCCGGCTGGTCTGCATCTTCCGGTTCCTCAGCGTCCTCCGGCTGGTCTGCGCCTTCCGGCTGCTCGGCGTCCTCCGGCTGGGCCGGGGGAGCAGGCTGGTAGTTGTCCTCTACCACAGGGCCAAAGCCGGAATCCTCTGCTGCGGGACCTTCCAGGTCGCTCTCCAGCGTGGTGGCGGCCTTTTTATAGGTGGTGATGATGATCTCATCATCGTCCCCAATCTTCTCTGCCTCACTGTCGCCCTGTTGGACGGTCTGTTTGCCATGCTCATCTTTGGTGATGGTAATATCGCCGTAGTCGATATAGTAGGTCCTTGAGGTCGCTGCAAAGGCCGGAGCCGCCAGAGACACTGTGATGCTCAACGCTGCCATCAGAGCTGCTGCCCGGCGGAATGCGCTGTTCTTTTTCATGGTGGTTTCCTTTCTTTTTCTACGCTTTCTTGTGCTTTTTGCGCTCTTTTTTGTGGAGGGCGCATTTTTTTTTTTAAATTGTACCCCCCCCCCCCC
>NZ_CABVEW010000020.1:0-57262 GCF_902497445.1 Faecalibacterium sp. Marseille-P9312
CCACGATGATCATATCGCCGCAGCACTCGTAGACCGTCATATTCTTGCCCACTTCGCCGAGGACGCCCATCCATATCTATCCGCTGGGCGGCCTCGGCGAAGTGGGCAAGAATATGACGGTCTACGAGTGCTGCGGCGATATGATCATCGTGGACTGCGGCCTCGTTTTCCCGGATAACGATATGTTCGGCGTCGATATGGTCATCCCCGACTTCACCTTTGTGGTGCAGAATAAGGATAAGATCAAGGGCCTGCTCATCACCCACGGCCATGAGGACCACATCGGCAGCATCCCCTACCTGCTGCAGAAGTTCGATCTGCCCATCTACGGCACCCGCCTGACCTGCGGCCTCATCCGCAACAAGCTGGAGGAGTTCGGCCTTGCAGGCAAGACCAAATTCGTGGAGATCACTCCCCGCCAGAAGCTCAAGCTGGGCTGCTTCACCGTGGAGCCCATCCATGTGAACCACTCCATCCCGGACGCGGTGGCTTTCGCCATCGACAGCCCGGCCGGCACCATCATCCAGACCGGCGACTTCAAGATCGACTACACCCCGCTGGCCTGCGGCCCCACCGACCTTGCCACCCTGTCTGAGTACGGCCAGAAGGGGGTACTGGCTCTGCTGAGCGACTCCACCAACGCGGAGCGTCCCGGCTTCACCGCCACCGAGCAGAAGGTGGCCGACGGTGTCCGCAGCCTGTTTGCCCGGGCGCAGAACAAGCGCATCATCATTGCGACCTTCGCGTCCAACATCTACCGCGTCCAGCAGATCATCGACCTCGCCGTGGAGGATGGCCGCAAGGTGGCCTTCAGCGGCCGCAGCATGGTCAACAATACCGCCATGGCCCAGGAGCTGGGCTATATGCACATCCCGGAAGGCACCCTCATCAGCATCGATGAGATCAACCAGTATCCGCCGGAGCAGGTGGTGCTGGTGACCACCGGCAGTCAGGGCGAGCCTCTGAGCGCCCTGAGCCGGATGGCTTCCTGCAGCCACCGTCAGGTGCGCGTCGGCCCCGGCGACTTCATCATCATCTCGGCCAAGCCCATCCCCGGCAACGAGAAGAGCGTGACCAAGATCGTCAACGGTCTGCTCCTGCTGGGCGCAGAGGTCATCTATGAGGGGATGTACGACGTCCACGTCTCCGGCCACGCCTGTCAGGAAGAGCAGAAGCTGATGCTCACCCTGACCAGACCCAAGTATTTCCTGCCCGTCCACGGCGAATATAAGCAGCTGAAAAAGCACGCCATCACGGCGGCAAGCCTCGGCATCCCCACCAGCAACATCCTCATTGCCGAGAACGGCTCCAACATCATCCTCAGCCAGGACGAGATGAAGCTGGGCGAGCCGGTGACGGCGGGCGCCGTCATGGTGGACGGCCTCGGCGTGGGCGATGTGGGCAACGTCGTCCTGCGGGACCGCAAGCATCTGTCTGAGGACGGCCTCGTCATCATCGTGGCCACCGTGGACAGCAAGACCGGCAAAGTTCTGGCCGGCCCCGACCTCGTGAGCCGCGGCTTCGTCTATGTGCGGGAGAACGAGAGCCTGATGGACGGCGCCCAGAGCATCGTGGAGACGGCTCTTGACCGCTGCGTGGACGAGCACGTCCGCGACTGGAACAGCGTCAAGACCCGGGTGCGCGAGGCCCTGAGCAGCTATATCTACCGCCGCACCAAGCGCAGCCCCATGATCCTCCCCATCCTGATGGAGGTCTGAGTCTGCCCGCAGGAGGCATAACACTTCATGAAACAAAAACCAAGATGGACTCTTGAAATGCTGACCGCTGCGCTGGCGGTGCTCTGCGCCCTGCTGGTGCTGGTGCTTCTGGTGCAGCGCCCGGCCATCTGGCCTGTGCTGGTGGTGCTGGCGGTGCTGTGGTTCGCCCTGTTCGGAGTGTTCCGCTACCGGGTGCGCAGCTGGGTGGCCCGCTGGGTCTGCGGCGGCAGCTTCGAAAAATCGAAGACGCAGTTCAGCCTCGAGCCGCTGAGCCAGCCCGCCGCCCTCCTTTCGGGGGAGACGGTGCTGTGGTACAACACCGAGTTCCGCACCCGTCTGATGAAGGGCGAAGCCCTTCTGGTCCCCCGGGTACAGAAAGTGCTGCCCGGCCTCGACCTGCAGGAGGCACGCAAGGTCAGCGGCCAGCTGCTCAATCTGGCCGACGGCGTGTGGAGCGCTCACAGCTCCACCGTCCCCGGCGAGGCCGAGAGCATGACCCTTCTTGTCCTGAATGAGGAAACGGCCCTCCGCAAAGTGGAGGCCGAATATAAGGCCAGCCGCCCGGGCTATCTGGTCTTCCTCGTGGACGGCTACGACGACGTGTTCAGTGATATGCTGGACAGCGAGCGCGCCCGCCTGCTGGAAGGCATCAACCGGGTGCTGGAAGATATGATAGGCCGCGGCACGGGCTTTCTGCGCCGTGTGGCCAGCGGCCGCTACATCGCTGTGGTGGAAGAGCGCCAGCTGGAGCAGTTCGCCAAGCGCGGCTACGACGTGCTGGACAAGATCCGCGCCCTCGACCCCAGCGTGAACCTCTCCATCTCCATCGGCGTCGGACGCGGGGCCAAGACCCTGCGGGAGGCTCAGGACATGGCCGTTCAGGCGCTGGATATGGCGCAGGGGCGCGGCGGCGACCAGGCCGCCGAGATGACCCCGGACGGCTTTACCTTCTACGGCGGCGTCAGCCACGGCGTGGAAAAGCGCAGCAAGGTGCGCAGCCGCATCGTGGCCGACCAGCTGGTCAAGCTCATCAAAGAGGCTGACCATGTGGTCATCATGGGCCACCGGATGAGCGACCTGGACGCCATCGGCTCTGCCGAGGGCGTGCTGCGCATCTGCAAGATCTGCGATGTGCCGGCAGTCATCGCCGTGCGCCGTGACGCCACTTTGGCGGGCAGCCTCATCAACGCCCTCATCGCGGCAGGGCAGGAGGACGACTTCATCGACCCCAAGGGCGCTCTGCCCATCATTTCCCAGAGAACGCTCTGTATCGTCGTGGATACATACCAGCTGGGTCTGGTGGAGAGCCGCGAGATACTGGAAAAATGCGGCAAGGTGGCCGTCATCGACCACCACCGCAAGGGCGTCGGCTTCATCGAGAAGGCCGACCTCGTCTGCCACGAGCCCTATGCATCCTCGGCCAGTGAGCTGGTCACGGAGTTCTTGCAGTATGTGGGCGACCGGGACGACAAGCCCAACCGCATCGAGGCCGAGGGACTGCTCTCCGGCATCATGCTGGACACCCGCGACTTCACCCTCCACACCGGCGTGCGCACCTTCGAGGCCGCTGCGGCCCTCCGCCGCTACGGCGCGGAGACGGAGCACGTGCGTCAGCTCTTTGACGTGAGCATGGTGGAGTACACCACCAAGGCCATGCTGGTATCGGAAGCCCAGATGTACCGGGGCTGCGCCATCACCGTCAGCGGCGAGGTGGCCCCCGAGGCCCGGGTGGCCATCGCTCAGGCGGCCAACGACCTGCTGACCATCCAGAACGTGGAGGCCAGCTTCGTGGCCGTGCAGGTGGGCGGCGGCGTCAACATCTCGGCCCGCAGCCTCGGCGCGGTGAATGTGCAGGTCATCATGGAGGCTCTGGGCGGCGGCGGTCATCAGACCATGGCAGCGGCCCAGCTCAAGCATATCACCCCGGAGGCGGCCCGCAGCCGCATCCAGACGGCCATCGACCAGTACCGGGAGGCCCAGAAAAAGAGCAGCCTCGAGTCGGAATCCGAACAGAAGAAAAAGGATAAACAGTAATGAAACAGTACGATTATCTTATCGTTGGCGCTGGCCTGTACGGCGCGGTATTTGCCCATGAGGCCAAGAAGGCCGGCAAGCGCTGCCTCGTCATCGACAAGCGCGCTCATATCGCAGGCAACATCTACACCGAAGAGGTGGAGGGCATCAACGTCCACCGCTACGGCGCCCACATCTTCCACACCAACAACAAGGCTGTGTGGCAGTACGTCAACCAGTTCGCGGAGTTCAACCGCTACACCAACAGCCCTGTCGCCAACTATCACGGCGAGATCTACAACCTGCCCTTCAACATGAACACCTTCAACAGGATGTGGAGCGTCGTGACCCCCGCCGAGGCGAAGGCGAAGATCGAGCAGCAGCGCGCCGAGGCCGGCATCACGGAGCCGAAGAACCTCGAGGAGCAGGCCATCAGCCTGGTCGGCACCGACATCTACGAAAAGCTCATCAAGGGCTACACCGGCAAGCAGTGGGGCCGCCCCTGCACCGAGCTGCCCGCTTTCATCATCAAGCGCCTGCCTGTCCGTTTCACCTACGACGACAACTACTTCAACGCCCTGTATCAGGGCATCCCGGGCGGCGGCTATACCGCCATGGTGGAGAAGATGCTGGACGGCGTGGAAGTGCGCCTGGGCGTGGACTATCTGGCCGAGAAGGCAGAGCTGGACAAGCTGGCCGACAGGGTCGTCTACACCGGCCCGGTGGACGCCTACTTCGGCTACAAGCTGGGCGCATTGCAGTACCGCAGCGTCCGCTTTGAGACCGAGACGCTGGACACCGACAACTATCAGGGCAACGCCGTCGTCAACTACACCGACGCCGAGACGCCCTACACCCGCATCATCGAGCACAAGCACTTTGAGTTCGGCACTCAGCCCAAGACCGTCATCAGCCGCGAGTACAGCGCCGAGTGGAAGCCCGGCGATGAGCCCTACTACCCGGTGAACGACGAGAAGAACGGCGCACTCTACGCCGAGTACAAGAAGCTGGCCGACGCCGAGCCGGGGGTCATCTTCGGCGGACGTCTGGGCGAGTACAAGTACTACGACATGGATAAGGTCATCGAGGTGGCGCTGGACGTCGTGGGCAGGGAGCTGGCGTAATAGCTTCTTCACAGAGCGCTCGCCCGGAAGGACCTCTCAGTCGCTGACGCGACAGCTCCCCTTAAAAGGGGAGCCATTGGCAGGCCGGGCCACTTTGCGCTGGACGCCTGAGGTCCGACATGGCGCAAAAGGGCGGGCCTTGCTACAGAGGTCAGGCGCTTCTGGACAAGCGCACCTTGTAAAGCTGTCGCTGGCCTAGACAGCGGAGCACTACTGTTTCCGAGACATCGTGCTTTGCTCGTCCAGTGGAAGTCTGACCGACACGCCAGTGGCTCCCCCTTTGGGGGAGCTGGCGAGCGAAGCGAGACTGAGAGGGCAAGGACGCTGACAGAGGAGCTCAGGCGTTGACGTAACAGCCCGATTGCTGTATACTAACCATAGAAATCCACCGGTTTTCCGGTGAGAAGTGAGGGATACTATCATGAAAGTGATTCTGAAGCAGGACGTCAAGGGCATCGGCAAGAAGGACGAGATCCACGAGGTCTCCGACGGCTACGCCCGCAACTTTCTGTTCCCGCGCAAGCTGGCCGCTGTGGCCGACGCCAGCGCGGTGAATATCGCACGGGGCAAGGAGGCCGCTGCCGACTTCCACGAGGCTGAGAACGTGGCCGCCGCTCAGGCTGTGGCCGCGAAGCTCGAGGGCAAGACCGTGGTCATCAAGGCCAAGGGCGGTGCCTCCGGCCGTCTGCACGGCAAGGTCACCGGCAAGGAAGTCGCTGAGGCTCTGGCCCAGCTGGCCGGTTCTCCCATCGACAAGAAGAAGATCGAGCTGGAGACCAAGGACATCAAGGACGCGGGCGTCTTCAACGGCAAAGTCCGCCTCCATGTCGGTGTCGTGGCTTCCTTCAAGGTCCAGGTAGAAGTGGAGCAGGCCTGATTTGACCGCTATCTGCGCCCCCTCTCGGCAGGGGGCGCTTTTTGGCTTTACGGCATTTATATAAATAAAGCAGAAGGATAACGACCATGCCGAACGAACGACATTATAACGAACTCAACCTCGAGAGCGTGGGCATCAACCTGCCCTACAATATGCAGGCAGAGCAGAGCGTGCTGGGCGCGGTGCTGCTGAAACCCGAGACCCTGACCGATCTCGTCGAGATCATCCGGCCCGAGATGTTCTACACCCGGCAGAACGCTCAGATCTACTCCGAGATGCTCCGCCTCTTTACCAGCGACCAGACCATCGACTTCGTCACCCTGCTGGACGCCGTCATCTCGGACGGCGTGTTCCCCAGCGCCGACGAGGCGAAAGTCTACCTGACCGGCCTCGCCGAGACGGTCCCCAGCATCTCCAACGTCAAGGCGTATGCGCAGATCGTGCAGGAAAAGTATCTGGTGCGCCAGCTGATGGGTGTCGCAAAGGACATTTTGCAGGACGCGGGCGACGAGCCCGACGCCGACCTGCTGCTGGAAAACGCCGAGCAGCGCATCTATGAGATCCGCTCCGGCCGCGATTCCAGCGCCCTGACGCCCCTTTCTTCCAGCATGGTGGAGACTCTGACAAATCTGCAAAAGATCAGCGGCCCCGACGCCGACAAGTACAAGGGCATCCCCACCGGCTTCCGGCTGCTGGACACCGTCCTCACCGGCCTTGGCCGCGGCGACCTCATCATCCTCGCTGCCCGCCCCGGTATGGGCAAGACCAGTTTCGCGCTGAACATCGCTACCCGCGTGGCCATGCAGCAGAAGGTGCCGGTGGCCATCTTCAGCCTCGAAATGACGAAGGAGCAGCTGACCAACCGCATCCTCTCCGCTGAAGCGGGCATCGACAGTCAGGCGTTCCGCACCGGTGCGCTCCGGGCCGAGGACTGGGAGTATCTGGCCCTCGCCACCGAAAAACTGCACGACGCACCGATCTATATGGACGACACCTCGGGCATCACCATCACCGAGATGAAGGCGAAGATCCGCCGGGTCAATCAGGACCCCGCCCGCCCCAACGTGGGCCTCATCGTCATCGACTATCTGCAGCTGATGACCAGCGGCCAGCGCAGCGAGAACCGCGTGCAGGAGATCAGCTCCATCACCCGAAACCTCAAAATTATGGCCAAAGAGATGAACGTGCCCATCATCGCTCTGAGCCAGCTATCCCGTGCGGTGGAAAAGCAGGGCAACAACTCCAGCCACCGCCCCCAGCTGTCGGACCTGCGCGACTCCGGCTCCATCGAGCAGGACGCCGACTGCGTCCTCTTCCTGTACCGCGACTCCTACTACGCCAGCCAGAACCCCGACGGCGCGGAGGTGGACGCCGACACCGCCGAGTGCATCGTGGCAAAGAACCGTCACGGCGAGACCAGCACGGTGCCGCTGGGCTGGGACGGCGCCCACACCCGCTTTATGGATGTGGACTTCAAACGCTGATGAACTACGAAGAGATCTTACAGACGGTGCGCGGCTTCTGCGCCCGGGAAAAGCTGCTGGACGGCAAAAAGCATCTCGCGCTGGCTGTTTCGGGCGGGGCCGACAGCATGGCCCTGCTCTGCCTCATGCGCCCGCTGGCCGAGGAAAGGGGCATCGCCCTCACGGTCTGCCACGTCAACCACGGCCTGCGAGGGGAGACGGCGGACCGGGACGAAGCCTTCGTCCGGGAGGTCTGCGCCCGGCTGGGCCTGCCGCTGCGGGTGTTCCATGCCGCTGAGCTGGAAGCCGAGGCAGGAAAGCCCCGGGCAGGGGAGGACTGGGCGCGCCGCCTGCGGTATGCCTGCTTTGAGCGGGTGCTGGCCGACGGGATAGATGCCGTCGCAACTGCCCATACTGGGAGTGACCAGGCCGAGACGCTGCTGTTCCGGCTGGCCAGAGGCACCGGCCTCCACGGCGCGGCGGGCATCCGGCCCAGCCGCCCAGGCTATCTGCGGCCTCTGCTCTGCCTGACGAGGGCCGACACCGAGGCTGTCTGCCGCGCCTGCGGCGAACGCTGGGTCACCGACGAGACCAACGCCGCTGACGACTACGCCCGCAACCGTCTGCGCCACGGCGCACTGCCCGCCCTCTGCGGGGTCAACAGCGCCGCCGAGCGCAATCTGGCCCGCTTCTGTGAGAAAGCCGCCAAGGCGGACGAATACTTCGCCCGGCAGGCGGATGCGCTGCTGGCTTCGGCCCGGGCAGCGGACGCAGAAAGCCTGCCCGGCGGGGCGGGATACGCCCTGCGCAGCGGCCAGCCCGTGTGGATGTCAGAGCCTTTGCGGCAGACTGACCCGCTCATCCTCGACATGGCCCTCCACAGCCTTGTGGAGCCGGTGCGGGACGCGGAGGAAAAATATATCCGCCTGCTGGCCGACCTTGTGGAAAAGGGCAGCGGCGCGGTGCAGCTCACCGACGCCGTCCGCTTCTGCGCCCGGGACGGCGTGCTCTGGCGGGAGGAAGCCGATCAAAACACCCGCCGGCAGGGCGAAAAAGCGGACTGTCCGAAATTTGAAGTATCCCTGCCGGAGGGCGGCGATTATCCGCTGCCCGGCGGCAGAAAGCTGCATATCCGGGTGGTTTCGGCCTGTTTTGAAGAAAAAACACAGGGTGTTCATAAAAAAGACTTAAAAAATCAGGCAGATTATGCTAAAATAAACTCGATATGTCCTGTTCTGCGGCTGCGCTGCCGTCAGCCCGGCGACCGCTTCCGTCCGGCCGGGCGGGGGGTAGACCGGGAGCTGCGCAAATGGATGAACGAGGCGGGCATCCCGCCCCAGGAACGGGACACGCTGCCGCTGCTGGCGGCAGGCAGACAGGTGCTGTGGGTCTGCGGAGAGGGCTTTGCCGATGGGCTGGCCCCCGGGCCGGACACCGGGCAGCTGCTGCAGGTGGAACTAGAAAATTTTGGAGGAATCGAATCATGAGCATGCATGACGATATTTTGAAGGTCCTCGTTTCGGAAGAGGAGCTGAAAGCGAAGGTGGCTGAGCTGGGCGCTCAGATCAGCAAAGACTATGAGGGCAGAAACCTCGTCCTCGTCTCCATCCTCAAGGGCTCGGTGGTCTTTATGGCCGACCTGATGCGCGCCGTGAGCATCCCGTGCAGCATCGACTTCATGGTGGTGTCCAGCTACGGCGGCGGCAACACCACCAGCACCGGCCTCGTCAAGATCATCAAGGACCTGGACGGCGACCTCTCCGGCAGGGACGTGCTCATCGTGGAGGACATCCTCGACACCGGCATCACCCTGTCGAACCTTGTGCCGATGCTCAAGATGCGCAACCCGAACTCGGTGAAGATCTGCACCATCCTCGACAAGCCCAGCCGCCGCAAGGCCGACATCGCCCCGGACTACGAGGGCTTCGCGGTGCCGGACGAGTTCGTGGTGGGCTACGGCCTCGACTACGACGAGAAGTACCGCAACCTGCCCTACATCGGCGTACTCAAACCCAGCGTCTACGAAAAGTAAGAAATAAAACCAGAACTGGAGTTGATCCTTTTGCAACCTAAGAGACCTCGTATCAATCCGCTCATCCTCGCACTGGCGCTGGCCGCCGTGCTGATGGTCTGGTCGGTGATGGGCAGCGGGTCGGGCAGCACCAGCGGCTCGACCATGAGCTACTCCACCGTCGTCCATTACTTTGAGCACAATCAGGTCACGGCCTTCACGCTGGACCGCAACACCAGCGTCATCACCCTGAACCTGAAAGAAGGCGACCTGCCCCTGCCGGACGTCTCCTCCACCCAGAGCACAGTGCAGTCCACCGGCGGTCTGCTGAGCGGGATGTTCTCCTCCTCGTCGGAGTCCACCGGCGCAGTGCAGGAGGACGACGGCACCGTCACCGTCCGCTATAAACTGCCCTATGCCTACGTTTTCATCGAGAACGTGGACAAGTATATCGAGTCCTACGACGCGGCGAACCCCGACGCGCCCATGACCTACGACTACACCTCCCTCAAGGAGACCATCCCCTGGATGGAGATCATCTTCTATCTGGGGATGCTGGGCTGCACCGGCTTTTTGCTGTTCTCGATGATGCGGGGCGGCGTCGGCGGTGGCGGCGGCATCATGAATGTCGGCAAAGCCAAGGTCAAGGACGAGCACGAGAACAAGAAGACCGCCACCTTTGCCGATGTGGCCGGTGAAGACGAAGAGAAGGAAGAGCTGAAAGAGGTCGTGGAGTTCCTCAAGAGCCCCGACAAGTTCAACTCTCTGGGCGCACGCATCCCCCACGGCGTGCTGCTCGTCGGCCCTCCGGGTACCGGCAAGACCCTGCTGGCCCGCGCCTGCGCCGGTGAGGCCGGTGTGCCGTTCTACTCCATCTCCGGCTCTGACTTCGTCGAGATGTACGTCGGCGTCGGCGCATCCCGTGTGCGCGACCTCTTCGACAAGGCAAAAAAGACCATGCCCTGCATCATCTTCATTGATGAGATCGATGCTGTGGGCCGTCAGCGCGGTGCCGGTCTCGGCGGCGGTCACGACGAGCGCGAGCAGACCCTGAACCAGCTGCTGGTCGAGATGGACGGCTTCGAGGCCAACGACGGCGTCATCGTCATGGCGGCCACCAACCGTGCCGACATCCTCGATAAGGCCCTGCTCCGCCCGGGCCGCTTCGACCGTCAGGTCTACGTCGGCCTGCCCGACGTCAAGGGCCGCGAGGAGATCCTGAAGGTCCACACCAAGAACAAGCCCCTCGCCCCGGATGTCTCCCTCAAGGTCATCGCACAGCGCACCGCAGGCTTTGCGGGCGCTGACCTCGAGAACCTCGTCAACGAGGCCGCTCTGCTGGCTGCACGCCGCAGCCGCAAGGCCATCACGATGGAGGACATCGAAGAGGCTTCCATGAAGGTCATGGCCGGCCCCGAGAAGAAGAGCCGGGTCGTCACCCCCGAAGAGAAAAAGCTCACCGCCTACCACGAGGCGGGCCACGCTGTGGCGGGCTTCTACTGCAAGCACCACCCCCGTGTGCATGAGATCACCATCATCCCCCGCGGTCAGGCCGGCGGCTACACCATGTATCTGCCCGAGAAAGACCGCAGCTACGTCACCAAGGGCGAGATGTTCGAGGACATCGTGTCCAGTCTGGGCGGCCGCGTAGCCGAGCAGCTTATCCTGGACGACATCTCCACCGGTGCGTCCAACGACCTGCAGCAGGCGACGAACATCGCCCGCCAGATGATCACCAAGTACGGCTTCTCCGAGCGCCTTGGCCCTGTGGTCTACGGCACCTCTCAGGAGGAGACCTTCCTGGGCCGCGACCTCGGCCAGGGCAAGGGCTACAGCGAGACCACCGCTGCTGAGATCGACAGCGAGATGCGGGACATCATCGACGAGGCCTACGAGACCTGCCGCCGCACCCTGACGGAGCATATCGACCAGCTCCATGCGCTGGCACAGGCCCTGATGGAGCGCGAGAAGCTGAACGAGAAGGAGTTCAACGCCGTGATGGCAGGCGAGACCCTGCCCCAGCGTGAGGACCCCGACGCAAAGCCCGCCGAGGATCAGCCCGCTGTCCAGCCTGTGGAACAGGCTGAGACCGCAGAGGCTGCGGAGCCTGCCGAACCTGCTGAGGCAGTGGATGCCGCCCCGCAGGAAGCTCCGGCCCCCGAAACGCCGGATGAAGGCGAAGCCAACCAGTAAACCAAGAGAAAGGGGAGAGTGTTGTGGAGGAAAATTTTGAACCGGTCGCGCGGACACGGGCCAACTATTACACCCCGGGCAGCCCGGTGCAGTTCGTCTGCGTGGAGCTGCTCAAGGGCGAAGTCAGCGGCGAACACGCGGTCTGTCTGACCTTTAAGAACATTTCCCGCGTGACCCTGACGGCACTGGAGATCCACTTCAAGTGCAAGGGCGTGGACGGCGTCATCCTCTGTGAGGACGAGTTCGAGTACCGTGACCTTACCGCAAAGCCCGGCGAGAGCTTCGGCATGGACGATGCCGTCTTTGTCACCCAGAAGGCCATCACCAGCGTGGACGTCACCCTGCGCAATGTCTACAGCGGCAGGAAGGTCGTCCACCTCGAGAGCATCAAGCGGGTGCGCCTGCCGGCCCCCCGCCGCCTGAGCGTCGAGATGCAGAAGGCCCTCGAAGCCCGGATGAACCGCACCGGCATGAAGTTCATGCCCCAGGTCTTCGAGAACGGCTGGTACTGCGCCTGCGGTGCCTTCCACCCGAAGGAAGAGGACACCGTCTACTGCTCCGAGTGCGGCAGCGACCGCATCCTTTTGCAGAACGCGCTGAACACCCTGCTGCAGCCGGAAGCCCCGGTGCGCCAGCCCGAGCCGCAGCCTGCGGCCCAGCCGGTGCGCCCCGCCGCGCCTGCGGAGGAGCCCACCCGCATCGTGGGTGCAGCGCAGGAGGAAGCCACCCGTATCATCCCGCCCCGGGCGGCGGAGCCTGCGCCCGACTATGCGCCTGCCGCTGAGATGGACGCGACCCGCGTGGTGTCCCGCGCCCCGGAGCAGGAGGCGACCCGCGTTCTGCCCCGCCAGCCGGAGCCGGTGCGCCCGGCCAAGTCCTTTGCGCCGGACGAAGAGGTGGAGAAGTACGGCACCCGTGTGGTACCCTCGACTCCCGCCGCCGCGCCGTCCCGCCTGCAGGCAAAGCCGCTGGACGAGGAGGACGACTGCGAAGAGGAAGACCCCCGCGACAGCATCGCTGAGACGCTCATCCGCTGGGTGCCGCCCATCACCGCCATCGTGTGTGCGGGCATCGCCCTGTGCGGCTTCGTGTATTCTCAGTTCATGATGTAAAATAGGATGTACGGCGGAGGAGGCAGAGGCTTCCTCCGCTTTTAATTTAAGGAATAACCTCTCAGTCTGCTTCGCAGACAAGGCCGGGTTGCGGCACGCCGTAGGCGTGACGGAGAGGTTTAACAAGGAGAGATGATTATGCCTGACGAAGCTTTGCAGGCCGCGTTCGAGATCAAAGCGGCCTGCGACGACATCAGCCGGAAGCTGCTGCGCTGGCACTGGGAGGAAAAGCCCGGCGCTCACAGCGTGGACGCCCTGATGAAGCATCTGGCCCAGCGCCAGAAGGAGAGCCCCGACTACTACGAGCGCCTGCCGGAGCTGAATGGCCGCACCGGCTGGCAGCAGCTGGATACCACCCTCTGTATGCGCATCCTGCTGGACCCGGAAAAGGACGCCGCCCGGCCTCTGGACCTGCTGGGCAATACGCCTCACCCGGCAGCGGCCCGCCGCGCCTGCAACGCGGTGCGGATGGCCCGCAACGAGGCCGCCCACGCCTCCGACAGGACCGCAGCCGCACAGGCGGCGATCCGGTTCAACGAGGCCGTGGAGGAGCTGGAAGCGGGCTATGAGGGAACGGCCCTGACCACCGGCGACCTCGAGAAGTATTACCGGATGGCGGAGGACTTTCTGTCCCGCTGCGGTGCGTCGGAGACCATCGAGCCTCAGAAAAAGGCTGAGGACGAAGCGCCCCGCCGTCAGAAGTCCCAGAAAAGCGGCAGCACATCCCGCAAGCGCCAGAGCGGCGGGAATCGTGCCGCTTCGGGCCGGGGAACATCCAGCCGCAGCCGGAATACCTCTGGCCGGAACAGCCGCAGCCGCCAGAATATGCAGACCACGGCCCGCCGCAGGAAGCGTCAGCGCACCCAGAGCCGCGCTCTCACCGTGGTGCTGCTGGCCGTCGTCCTGCTGGGCCTGCTGGTCCGGGCTTGGACGATGGGACTGATGAAGTGATACGCTCTACTGAGGTAGATTATGTGATAAAGTTTCAAATTAAAGACATACTTACGTTGTAAAATGAACTTTATCAACTTGATAAAGTTCCCCCTATTGATAAAGTTCGAACTTTATCAGCTCACCCGAAGTTTATCACCTTGATAAAGTTTGATTTTGGACGTTGTGCCGATGCTATTTTGGAACTTTATCAGATAACGCGCGGGTCTCAGAGAAGTTCTCCGCAGTCCGACCTCTTCGTCAGCGCGGACGCGGCCAAAACTGCATACAATAGCCCTATAACCGTTTATATGGGAAAGGAAACAGGCAATGGAGCTGAATTTTTATACCCTCTGCGTCCTCTATCTGGTCTACTCGTTCCTCGGCTGGGTAGCCGAGACGGTGGTGGCGACCATCAAGGGCCGCGCCTTCGTCAACCGCGGCGTGGCGTCCGGCCCGTTCTGCTTCGTCTACGGCACGGCGGCTGTGCTGATGGCGGTGGGCTTTGCCGACCTGCGCTCGACGCCGGTGGCCCTCTTCCTCGGCTGTGCGGCCAACGCCACCGTGGTGGAGTGGGTGACGGCCAAGCTGCTCGAGAGGATGCACCGCCGCCGCTGGTGGGACTACTCGGATAAAAAGTTCAATCTGGACGGCTACGTCTGCCTGCAGTACTCGGTGCTCTGGGGCCTGCTGGGCATGGCAAGCGTGCTGTGGGGCAACGTCCTGCTGCTGCGGCTCTGCGCCCTGCTGCCGGGCTGGCTGCTGCATATCGGCGTCTGGGCGGCGATGACGCTGGCCGTCCTCGACCAGCTGGGCGCAGCGCTGGCCGTCAACCGGTACGCCGCCAGCCATCCGAGGCTGGAACAGCTCAACCTCGAGCTGGAAAAGCACTCGGACAAGCTGCGTCAGCGGCTCATCGCCCATGTGGAAAAGCGTATCCAGCGGGCTTACCCGACCGTCGTCCAGCCCGAGCCGACTGCTCAGAAAGAAAAGGCTCTGAGCTTCGGTGACCTCGTCTGGCTCTTCGTCATCGGGGCTTTCCTCGGCGACGTGGTGGAGACGCTGTTCTGCCGGGTGACGGCGGGCGTCTGGATGAGCCGCTCGAGCCTCGTGTGGGGACCCTTCAGCGTGGTGTGGGGTCTGGCGCTGGTCATGGCGGCGGTCCTGCTGCGGGGCAGCGAGGAGCGGAGCGACCGCTCCATCTTCCTGTTCGGCTTCGTGATGGGCGGCGCGTATGAGTATATCTGCAGCGCCGTGGGTGAGCTGCTGTTCGGCGTCATCTTCTGGGACTACAGCGGCTTCAAGTTCAATCTGGGAGGCCGTGTCAACCTGCTCTACTGCTTTTTCTGGGGCATCGCGGCGGTGGTCTGGATCCGGTACGGCTACCCCCTCGTCGCAAAGCTGATGGCAAACCTGAAAAAGCACATCCTGCCCTGGATGACCGTGGTGCTGACGGTGTTCATGGCCGTGAACATGGGGCTTTCGGCACTGGCGCTGGCCCGGTACGACGCCCGCACCAGCGGCCTCGCCCCGGCAAACCGGCTGGACGTCTTCCTCGACGAGCACTTTGATAACGCCCGGATGGAGCGGGTGTACCCCAACGCCAAAAAAACCGGCTGACCCGGCAGCCATAAACGCAAAAAAGCACTGCACCCGCCCACTTTTGGGGAGTGCAGTGCTTTTGGTTTGTTCAGCCCTTACTGAGCGGCAAAGACCTTTACCTCGTCCTTGTCCATGAAGGCGGCACCGGCAAAGCCTGCGGCTTCCAGCTGGCCCAGCTGCTTGCCGAGCTTCTTGCCCTGAGGCAGGACGGTGACGTTGTAGGTATCGCGCAGGGCAGCGGCCCTGCTCAGGACGGCGGTGAAGTCGGCGTCCTTGCCGTAGAGCAGTGCGATCTTCTGCTTTGCGCCGGGGATCTGATAGCCCTGCTCGAGCAGGATGCCGCAGACGCGCTCGAAGCCGATGGAGAAGCCGACTGCCGGCACCTGAGTGCCGAGGAACTTGCCCACCATGTTGTCATAGCGGCCGCCGCCGGCGACTGCGCCGCTGAACTGCGGGCAGGTGATCTCAAACACCATGCCGGTGTAGTAGCCCTGACCGCGCACGAGGCTGGGGCAGTAGGCCACCTGATAGCGGCCTGCGGCCATGGCGTTGGCAGCAGCGAGGACGTACTTGAGGTCGTCGGCGATGGCGGGGTCTGCGCAGCGGGCGGCCACGGCGTCCAGCGTCACCTCACCGGCGGCGATGAAGTCGGCCAGTGCGTTGACCGCGCTCTCGGGCAGCTGCTTCTCGAGAAGCTCGGCCTTCACGCCGTCGGCACCGATCTTATCCATCTTGTCGAAGGTGATGCAGACGGAATCCAGCGTGTCGGCGGCAAAGCCCATGCTCTCCAGCATCCCGCGGAGGATGCGGCGGTCGTTGATGTTGACGGTGAAGCCGTCGAAGCCGATGCCCAGCAGGGCGCGGGTGGTCACGTCGATGAGCTCGACCTCGGCGTTGGGGCTCTCGTCGCCCAGAATGTCGATGTCGCACTGGACGAACTCGCGCAGACGGCCCTTCTGGGGGCGCTCGGCGCGGAAGACGCGGTCGGTCTGGATGACCTTGAAGGGGTGGGGGAGCTTGTCCTTGTTGGCGGCGTAGAAGCGGCTCAGGGGCAGGGTCAGATCATAGCGCAGGCCCATGTCGGAGAGCTCTTTCGGGTCGCCGGAGTTCAGGGCGGCGGTGAGCTTGTCGCCGCGCTTGAGCACCTTGAAGATGAGGTTCAGGTTGTCGCCGCCGTCGGACTTGTCGAGGTTCTCCATATCCTCCAGCATGGGGGTGGAGATGCGCTCGAAGCCGGATGCGCGGTAAGTCTCGAGAATTTTGCCCTGAATGTAGTCGCGCAGGGTCTGCTCGTTGGGCAGAAGGTCGCGCATACCTTTTAAGGCCTGAGTTTTCATAAGATAGTCCTCTTTCTGTATAGCCCTCTCAGTCGCTGACGCGACAGCTCCCCCAGAGGGGGAGCCACTGGCGTGTCGGCAAGGCCTGTGCGGGACGCACAAGCTCACTTGAACCGGAAACGGAAGTGCCCTGGGGTCAGGGCACACGACAGCGAAACAGGAGAGATGATTTTTGTGATACACTTCTAATTATAAAGGATACCGTCTTTTTGTCAATCGAAAAGGACACACTATTCTCTGAGGTGATGCATGAAATGCAGAAAACAAGATCCTGGGCCATCCTGGCGGCGGGCGCGGCCATTCAGGTATTGACAGGCCTGCCCGCCGCGTGGGGCGTGTTTCAAAGACCCGTCATGGAGGAATACGGCCTCAGCGAGCAGGGGGCAGGCTATGCCTTCGGGGTGCTCATCGCATTTTTCGGCATCGGGTGCGTCATCGGCGGCTTTCTGCAGGATAAGCAGGGGCCACGCTTTGCGGCTTTGTGGGGGACGGGCCTGCTCTGCGGCGGATTCTTCGCGGCGGCGGCTCTCCCGGCAGAGAAGGGAAGTGCTTTTTTCGGGGTGTTCAGCATCCCGGCGGGGCTCGGCACGGCCTTCCTCTATCCGTCCATCCAGTCCTGCGCCCAGAAGTGGTACAAGGGCCGGAAGGGCCTCGCCACCGGCGTCATCGGGGGCGCAGTGGGGTTGAGCGGAGCGTTCCTGACCGTCTTCGTCCGCACGGCGCTGCGGGGCTTCGGGCCGGTGCAGGGCATCCGGGGCGCGTTCTGGGCGCTGGGTGCGCTGACCCTGCCGGTCTGCCTCGCGGGCAGTGCATTGCTGACCGACCCGCCGCCCGAAAAGCCTCAGCCCAGCCGGCAGGGAAAGGCTAAGGCCGCACCGCCCCTCGATCTCTCGCCCCGGCAGATGCTTGGCACGCGGCAGTACTGGCTCTGCGCCGGAGCGGTCTGCTTTTCCACCCCGGCGGTGCTGCTGTTCAGCCCCATCATCCTGAAGCTTGGGATGGAGCGGGGGCTGGACGAGAGCGCCGCCCTCTGGGCCGTGGTGCT
Organism: Faecalibacterium sp. Marseille-P9312; assembly: GCF_902497445.1. Taxonomy (NCBI): domain Bacteria; kingdom Bacillati; phylum Bacillota; class Clostridia; order Eubacteriales; family Oscillospiraceae; genus Faecalibacterium; species Faecalibacterium sp. Marseille-P9312. Next base: position 17,426 of record NZ_CABVEW010000020.1, read on the forward strand.
GGGCAGTGTGGGCAGTGCGGCCGGGCGGCTGCTGATGCCCCTGCTCAGCGACAAGATCGGCCGCCGCCCCACCGACCTCATCCTCTTCGGCGTGTCGCTGGGGCTTTCGGCGGCGTTCCTGTTCGCCCGGGGGTGGGCCGTCGTGGCAGTGTATGCGGGGCTGACGTTCTGCTACTCGGCGCTGGCGGCGGTGCTGCCCGCCCTCTCCACCGATCTGTTCGGCCTGCCCCACGCCGGGGTGAACTACGGCTTTCTGGCGCTGGGCCAGAGCGTGGGAAGCCTTTTGTTCCCCTGCATCGCTGATTTCTGGGGATTCGAGCAGGGGCGGCACATCCTCGCCATCGCGGGCGCAGCGGCGGGCTTCGCCTGCATCTGGGCCGTCGCGCCGGTGCGGCGGGAGCCGCAGAAAAAACCGAATTGAGAAGTTGCGCTCCTGCGCAGAAAAACGAAAATGGTAAAAAGATTGCGAAAAATTTGTCAGAAATGACTTGCAAATTGGGCCAACGTCCTCTATAATAAAATTGTGCGTGGTAGTACCGGGAAAGGCGCTGAAAAGAGAGCGGCACGGCCCGGTCAATGCAAGGCGGCAGGGGAGAGAAGCTTCTGCCGCACGGCATCAATTTGTCAAAAGGAGAGTATGATTATGACCTATTCGCAGCAAGTACAGAATATGTGCCCGATCACCAAAGGTCCTAAGCATGGTCCGGCCCCCATCCCCGAAGAGGGCGCATGGGTCAAGGCCTATGAGATCAAGGACATCAGCGGCTACACCCATGGTGTGGGCTGGTGCGCACCTCAGCAGGGTACCTGCAAGCTGTCTCTGAACATCAAGAACGGCGTCATCGAGGAGGCTCTGGTGGAGACCATCGGCTGCTCCGGCATGACCCACTCTGCTGCTATGGCAGGCGAGATCCTGCCCGGCAAGACCATTCTGGAAGCTCTGAACACCGACCTCGTCTGCGACGCCATCAACGTGGCTATGCGCGAGCTGTTCCTGCAGATCGTCTACGGCCGCAGCCAGACCGCTTTCTCTGAGGACGGTCTGCCCATCGGCGCAGGTCTGGATGACCTGGGCAAGGGCCTGCGCTCCATGACCGGCACCATCTTCTCCACCAAGGAGAAGGGCGTCCGTTATCTGGAACTGACCGAGGGCTACATCAACAAGCTGGCTGTGGATGCCAACGGCGAGGTCATCGGCTATCAGTTCGTCAAGCTGGGCAAGATGATGGAGGACATCCGTCACGGCAAGACCCCCAACGAGGCTTACGAGAAGAACGTGGGTACTTACGGCCGCTTCAGCAAGGAAGCAGGCGCTGTCAAGTACATCGACCCGCGTGAGGAATAAGAGAGGAGGAACAACTCATGGCAACTTTTGAATCTATGGATCGCCGCATGCCGAAAATCGAGGCATGCCTGAAGGCCAACGGCCTCGAATCTCTGGACGCCTGCAACGAGATGCTCCTCGCTAAGGGCATCGACTGCGACAAGATCGTCCGCGGTGTGCAGCCCATCTGCTTTGATAACGCTGTCTGGGCTTACACTCTGGGTACCGCCATCGCCGTCAAGCGCGGCCTGACCGATGCTGCCGAGTGCGCAGCCGCCATCGGCGAAGGTCTGGAAGCTTTCACCATCCCCGGTTCTGTCGCTGAGCAGCGTCAGGTCGGTCTGGGCCACGGCAACCTGGGCGCTCGTCTGCTGAGCGAGGACACCACCTGCTTCGCTTTCCTGGCAGGCCACGAGTCCTTCGCCGCTGCTGAGGGTGCCATCGGCATCGCCCGCACCGCAAACAAGGTCCGCAAGACCCCCCTGCGCGTCATCCTGAACGGCCTGGGCAAGGACGCCGCCTACATCATCTCCCGTATCAACGGCTTCACCTATGTGCAGACCGAGTACGACATCCCCTCTCAGACCCTGACCGTCGTCAAGGAGATCCCCTTCTCCGAGGGCGAGCGGGCAGCGGTCAAGTGCTACGGCGCCAACGACGTCATGGAGGGCGTTGCCATCATGAAGAAGGAGGACGTCCAGTGCTCCATCACCGGCAACTCCACCAACCCCGTCCGCTTCCAGCACCTGGTCGCCGGCACCTATAAGAAGTGGGCCATCGAGAACGGCAAGAAGTACTTCTCCGTCGCTTCCGGCGGCGGCACGGGCCGTACTCTGCACCCCGATAACGTCGCAGCCGGCCCCGCCAGCTACGGCCTGACCGACTCTCTGGGCCGCGTCCACGGCGATGCTCAGTTTGCAGGTTCCTCTTCTGTGCCTGCACACGTCGAGATGATGGGCCTCATCGGCATGGGCAACAACCCGATGGTCGGCGCTACTGTCGCCTGCGCTGTTGCTGCAGCTCAGGCTAACGCCTAAGTTTTTCCTAAGTTTCAGCGAGAGGGAGCTGCTTTCCGAATGAGCAGCTCCCCCTTTTTTGCTGATAGATGTCCGAACACAAGCAACCCGAATATGAGAAGGAAGAAACAATGAAAAAGAATCAGATCCGCAAGAGCGTGGCTGCGCTGGCCATGGCGGCTGTTGTGGGCGTCAGCCTGTTTGGCTACGGCTGCGGCAGCAAGCCCGCTTCCACCGCAGGCGGCGTGTCCGGTGATTTCATCGGCACTGCCAAGGGCATGGGCGGCGACGTTACCGTTACCCTGACGCTGGAAGACGGCAAGATCACCGGCTGCACCGCCGAGGGCAAGGACGAGACCCAGGGCATCGGTACGCTGGCACTGGAGCAGCTGCCCGCTCAGATCGCTGAGACCGGCAGCATCGCCGTGGACGGCGTGTCCACCGCGACCATCACCTCCAACGCCATCAAGGAGGCAGCAGCCGCTGCCCTGACTGCCGCCGGCCTGAACGCCGACGACTATAAGATCGAGGTCAAGGCCGACGAGACCAAGGCTGAGGATTCCACCGTTGACGCTGACGTTGTCATCGTGGGTGCAGGCGGCGCAGGCATGACCGCTGCCATCACCGCTGCTGCCGAGGGCAAGAGCGTTGTGATCGTGGAAAGCCAGCCCATGGTGGGCGGCAACTCCGTCCGCGCTACCGGCGGCATGAACGCCGGCAAGACCGTCTATCAGGACGAGAACGAGTTCGGCGAGTCTGCCGGCGTCGAGAAGACCCTGAAGACTGCTGCCGAGAAGTACGCCGACAACGAGACCATCACCGCTCTGGCAAAGACCGTCTCCGAGCAGTGGGCTGCCTATCAGGCCAACCACACCGGCTACTTTGACTCTGTCGAGCTGATGGAGCTGGATACCATGATCGGCGGCAAGGGCATCAACGACCCCGAGCTGGTCGAGACCCTGTGCGCAAACTCCGCTGACGCCATCGACTGGCTGGACGAGCACGGCATCACCCTGCACAACGTCTCCAGCTTCGGCGGTGCATCCGTCAAGCGCATCCATCGCCCTGTGAACGCAGAGGGCAAGACCGTTTCCGTCGGCTCCTACATGATCCCCCTGCTGGAGGAGAACTGTAAGAAGGCTGGCGTTCAGATCCTGCTGAACACCACCGCCAACGAGATCCTGACCGATGCCAACGGCGCTGCCGTGGGCGTCAAGGCCACCGGTTCTACCGGTGAGACCGTCACTGTGAACGCCAAGGCTGTGGTGCTGACCACCGGCGGCTTCGGCGCAAACCTCGATATGGTCGTCAAGTACAAGCCCGAGCTGAAGGGCTTCATGACCACCAACGCCGCTGGCATCCAGGGTCAGGGCATCGAGATGGCAGAGGCCATCGGCGCTGCTACCGTGGACATGGACCAGATCCAGATCCACCCCACCGTTGAGGCCAACACCGCTGCCCTCATCACCGAGGGCCTGCGCGGCGACGGCGCTGTGCTGATCAACGCCGAGGGCAAGCGCTTCATCGACGAAGTGGGCACCCGTGACGTCGTCTCCGCCGCTGAGATCGCTCAGACCGGCAGCTACAGCTGGCTGGTGGTCGATCAGGCCATGGCCGATGCTTCCAGCGTCATCCAGGGCTACATCAAGAAGGGCTACACCGTCACCGGCTCCACCTACGAGGAGCTGGGCAAGGCTATGGGCGTCGATGCCGCTGCCTTCGCAGAGACCATGGAGAAGTGGAACGGCTACGTTGAGGCCAAGAATGCCCCCGACTTCGGCCGCACCAGCTTCGCCACCCCCCTGAACACCGCTCCCTACTACGCTGTGAAGGTCACCGCCGGTGTCCATCACACCATGGGCGGCCTGAAGATCAACGCCAACACCGAGGTGCTGAACGAGAAGGGCGAGGTCATCCCCGGCCTGTTCGCAGCAGGTGAGGTGACTGGCGGCGTCCACGGTGCAAACCGTCTGGGCGGCAACGCTGTTGCTGACTTCACCGTCTTTGGCCGCATTGCCGGTGCTGCTGCCAGCGACTACGCTGCATGAGCACCCGCAAGCAGCCTCGACCGGCAAAAGGCGCAAAACGCCTGAGCTGGAAGGCGAACCTCCTCTTCGCAGCCGTCATCCTGACGGCAGCTGTCCTGCTGGTCTTTCTGCTGCGTCCGCGCAGCAAGGCGGAACCGCTGGCAGCAGTCGTGGACTTCGGCGACGGCATCACCGAGGTGCTGCCGCTGGATAAGGACTACGATTACCTGTACGATGTGGGCAGCTATGTCGTTCATTTACAGGTAAAAGACGGCACCATCTCGTTTCAGGACAGCCAATGCCCGGACCATGTCTGTGAGCAGTTCGGCCAGCTGAGCGAGGAAGGTGCATGGGCGGCCTGCGTCCCTGCCGGGGTGTATGTGAAGCTGGCTCCGCTGAGCGAGGCCGAAGCCGCATCCTGACAAGACAAGATCATCCGAGACACCCGCAATGTTCTGCAAAGGACACTGCGGGTGTCTTTTTTGCATAAAAACCGGAAATAATTTTGTAAATAAAAGGTGAAATGAAATTTGGACGCTTGTGTATTTCAGAAAAATGCGATACACTACCAATAACGGATTTTTCGTGCAAAGGGGGCACGCTGCCCTTTTGCATACCATAGGAGGAAAAGCATGATCTGGAAAAAGAAAAAGGATGCGTCCGCTGAGGCTGCTGAAACCGCAGAAGCCAAGTCCGGTGTGTCTGCATTCGCCAAAAAGAACTGGAAATGGCTCGTGCCGGTGGTCGTCGTGGCGGCAGCGGGCGCTGTCTTTCTCATAGGCGGCGGGAATAAAGCTGCCAGCGGCGATGTGACCTACGCCGAGACGACGCCGGTCCGTCAGGATGTCTCCAACTCCCTGAGCGGCACCGGCACGCTGAACCCGGCCAATACATATACCGTCAAGTCTCTGGTGGACGGCAAGATCCTCACCGGCGGCTTTGAAGAGGGCGATAAGGTGGAAGAGGGCGATGTGCTCTACACCATCGACAGCTCGGACGCCTCCACCAATCTGGAAAAGGCCAGCATCGCCCTGCAGCAGGCCCAGCGCAGCTACGACAAGACCGTAGACCTCCAGTATGTCCGCGCAGAGGTGGACGGTACGGTCAGCAGTCTCAAGGTCGCAAAGGGCGACCAAGTGACCAGCGGCCAGGAGGTGGCGGTCATCCGCGACAGCTCCAAGATGCTGCTGAACCTGCTGTTCCCGGCAGCCGACGCCGCCAACTTCTCGGTGGGCCAGAGCGCCGACGTGGTGCTGGACGGCACCTTTGAGACGCTGAAAGGCACCGTCACCGCCGTCACCGGCACCGACGAACTGAGCACCGGCAACCTGCTGGTGCGCACCGTCACCATCCGGGTCAACAATGCCGGCGGTCTGACCACCGCTCAGGCCGCTACCGCCAGCATCAACGGCGTCAGCTCCATCGCCTCCGCCACCTTTGCCTATCAGGCAGAGCGCACCCTGACCGCTCTGGCCAGCGGCACCGTTTCCGCCATCAATGTGCAGGAGGGCGACGCGGTCTCCAAGGGCGACATCCTCATCGAGCTGACCGGCGACGATCTGACCGAATCCATCCAGTCTGCTTCCGAGTCCCTGCGCAGCGCCGAGATCTCGATGCAGAACCAGCAGGACAATATGTCCAACTACACCATCACCTCGCCCATCAGCGGCACCATCATTGAGAAGGACGCCAAGCAGGGCGACGCCCTGACCTCCGGCAGCACCCTCTGCGTCATCTACGACCTGAGCTATCTGGAAATGGTCATCAATGTGGATGAGCTGCAGATCGGCGCACTGTCCGTGGGCCAGAAAGTCCAGCTCACCGCTGACGCTGTGACGGACAAGACCTATGTCGGCACAGTCACCCGTGTGTCCATGAAGGGCAGCTCCAGCGGCGGCACCACGACTTACCCCATCACCATCCGCATCGATGACACCGACGGCCTGCGCCCCGGCATGAACGCCAACGCTGAGATCGTCGTGGCCGAGGCCAACAACGCCCTCGTCGTGCCGAATGCTGCCGTTATCCGCGGCGGCTATGTGCTGGTGAGCAAGAAGTCTCCCAGCGCAGCCAATGCGGTGGAAGACATGGACGCACCGGAGGGCTATGTCTACGTCAAGGTCGAGACCGGCGTCAGCGACGACAGCTACACCGAGATCAAGAGCGGCCTGCAGGAGGACGACACGGTGGCCTACGACACCAGCTCTGTGTCGGATGACTATTACAGCGACAGTATCTGGTAAGGAGGTGCCCCATGAGCGCTCTGATCGAATTTGAGCAGGTGTGCAAGTATTATCAGATGGGCGATACGCTGGTAAAGGCCGCCGACCACATCACGATGAAGATCGAGAAGGGGGAGTTCGTGGCCATCGTGGGCCAGTCCGGTTCGGGCAAGTCTACCTGCATGAACATCATCGGCTGTCTGGACGTCCCCACCCACGGCATCTACCGGCTCAATGGCCGGGATGTGGGCAGGATGAACCGGGACGAGCTGGCGGATGTGCGCAACGAGATGCTGGGCTTCATCTTCCAGCAGTATAACCTTCTGCCCCGGCTGAACCTTCTGGAAAACGTGGAGGTGCCGCTGGTCTACGCCAACATCTCCCGCGCCGAGCGCCACAAGCTGGCCAGGGATGTGCTGGAAAAGGTGGGTCTGGGCGACAAGCTCAAGAACCTGCCAAACCAGCTTTCCGGCGGCCAGCAGCAGCGCGTTTCCATCGCACGGGCTCTGGTGCGCAACCCGGCGGTCATCCTCGCCGACGAACCCACCGGTGCTCTGGACTCCCACACCGGCCGCGAGGTCATCGGGATGCTTCAGCAGCTCCACAGAGAGGGCCATACCGTGGTGCTCATCACCCACGACAATTCCATCGCCGTGCAGGCGGAGCGTATCATCCGTCTGGAGGACGGACAGGTGGTGTATGACGGCGACGCCCACGCGCCCGAGGCCATCGTGCAGCCCACTCTGTCCGGCGAAGCGGCACAGGAGGAAGCAAAATAATGGTATTAGAGACTTTCCGCCAGGCACTGCAGAACGTCTGGAGCAATAAGCTACGCACGTTTCTGACCATGCTGGGCATCATCATCGGCGTCATGGCGGTCATCGTCATCGTCGGTTTGGGCAACGGCATGACCAGAAGTATGCGGGACAGCTTTTCCGCAATGGGCACCAACACCCTCTCCATCCAGATATGGGGCTATGGTTCCCGCACCGCGACGGTGGATGATCTGTACGACATCGTCAAAAAGAACCCCGAACTGCTTTCCTCCATCTCGCCGCAGCTGGATTTCAGCGACAACACCCCCAAGGTGGGCACGACGCAATATCGTTACGGTACGGTGTACGGCGTGGATGAGAACTACATCAAGTCGAAGGGCTACACCCTCGCCAAGGGCCGGAACATCCAGTATATGGACATCACAGACAACAAGCAGATCTGCGTCATCGGCGATTACATCAACCGCACGGCCTACGGCGGCAATGCGGTGGGCCAGACCATCAAACTCGGCGCGTACAAGTTCCGCATCGTGGGCGTGCTGAAGGCCAAGATCTCCAATCACGACCAGCAGGAGGGCAGCGACGACGATAGCGTCTACCTGCCCTACACCACAGCCATGCGCCTTTCCAACGAAAGCTCGCCGGACTCCTACTCCGCCATCATGGTGGACGAGGGCCAGGCCAACGAGGCCAAGGCTGCGGTGGAGCAGGGACTGTATGACATCTTCAAGAGCGACAGTGCTTACTACGTCTACAGCGCCAGCGAGTGGCTGGAAGAGATGAATAAGATGATCAACATGGTCATCGTCATCCTCACCGGCATCGCCAGCATCTCGCTGCTGGTGGGCGGCATCGGCATCATGAACATCATGCTGGTGTCGGTCACCGAGCGCACCCGCGAGATCGGCATCCGCAAGGCAATGGGCGCGAAGGAAAGGACCATTCTGGCCCAGTTCGTCACCGAGGCAGCTACCACTTCGGCCCTCGGCGGCACGCTGGGCATCGTCCTTGGCTATATCGTGTCGGCCATCGCCAATCAGGTGCTTCCCATGTTCACCGACGGCATGGACGTCACGGTCAGTCCGTCCTTCAACTCCATCGTGGCAGCTTTCGGCATCTCGGTGTTCATCGGTGTGCTGTTCGGCTATCTGCCCGCAAAACGCGCCGCACGGCTCAACCCCATTGACGCGTTGAGATATGATTAACCTCTCCGAAATGCGTAAGGCTCTCCCTTTGGGAGAGCTGTCACCGAAGGGGACTGAGAGGGCAAGGATGCTCTTCTTTTGTCAGGCGGCTTGCCCTCTCCGTCTCGCATTCGCTCGCCACCTCTCCCAAAGGGAGAGGCTTTGCGATGATTTCTATAAGGAGTAACACCATGAAAAAACGATTCCTCGCATTTCTGTTGGCGGTCAGCATCGCAGTGTCGATGCTGGTGATGCCGGCATCGGCTGCGGGCAACAACACCGCCGTCCAGTTTGCCATCACGCTGGGTGCCATGGATTCCGAGCAGTCCGGCGCACTGGATGCAGCCGTGACCCGCGGCGCATTTGCCAGAATGCTGACCTCTTACTCTACCTACCGGGAGAGCGTCTCTTCCCAGGGGGCAGTGGGGACCCTCTACACCGACCTGCCCGGCTCCTCGGCATGGGCGCCCTATGTCCGCATCGCCGTGCAGCAGGGCTGGATGAACGGCTACACCGACGGCAGCTTCCGTCCGAACAATGCCGTCACGCTGGAAGAAGCCTGCACTGCAGTGCTCAAGCTGATGGGCTATAAGATGACCGACCTGAGCGGCGCGTTCCCCAACGCCCAGCTCAACAAGGCCGGCGAGCTCGGCCTGCGTGCCGGCCTCGACCGCCGTCAGGGCGAAGCGATGAACTACGAGGACTGCGCCGTCCTGCTCTACAATGCCCTCACCGCCAACAACGCCAGCGGTTCGGCCTACGGCACGACCCTGGGCTTTACCGTGAGCAATGGTCAGGTGGACGGCTCCACCATCCTGCTCAGCAGCCTGGAAGGTCCCTTCGTGGCTTCGGAGAGCACAGTACTGCCCTTCGTCCCTGCCAGCGTCTACCGCAACGATAAGGTCTCCGGCTCCGCAGAGCTGAACAAATACGACGTCTACTACTACAGCGAGAGCCTCAAGACCCTGTGGGTCTATACCCGCCGTGCCGCAGGCCGCATCACCGAGGTGTCTCCCACGGCCAGCGCTCCCGCTTCCATTACGGTGGCAGGCACGTCCTACACGCTGGGCAGCACGGCCATTGCTTCCCAGGTGTCCTCCCTCAACGGCGGCGGTGTCGGCCAGGTGGTCACTCTGCTGCTGGGCATGAACAATGTGGCCGCAGGCATCATCACCGGCGAGGAGGCCGACGAGGTCTTTTACGGCGTGGTGCAGTCGGCTTCCCGCAACCTCATCGACGAGGACAACAGCGCCGATGTGCTTCAGACCGTCAAGGTCCTGTGTACCGACGGCCTTGCCCGCGAGGTGAACGTAGACAAAAGCCTGAACTTTCCCACCGGCTGGCTGGTGGAAGTGCGGGTCAGCCCCGAAGGCGAGAGCGTGGAAACGATCGATGAGCGCTCCGTCAGCGGCACTGTGAACGAGAACGCCACCGCGCTGGGCGATAGGGCTCTGGCGGATGACGTGCAGATCCTTGATACGAGTACAGGGGGTGTGGCTGGGACGGTTCGTCCCAGCCGCCTATCGGGGGTAAACTTAAAGGCTTCCGATGTCCGCTACTACACCACCAACCCGCAGGGGCAGATCGACAAGCTCATCCTGAACGATGTGACCGGTGACTTGTGGTACTACGGTGTGCTGGACGATGTGAAGAACGTCGCCACGAACTACAGCACCCTTCTCAGCGCCATCAAGGCTCAGCCGGGCGACGGCACCATTGATACCGATGCAGTCGTCAGTCAGGTGAAGAGCATCATGGTACCCACCACCACAGAGATCCTGTGGGGCGTTATCTCCGGCGACATCCTCAGCACCGCGTGGGAACGCCTGACCAGCAACACCGGCGCACTTCTGGGCCTCGGCTTCCAGCAGATCGCCAAGATCACCGGCACTCCCGTCAGCCAGATATTCAACTTCATCGGCAGCGGTGCGACCTATATCGGCTACGTCAGCGGCCAGCAGGTTAGTCTGAGCACTTCCATCAAGTATCCTGTGCTGGCCGGCGGCATCGCGGTCTGCCAGGAGACGACCGGCGCTGTCCGCAATATGGTGCAGCTGATGCCCATGAAGATCGACAAGGTGGGTGCGGCCAGCGTCCTTTCCTCCAAGGGCGAAAGGGTTGAAATGGCCGATGATACGCAGGTCTACCTGTGGTACAAGGGCCAGTATTACTACACCAAGCTCACTTCCGTCAACTCCGATGATTACTACCTTACCGGCTGGTACGACAACTTTGGCTGCGCGGCTGGCAAAAAGGTGCGTATCATCGTCGCCGTCAAGAAAGACTGATGACGGGCTACTACAGCTGCCCCGCGCAGCTTGCCCGGCAGATGCGCCAGCTGCTTTTCCCGAGGCGGTGTCCCTGCTGCCGCAGGGTGCTGGGAACGCTGCCGTTCTGTGAGGTGTGTACACCGCGGCTGGAAGAGCTGCGCCGCAGCCCGGTCATGCGGCTGGACGCGAGCCGCCACTATCTGGGCGCTCTGGACGGGGCGGCTGCGCCCTACCGGTACGAGGGCGTCGTCCGCAGCGCCATCCTCCGCGCCAAATACGAAGGCGAAAGCTGGACGGCGGTGGAGCTTGGCGTGGAGATGACGGCCCGGCTGTTCGGAGCAGAAGTGGAGATGCACTTTGCAGAGCCGGTGCCGGGTCTGGTCTCCGGTGCGGCCATCGGTTACGACTGCATCGTTCCGGTGCCTGCCACCAGCCGCCGGCGCGGCTACAATGTGCCGGAACGGATGGCGCAGCCTCTGGCCCATGCACTGGGCCTCCCGCTGCTACCAAAGGCGCTCTGCCGCGTCCGGGCCGGACGCCATCAGGCAGGACTCTCGCTGGACGAGCGTCTGGCAAATGCGGCCGGTGCCTTCCGGGCGCAGGAGCCGGAGCTCGTGGAAGGGAAGCGGGTGCTGCTGGTGGATGACGTCATCACCACCGGCGCTACCGCCGCAGCCTGTGCGCAGGCACTGCTGGATGCGGGCGCCCACAGCGTCTTTGCCGTGGCAATGGCAGTCACCGAAAATGAAATGGACGCACCATCGAGAGCTTCTGGACGATGAGCGAAAAATCCAGAAAAAATCCAAGAAAAATAAAAAAAGCGCTTGACAAAACGGCCTGCAGCGGGTATACTAATGGAGCTGTGAGCGATGAGCCACAACAAATATCCGGGTGTAGCGCAGTTTTGGTAGCGCGCTTGAATGGGGTTCAAGAGGCCGTGAGTTCGATTCTCGCCACTCGGACCATAAATCCAACGATTTCACGTTAGAAATCGTTGGATTTTTTTGTTTATAGGCTGGCCTCATTTGGTTTTGACCACAATTTTGACCACAATGCCAAAGATTTTATCTGGTCTAATTAGTGCCGTTCCGTCCAATTTTCAGGCCGAAAATGCCTCGCTGAACAACTGGATCGCACTCTGCCGAATGGATTCCTGAACATGGAGATAATGCTCAGTCATTTCGGTATCGGCATGGCCTACGATGCTCTGGATGGTCTGGATATCCACGCCCAACGCCTGCATCTGCGACACATAGGTGTGGCGGCAGCTGTGCGGCGTGAGCAAGCGGACATCGCCCGCTTCTTCCAGAGATTTGCGGAACACATCCCGGAAATGGGTGGGATTGCAGGGCAAGCCGGTCTTGGGGCTTTCCCAGATGAACTGATCGGTGGTATCCCGCAGCTTGATGGCACACGGGCGGACATTCAGCGGCACCGGAATATCCCGGATACTGTCTTTGGATTTCGGACTGCCGATGCTGACTGTACCTTTTACGACCTTTACTGCCTGCCGGATGTGAATGACAGAGCCATCTTCTTCAATAAACTGCGGCTCCAAAGCCAGAAGTTCCTGCATTCTCATTCCAGTGCCGAGTAAAAGCCGAATGCTCAAGCCCATGCGGTCATCGGGCAGCACCTTCATCAGGTGTGCGACTTCCGCTGTGGTAAAGGCTTCCTTGCGTTTTGCGGTGCCGGATGCCCGCATCTTTTCAGCAAGCCGGACCGGGTTGCGGCGCACAAGGTCATTGGCTTCTGCCTTTTGAAAGATCTGGTAGAGCATCCCTCGTGCCTTGCTGATGTAAGAATCCGAGCGGCCATCGCGCCGCATCCCTTTCAGGAAGTTTTCAATGTCGATGGGGCGTATGACGGTCAAGGGGCGATGATAAAATCCCTCTTTGAGCATTTTCAGGCAGTATTTGTAGCTTTCCTGTGTCGTGGGAGCGATATTATCCCTGTGACCCTCGAACCATGTATCGGCCCAATCCTCAAAGTACAGGATCGTGTCCAGCTGGATACCGCTGATAAGCGCATCCTGATACTCTTTCAGTTTGAGCTTGACCTCCTTCTGAGTCTTGCCATAGAAGGTCTTGAAGCGCGGCGAACCATCTTTCTGGTAGCCGTCCATCATACGTAATTCCCAGCGACCATCGCTGCGGTGGCGAAGCGTACCCTCGCCGTGTGAACGTTTGCTTGGCATATTGCCTCCTTCCTGATGTCAAGTCGTTTCGTGAATCAGTATAAATAAAGCGACCTCTTGAATCAAGGATGTCAGATTAGCCATTTACGCTGTCCGTGATCCACTGAAGAAAACGGTCTTTGGGTACGACCATCCGCTTACCGATGTGGAGCGTGGGAAAGCCGTCCGAACGGAGCAGGATGTAAGCGTTGGCGCGGGAGATGCCCAGCGCAGCAGCGACATGATCGGCTGTCAGGGTGATGGGAAGCTGCTCATACGAAGTGAACTGAGAGCGCATAGAATACCTCTTTTCTCTATATGTTGTGTTGAATGAATACAGGAACACTATATATTGCACTTTGATATGTAACAAGGGGCATCTGCGGTTTGCGGATGCCCCTTGTGTATATGGGAGGTATGCCTGTGAATATCAAAATTTCATCGGCAGTGCGTCTTTTCTGCACTTGCCGTTGTAGGCGGTGTAGATGGGAAAAACGTATTTTTTCCATCCGCGCAGCTTTGCGGGGTCGTCCTGCCCGATGCGGTAAATATCGACCGGGTGGATGTTGCGCAGCGCACGGAGCAGCCGTTCTTCACTGAACTCGCCGTGGTACAGCTCCACAAAGTGCATCATGCCTTTCAGAACAGATGCCCGGAACGAATCGGGCTTGCCCTCCCATGCTGCCACGATCAGTCGCATCGTTTCACAGTAGAGCGGTTCGCCCATCTGCTTGTAGAGCCGGAAAGCCGTACCAACGCAGCCGATGCGGTAATCGGTCAGCTGCTGGCTGTCATAATTGAGGCTCAATCCCACCCGGTTGGTGGCTGCGAGAAAGGCTTTGGAGATGGCATCGCCGCCTACGACCTTGGCGCGGAGCTTGATGCCCGCCGTCAGCGGAGCGGAAAAGCCGTTCTGCTCGGCAAAGAGCAGGGCTTCCTGCTCCACGGTCATGCCCGTGTACACCTTGCAGAGAATCGGCAGATCTTTGCCGCCGTTGCGGAGGATGCGCCCCTCGATGGTGTGCTGCCCATCCGTTACGATGAACTGACCGTTGCGGAAACTGACCTTCGGCTCATTTGCCACATATTCATTGAAGTGGGCGGCAATCAGTTCCACACGCTTGCGCTCCACACCGCGCTGATACAGTTCGCGGGGGTAGACCAGCTTGCTGCTGTGGATGACCATGAGCTGGTACGGCGGGTTGACATGGATGAAGGGATTGGTGTTGTCTTTCAGGCGCATCGCATTTCCTCCTTGATTCTCCAGATGTACGTTTCGGCTTCTTTCAGGATTTCAGCAACCTGCTGCTTACGCTTCGGGATGGTGAGCAGACTTGGGTTGAATGTGAAGCTGTATTCCAGCCGCTGGATCATTGCGTGTACCGCAGCTTCCAGTTCGGTGTACAGCATCATGTCCTCGACACTCCCAGCATCCTCAAAGGATGATTTGATGGGCGTGTAGGGATAGAGGGGCGGCTTACCGTCAACCACCTCAGGCGGCGCGTAAGCCGCCGTAGAGCGGATGATGGGTGGAAGCCGCTGAATGCTCCCCATCGGGTTCAGGGCAAGACTGGCACGGACAGCATCATCCACCCGGCTCATTTCTTCCGGGGTGAGGTGTCCGAGGAATTTCAGCACCCTGCTTTTGTCTATGGTAAAAATCTGCTCTGCCTGAACGATGGACGGAACGGAGAGAAAATCGTTCACTAGCAGGCAGTGTGTCGGCTGGGTATACTTTTTTGCCGCCTTGCTTGTCAATGTGGCTACGATCAGCGTAGGCGAGTAAAAATTTCCCACATCGTTCTGGAGAACGACTGCCGGACGATTCCCGCTTTGCTCTGAACCGATGGCGTTGTCGAAACGGGTGAAGAAAATGTCTCCGCGCTGGAATTTCCAGTTTTGAATCAAAAGCTGCCCTCCTTTTTCAATATGTACACCGCCCGCTGCACCTCCTTGGCAGTGGGCGGTGTGTTTGTTCAGCGCTTCATCACAACGTAGTCATGACCGCGCCGGGTCTGGCAGACTGTGCAAGTGTCCATGCTGCGGTCTGCGCTGGGAACAATGGCGATTTTGAACGCCTTGGATTCTACAAAACTACAAAGGCAGACACCGCAGAGCGTGCGGATGGACCGGATCATTTCCGGGGTCAGTTCCATTTCCTCGTAGATCGCTTGCTCTAAGGTGGTACGGTCGTTCTCGTTCATAAAACCTCCTATGTAGGACGAAAATGCAGATATATGGAATAAGTAAAAAGAACAGGCGTGGACGAAGACCGAAAACAGCATTCGGCCACGCCTGATTTAATAAGTTAAGGTCTCGCATATTCGCCCTCGGCTCCCTGCGAGTGGGGCATAAACATCTGGCAGCGGACTTGTACCGCTTCATTGGCATTTCAGCCACCCCGTCTGCTTTGTGACCGGGCCGCGAATTACGGAAGTATCATTATCGGAGTACCAGATGACGGAACTATTCAGTTTTCAAAGAACATGAGTGCAGACATTTCGCTCAGTGGCTTTCGCCATCTGGTGAATTGCCCTTACACTTACGAGCCATCGAGAAGGGTCAATTCGTAGCATTAAAATTGAAGTTTTTCAAAAATTTAGTAATTCTCTTGATTTTTATGCTAATAGTGGGGCGGGATACGCCGTAGACTTTAGATATTTCAGTGATGTCGTATCCCTCGTAAGCGTACATGGTGATGATTTCCAAATCTTCGACTTTCAAAGTTTCGAGTGCAGTAAGCAACTGTTCGTTCTCAATCTCACCAATCCATGCAAAACGGCTTTTGGTTTCGTGGTAGGTATCCGTTACGGTAAGGGCTTTTTCATACTGCTTGAAGTCGCTGGTTTCCTTGGCTGCGCAATCATCGGCAGCACCAGAAACCGTCATTGTGTTAGTGATGTAGGCACGTTCGCTATTAAGAACACCCAAATCAAACTCGTACATAGCCTGAATTGCATCTTCGCTCATTCCTGCTTCGCGGTACTGCACACGAAGATGCTCCCACTTTGCGTTCAGCTTGCGACGTTCATTGCCATTATTGAAACTCATGTGTAACCTCCAAATTTTCGATAAAACGTGAAAAGCCGAAAATTCGGAGATGCTACGGATATTTCGCCGCTTGGGGTAGCCATGAAAAGAGGGCAAACATAAAACCTGCTCCTTTTCGGGAGCAGGCCATCTGAAGCTATAAAAAATAGCCGGACAACAGCCAACCGAAGGATTTTCAAGCGAAAATCTTTCAGTCAAGCTGCTGCCCGGCCATTTGGTGCTACGTTTCATACATTGCCTTATGGCAATGGCCCGTTGCTCGGTGCTAACAGTCCATATTCAGAGTGCAGTGCACCCGATTGTTTTATAAAACTGATGTTTACTTGGCCCGAATGGAAAGGTCGAGCCATAACATTTTCCGGCAACGCCAGCATTTTATATGGATGAATCCAGTGCAGTCGGCGGTCATTCGATAAAGTTTTAAGTTGCACTTGGGGCAAAACTGCCAGTGTTCCGTAATTGCTTTCTTCTTATGATCGAGCATGACTTTCCCTCCCAAATATAAAGTTTGCTGCTATATCATAGGAGAAACGGTGGACTGCGGCATTTTGGCTCCAAAAGCGCAAAAACGCCAGCCTCCCATGGCGGGAAGCTGGCGCAATATAACACATCGGCACGATTGTGGATGGTGGAACGGAACGATTGTGCTTGCTTCAGGGCGGTCTGGCTTACGGCAGCAGACAGGCTTTTTTTGATGCGTTACCCCAATAAAAAATCACAGTTACCTCCACAAACGGCAACTGTGATCAGATGGCGCGTAGAATCACCCAGACGAGTTACCGTTTTTTTATAACTCGACCGGGAAATGTAAAAATCGGCACTATACTTCCTATTCACAGGAAATACAAGGTTATACCGCGTCATTCACCAGAACGATACAATACTATTGAGGTGAACGATGATGCCGAATTCTGACTTGAAAGTACTTGGAGAAAAGGTTCGCAAGGAGCGCAAGCTGGCAGGTTTAACACAAGAACAACTTGCTGAACGCTGCCATGTTTCAACGAAGCATATCGCCAACATTGAAAAAGGCAGCATGAATCCATCTTATGAAATTCTTTTGGCGATTGCTCGTGTTTTGCCGGTTTCGCTTGATGCGCTGATTACTCCGGGGATGGGTAAAACGGAAATAGAGTTAAAAGAGTTCAATCGAATCTATCTTTCCTGTCCAGAAGCGGTGCGAGAGACCTTAATGGACTCGACCCGCACACTGGCAAAGCATCTGACAGAGTTTTACAGTAAGATTGAAAATCCCTGAAAATGTTTTGCTTGTGGTACAGTATAGCATATTTTTCAAAGTCACTATACCAAAACGAACCCAAAAGCAAACCAATTTTATACCAATTCAGTCGATTCCCAAGCTGACCTGAATCTCTGTTTCCAAATCATTTTCCAATGCCGTATATAGTTCTTGTGGTGTACGGCAAAGAATTGCATTGAAATTGATGGGATTGCCTTCATTAAAAAGCCTTACATATCCCCAGCGGCATGGAACAACGTCCAAATAGGTCGCAGACTCTAAAAAGCTATGGAAGTGGGTCAATACTTCTTCAAATGTTTGCATGGTTTGACCTCCTGAATTAAGTTATCTCTATTTTAGAATATTCTTGGTCATCTATGCAAGGATGCCGATTTCGTACAGCGTAGAAAACGATAAAGCCATACCGAAGAATCCTACTAGGATCTCACGGTATGGCTTTTATTACAGATTGCGATTCAATCGCACCGATTCCGATGATGGGACAAATTGATATCCAATGTTGGAAACCGTTTTAATATAACGGGGGTGATCTTTGTCATCCTCTATTTTCTGGCGGATTCGACCGATCGTGCTGGTGACGGCTCTCAAATAGCTTTCGCTGTCCTTATGCCAGACTGCTTCAAAGATCTGCTCCTTTGTAAACAGTTTGCCCGGATGCTGTGCCATCAAACTCAAAACACCGTATTCATAACGACTCATGTACACCTCTGTTCCGTGTTTGAAAACACGGTGGTGTTCCAAGTTGATTTCCAGATCGGGACGGCTCAGAGCGTCTGTGGGATTCCGCATCAAATCGAACCATTCAAAAATCGTCTGCTCTTGCGGTGGGCAGTGATCCTTCGTGATGCGAACAACAACTTCAATTTTTTGCATACAATAGACAATCCTCCCCCAAAGCCAAATCTATATCACTCGATATGGAAAATCGGGTGTAGCTCGCATTTCCACATTGACCGTGCACTACGATGCCGTGTGCTTTAGCCGCCGTCGTTTTTGGAATCCCGAAAGTTCAGAGCTGCCATCAGGCATCCAAACGCACCCGCCCAGAGAAGGTCGGTATAGAGCCATACTTGGAGAATGGCAAAAATCACTTCTGCGATCAGCAGCAGGATGCCAGCCGTTAACAGCAGACGTGCCGATAACTGCTCCATCTTCGGTATCCCTTTCTGTGCGAAGATAGTGCTGCACCCGGTGGACGTCCCCGGAACGAACTGCAATGTACCACAAGGATTGAGTCACTGCTCCGATAGGCATTGGTGTATTCGGCGGCACCAGAAGCAGTGCCGCCCGCACCTTGTAGGGAATATTGTTTTCCGCCATAAAAACGCTGGATTGTATGGCAGAGCAGTTTATCAGCCGGCACTACAAAGCCTCTGATCCGCAAGATTATGAATAAACCAGCAGGACAAGAAGGAACTTGTTTCTGCTGGTTTTATTTTAACCTATGGCAATAGGTATAAGCATTTCTTCTTGGGCAATCAGTCGCCACTATTCTGTTTCCGGTATTCAGCCGGTGCAATCTTAAAGACATCCCGAAAAGCCGTTGCAAACTTACTCTGATTTTCGTATCCGACCTGATTGGCAATTTCAGCGATGGTTTCCTGTGTCTGGCGAAGCAGAGCAGCAGCCTGTTTCATGCGATAAGTTTTCATATAGGTTCCAATGGGCTGACCATAGACCCCCTTGAATGTATCTTTTAGCGTGGCTGTATTGATATGATATTCTTTGGAAAGCTCCTCAATCGTCAGCCGCTCATGCAAATTAGAGATCAGCCGCTTATGAATTTGGCGCACAATCTCCACCTGGGGAGAAGTATATAACTCCCGCTGCTTTTCCTGCTTTACATTCACCATGCACAAAAACAAGAGCAGCTCCTGCACCTTCAGCATGAAGTATGGCTTTTGAAAGCGATCCGGTACGGAATAAAGTTCAGAAAAGATATGTTCAATATCGTCTTTTGCCCGCATGACAAAACATGAGCCATCGGCACAGAATTTGTTTTTGAAATCTGCAATATCAATACCGCTTTCCGTGAGGATTCCCGGCGGATTTTCAGAAACCAGTTCCAGGTCAAGCACCACCGAGATCCCACGGTAATGTTTCAACGGGAAAGACATTTCAGACGCACAGTTATCCATTGTATGAATGGAGAGATCGCCTTCTCCGAGATACAGGCAGGAGCCGCTTTGCAATACGCTCCCTTCCCGTCCCTCCCGGCAATGATTGATCTCCAGGACGTTCTTGCCAATATTTCCGTCCCAATAACAGCTCGTTGCCTCGAAATCATTGTAAATAAGCTGAATCCCAGGGTAGACCTGATAGACTGTCATAAGGCCCAGGCCATCCGCACAGTCCAATTTATAGACGGTACAGTATCCATCATTATCTTTTGGAATAACCGCAGACAACCCCGTAGCGTTGGTAATAGGGTTTTCGTTCATAGTATTCCTTCCGTTATCTCTTATTTGTTCTGCCAGGATTCTCCTGGCATCTTTTATTATATAGTCTTTCCTCATTTTATGTCGCTCCAATCGGCAGGATTTGCAATCCAATCAGAAGTCAAATTAGATTATATTACATTCCTGACAACTGTGCAAACGGAGAAAAAGCCGATGCTCTCCAAATGGAAAAGCACCGGCCTTATGTTGGGGTGATTTGCTGCAATGTCTTTATTCCGCACAGATCATTGACGGCAAGTTTTCAATTTTTTGCATATCCAAAGTGCAACGCCGATTATTGAAATAATGGTCGCTGAACCAAAAAACTTTTTAAGCGTCATAAGCGATCCTCCTTACCGATTCACGGAAGAAGTCGCAGGCAGTTTGCGGAACTCATAAGCCACCATGAACGCGATAATAGCAACCAGAATCGCATCGGTCAGCGCAATCGCCAGCCACACGCCGCGAATACCCATGCCGCCGATCATCGGCAGAACCACGCAGAGCGGGATAAAAAGAATGATCTGACGGAACAGCACAAGCCAGGTGGCCTTTTTCGCTTTACCCAAAGACTGGAACAGGGTCACGGCGATCATAAAACTGCCTTGCAGGATATAGGTGCTGAACATGATACGGAAGTTTGTCGCACCTGATGCGGCAATACCCGGCGTTGTCAGGAACATGGACAAAATCTTTTCCGGGAACAGCTCGGCGGGGATATAGAACACCAGCGACAGCAGCGTTGCGGCGATAATGAAAACTCTGGTCAGCGTCTTTACCCGGTCATAGTCTTTCGCACCGTAGTTTGTACCGGCGGCAGGCTGGAATCCCTGGCTGATACCCCATAGAGGTACAAAAGAGAAATTCCAGAACCGGAGCGCCGCCGCTAAAAGGAGCTGGGAGGTTTCACCGCCATAGTTCGATGCCACACGATAAATCACTGTCTGCTGCACCAGGGTCAGAATCTGCATTAACAGAGCAGAGATGCCGACAGAAAGAACCTGGGGAAGCAGCTCACCATCAATGCGGATACGCCCGATCTTCACATGGGGGCTTTTCTTCTTGAAATACCACAGGGTAATCGCAGCCTGGACAAACTGGGAGAAAATCGTTGCATAAGCAGCCGCTTCAATGCCCATGCCGTAGGGGTTGAGGATGCTGATAAAAATGGGGTCAAGGATAATGTTCAAAATAGCGCCGCTGGCAATAATGGTCATTGCCCTTTTGAGCTGGCCTTCTCCACGGATGACCATGTTGGCGCTCTGGAAGAAGTTTACGAACAGAGAACCGGCGAATACGATCCGCAGATATTTCTCAGCGTAATTCAGAATGTTATCGCTGGCTCCGGTCAGGGACAGAAGCTGGCGGGTGAAAACCATACCCACAACAGTGTAGATGACGGACAACAGAAGAACCATCGCAACCAAGTTGCCCATGATCTTCTTAATTGTGTTCTCGTCCTTCTTACCGATAGCGCGGGACAGTACCGATGCAGAACCCACGCCCAGCATTGCCGCTGAACCGGCATTGATAAGGGTTAAAGGATAGGATACCGATATGGCTCCCATCTGCACGTCACCAACCATCTGGCCGACAAAGATGGAATCCATCATGTTATAAAGCCCAACGACCACCATGCCAAGAACCGCAGGGATGCTAAGTTCAATCATCAGCGGCCAGGGAGTTTTTGTTAAGAGCTTTGTTCTTGTGTCAAGTGCCTGTTTCATCACTCTATTCCTCCTGGTCTATTTTAATTACAAGGTATCCAGCAAAACGCGCCAGTGACGCGCCTCACTGGATTAACCATATCTAACCAACCACTTAAAGTATATAAAAACCGGGCTTCTTTGTACGCTCCCAACCGCAGGATTTACAATCCAATCTGAAACGAATTTAGGAGCGGAAAGGACATAAGGCCCTTCCCGCTCCCGTTGTTACTGTATCATTTTTTCCAGTAATTTCAGGGCTTCTTCCAGTTTTGGATTTACAGCGTCCGTTTGCAGGGCATCCCGGACGCAGCTTCGTATATGGGCTTGCAAAATCTGCTGATTGGCGCTTTTTAATAACGCCTGCGTAGCAAGAAGCTGATTGGAAATATCCACGCAATAGCGATTTTCCTCAACCATTTGCAGGATACCGTCTAACTGTCCTCTGGCGATTTTTAGCTTGTGAACAATATCGCCTTTCTTGGCCTTCATAAACGGCCCGTTACTGGATACTAACGAGCTGATAGCCAGCGTCCTCGATAGCAGCTTTCAGCACAGCATCCGGCACATCCTGGTCAAGCTGCACCTGGGCCGACTTACTCTCCAGGGAAACATCCACATCCTTGATGCCCTGGATGTCCCGCAGCGCCTTATCAACGTGTTTTACACACATTCCGCAAACCATTCCTTCGATGTTCAATACTTTTTCCATGTGAATTGCTCCTTTTCGTTCTTGTTTAATTGTTGTTTGTTCATACATAGGGGCTGAATCCCGTTCTGTATTGGCCTGATGCCTCGCCTTGAACCACCGCAGACGCAGGGCATTGGACACCACGAATACCGAACTGAAACTCATAGCAAAAGCGCCGATCATGGGGTTCAGCTTCCATGCAAAGGGAAGATAGAATACGCCTGCCGCCACCGGAATACCGATGATGTTGTAGATAAACGCCCAGAACAGATTTTGCTTGATGTTGCGGATAACCGCCTTACTAAGCTGGATTGCCGTGGACACATCCAGCAGATCGCTTTTCATCAAAACAATGTCCGCTGACTCAATCGCCACATCCGTTCCGGCCCCGATAGCGATACCAACATCCGCTCTGGCAAGGGCCGGAGCATCGTTGATACCGTCACCGACCATCGCCACTTTCTTCCCGGCGCTCTGCAAACGGCGGATCTCCTTCTCCTTATCCTGGGGGAATACCTCTGCCACAACACGATCCACGCCGACCTGACGCCGAATCGCTTCTGCGGTCTTTGCATTGTCGCCGGTCAGCATGACCACCTCAATGCCCATGCCGGTCAATTCCGCTATGGCCTGCTTGCTGGTGGGCTTGACTACATCCGCCACGGCAATAACACCAATAAGCTGACCACCACGGGCAAAGAACAGAGGTGTTTTCCCGTCAACGGCCATTTCCTCACCCAACTGAAGGAGCGCGCCGCCATTGATGCCATTTGCTGCCATCAGTCGGCGGTTTCCGGCAAGGCACGTTTCGTTTCCAATCTGCCCCACAAGGCCCTGACCGGGAATCTGCTTGAAACCGTCCACCGGAAGGAAGGAAAGGTCTGCTTTTTCGGCCTCCGCCACAATCGCGTCCGCCAGCGGATGCTCGGACATTTTTTCCAGCGAAGCGGCGATTTGCAGCAGCTCCTTTTGTGGAACGCCCTCTTTGCAGAGCATATTTGTCACTACGGGCGTACCCTGAGTAATTGTGCCGGTCTTATCCAACACAACCGTATCAATGCTATGGGCCGTTTCTAGGGCCTCCGCCGATTTAATCAGGATACCATTGCTTGCGCCTTTGCCGGTTCCGACCATAATGGCCGTAGGCGTAGCAAGGCCCAGCGCACAGGGGCAGGAAATGACCAGGACGGAGATGCCGATAGACAGGGCAAATTCAAAGCCATATCCCAACAGCAGCCAGACAATGACTGCAATCAGCGCGATGCTGATAACAACCGGAACAAACACGCCGCTGACCTTATCAGCCAGTTTCGCAATAGGGGCCTTGGAGCTGGTCGCTTCATCCACCAGCCGGACGATCTGTGCCAGCGTGGTATCATCGCCCACCTTGGTGGCCTGCATCTTGAAATAGCCGGACTTACTTGTG
Source organism: Faecalibacterium sp. Marseille-P9312 (assembly GCF_902497445.1). Classification (NCBI taxonomy): domain Bacteria; kingdom Bacillati; phylum Bacillota; class Clostridia; order Eubacteriales; family Oscillospiraceae; genus Faecalibacterium; species Faecalibacterium sp. Marseille-P9312. Next base: position 40,994 of record NZ_CABVEW010000020.1, read on the forward strand.
GTCGCGCCGATCACTTTGTCCCCGATATGCTTCTCCACGGGGATGCTCTCGCCGGTCAGGGCAGATTCATCAACGGAGGAAAAGCCCTCGATGACAATACCATCCACCGGCACAGACTCACCGGCCTTGACAATCAGGGTTTCGCCCAACTGCACTTCTTCCACAGGCACCTGAAGCTCTTTTCCGTCCCGCTCCACAGTGGCCGTTTTTGGGGCCAGATTCATCAGCTTTGTGATTGCGTCCGAAGTCTTACCCTTTGCGCGTGCTTCCAGGGTTTTACCCAGGGTGATAAGGGTCAGGATCATGCCTGCGGATTCAAAATACAAATCCATCATAAAGCTGTGAACCGTAGCCATATCCCCATGACCAAATCCAATGCCGATTTTGTAAATGGCGTAAATGCCATAAACGATTGCGGCGCTGGAGCCTATCGCAATCAGCGAATCCATGTTAGGCGAGCCGTGGAACAGGGTCTTGAAGCCCATCCGGTAATATTTGAAGTTGATGAACACCACCGGGATCAGCAGCAGGAATTGAGTAAATGCAAAGCTGATTGCGTTTTCCATCCCCAGCAAGGAGCTGGGGAGCGGCCACCCCATCATGTGACCCATAGAAATATAAAACAGCGGGATCGTAAAAAGGGCAGAAAGCAGCAGCCGCTGTTTCATCTGCTTGTATTCTGCCTGTGCCGTACTGACCTCCGGTTTTGCTGCCGGTGTGGTCGTCCGGCTCTTGTTTTGTGCGGAGGCTTTGGGAATCGCGCCATAACCGGCCTTTTCAACGGCCTGGACGATTCCCGCCGTATCCAAAACGGATTCATCATAAGAAGCAACCATGCTGTTTTTTAACAGGTTGACGGACACTTCTTTGATGCCAGGTAGCTTTGCCACGCTCTTTTCCACTCTGGTAGAGCAGGCCGAGCAAGTCATACCCGTAATGTCAAATTGCTCCTTTTGCAAAATCATCACTTCTTTCTTATAAAGATTTGTGCGAGTACCCCTCCCCCGTAGGGAACTAAATACCGTTATGAAAAGGGGCGTTTGGCATCTTGGGGGAAAGATGCTAAAGCCCCGAACATAAAGTTTACGCACAAGGTCTTTGACCGTTTTTCATTATACTTATCCTGCTTCTCCTTTGTCCGCTCCAAAGTGGAGCTTTTTTTATCCAAAGAGAAATGAGGTTTTTTGCTGGAAATCCAATCGGCAGGTTTTCCAATCCAAAGGGCAGAACCGCTCCCAAATTCATTGACTTTGAGGGTTTTCGTGAATATACTGGCGGCATGAACGATTAAACAATCTTTTAATCGTTCAGCCATATCAAACCAACCAAATACAAAAATGTAAGGGGGCTTTCTCCATGAAAAAGACCATTAAACTGCTTGACCTGGACTGCGGCCATTGTGCTGACAAAATCCAGAACGCCGTGAAGAAGATCGACGGTGTGACCAGCGTATCCGTCAACTTCCTGGGTCAGAAGATGGTTCTGGAAGCGCCGGACGATCAGTTTGACGCTGTTCTGGCCGAAGCAAAGACGCTGATTAAGCAGATCGAGCCGGATGTGACTGTTAAGGCGTAATGAAAAGCTGGACACCGGCTGCCACAAGGTAGCCGGTGTTTTTCATCAATAGACAGAAAAAGCGTGACACGCTTTATGCTGCAACGAAAGGAGAATACACTATGACACGAAAACAAAGGCACTTGCTCACACGCATTATCGTGGCGGCGGTGCTGTTTCTTGCAGGCAGCTTGCTCCATCTCCCTGAATTGGCGGAGATGGCGGTCTTTCTCGTCTGCTATGTGGTTGTCGGCTGGGATATTGTCTGGAAGGCAATCACGAACATCCTGCATGGACAGGTGTTTGACGAAAATTTCCTGATGACGATTGCCACCATCGGCGCACTCATTTTGGGCGAACATTCCGAGGGCGTTGCCGTTATGCTGTTTTATCAGGTGGGCGAATGGTTCCAGTCCTATGCGGTGTCCAAGTCCAGAAAATCTATCGCAAGCCTGATGGATATTCGCCCGGACTATGCCAACATCGAAAGGGACGGAAAGCTGGTTCAGGTTGACCCGGATGAGGTTCAGATCGGAGAAACCATTGTTGTGAAACCGGGAGAGCGCATCCCGCTGGACGGTACGATTCTCAAAGGCTTTTCCACCTTGGACACTTCGGCCCTGACCGGAGAATCCATGCCCCGCGAGGTGGAGCCGGGAATGGAGGTCATCAGCGGTTGTATCAACCAGACCGGTATCCTGAACATCCAGACCACAAAGGAATTTGGGGAATCCACCGTAGCCAAAATCCTTGACCTTGTAGAAAACGCAAGCGATAAGAAGGGCCGTATTGAGAATTTCATCACGCGCTTTGCCAGGTATTATACCCCGGTAGTGGTATTCGCTGCTCTGGCGCTGGCGATCCTGCCGCCGCTGATTACCCAGCAGCCATTCAGCACTTGGATTTACCGGGCCTTGACCTTCCTGGTGATTTCCTGCCCCTGTGCGCTGGTCATTTCCATTCCGCTTAGTTTCTTCGGAGGCATCGGCGGCGCATCCAAGATCGGTGTTCTGGTAAAGGGCAGCAACTATCTGGAGGCCCTGGCAAATACCGAGATCGTGGTCTTTGATAAGACCGGCACACTGACAAAAGGCTCCTTTGCGGTCAGCGAGATCCACCCTGTCGGCATGGAGGAAGCGCAGCTTTTGGAGCTGGCCGCATACGCTGAGGACTACTCCAACCACCCGATTTCTCTTTCTATTAAAAACGCCTATGGACAGAAAATCGACAACAGCCGAGTTTCCGATGTCCAGGAAATTGCCGGTCACGGCGTACAGGCCGTGATTGATGGGAAAACGATTCTGGCAGGAAACACCAAGCTGATGGAGAGAGCGCATATTAAGTACACGCCATCCTCGGCTGTCGGCACCGTGGTCTATCTGGCCTGTGACGGGAAATACGCTGGATGTATCATCATTGAGGACGAGATCAAGGCCGATGCTCCAGCCGCAATCAAGCTGCTGAAATCTGCCGGTATCCGCAAAACGGTCATGCTGACCGGCGATGCAGATGCCGTTGGAAAGAAAGTCGCAGGGCAGCTTCATCTGGATCAGGTTTATACCGAACTGCTGCCCGCTGATAAGGTTGACCGCGTGGAAAGCCTGCTGAAGCAGAAAAGCGAAAAAAGTATGTTGGCCTTTGTTGGGGACGGTATCAATGACGCTCCCGTACTGGCGCGGGCCGATGTCGGTATTGCTATGGGCGGATTGGGTTCCGATGCTGCCATTGAAGCTGCTGACGTTGTTCTTATGACGGATGAACCGTCCAAAATTGCCGCTGTTATGAAGATCGCCCGTAAGACGATTCGCATCGCAAATCAGAACATTGTGTTTGCTCTGGGCGTTAAATTCCTGGTTCTGATTTTAGGTGCGCTGGGCTATGCGAATATGTGGGCGGCGGTGTTCGCGGATGTAGGCGTTTCCATTATTGCGATTCTCAATGCCATCCGCGCCATGCGGGTCAAGCTGCCGGATATGCCTGCGGGCAGCACAAATCAGGGTTAAGCGCAATAGAAATGCGCCGCAACTTTCACACGCTGCGGCGCATTTCCTTATTGTTCAGTCGGGCATGATATTTCAAACAACGCATCTATGGCATGATGCAGGAGCTTTGCCTGCGGCGTGTCCGACAGCGAATAATAAACTTCTTTTCCGTCCCTGCGGCTTGAAATGATCCCGCTTTTTTTTAATATCCGCAGATGATGTGACACAGCAGGGGCGCTCATATCCACAGCCGCCGCGAGATTACATACACATTCTTCACAATGGCACAGCAGCCATAGAATCCGCAGCCGGGTCGGATCGCCAAGCTGCTGAAATAAAAATGATATATCTTTAAACCCTTCTGCAGAGGGCATCTTATTTAATACTTTTTCAATATTCTGTCCGTGGTTGTGGGGTAGATTGTAATGCGGCATAAAAATCAGCTCCTTCCTATGACTATGATACTGACATAATTCTTGTCTGTCAAACAGCTTCATTATAGATTGGAGAAAAATACATGAACGAAACAGAGCAAACAACTTTTTCTGTTCCAAGCCCCGGCGAATTGGAACAATTAACCGAGCTTCACAAAGCGATGGGCGATTACACACGGATGCGGATACTTTGGTATCTGATGCAGAAAGATTCTTGCGTCAGCGAATTGGCACAAAAGATGGAGGTCACAGAATCGGCCATATCCCACCAGCTTCGTGCGCTTCGGATTGTCCGGTTAGTGCAATCACGCAAGGCTGGGAAAAGCGTGATCTATTCCTTGCAGGATGAACATATCCGGTGGATTCTTGAAGAAACCTATGCTCATATTTCAGAAAGATAAAAACGCAGCCCCTGTGCTGTTTTGCAGGGGCTGCGCGGGTATTCAATTACAGCGTTTCGTAGGAAACCAACTGGCTCATCGGGATGCGCTGCTTATTGAAGCGATTGGGATCGCCGGTTCCTTCGTTGGAGTAGCCGATAACCAGGATGTTGACCGGCTCCAAGTTGGCCGGGAGGTCAAATTCCTTACGCAGAACAGCGGGATCGAAGTAGCATACCCACACCGTTCCAAGGCCCAGCTCTGTGGCCTGGAGCATCATGTGGTCGGTCAGGATGGAGGCGTCAATGTCGCCGGTCTGCTTCTGGTCAAAAGGCCGCACCCATGCCTTATTGTGGTCGGCGCAGACGATAATGGCCAGGGGCGCTTCGTAGATGCTGGCCGCTTTGCCGATCTTCGCAAGACCTTCCTCGCTCTGAACAGCAATCAGGTGAACCGGCTGGAGGTTGGCAGCGGTGGGGGCTACATGAGCAGCCTCCAGAATCTTCTCCAGCTTCTCAGGCTCCACCTTCGTTTTCTTATAATTGCGTACCGACATACGCTGCTTTGCAATCGTAATAAAATCCATAGTACAAGATCCTTTCTGTATTTTTATTATGAACCTATCAAATCAACCATTGACCTAATTGTAGCACCAGAAAACAAAACCGCAAGAATGCACTTTTTCGGAAGATACTTCCCAAAAAGATAGCACCATGCGGGAAAGGAGAACCATTCTATGAAATGTCAAACCAATCAGTTTAACTGCCCCGTGGAGGCAACCCTTTCTTTGATCGGCGGCAAGTATAAGCCGTTGATCCTCTGGCATCTGATTGACCATCCATTACACTATATGGAGTTACAGCGGCTGATTCCAAACGCCACGCCGAAGATGCTTTCGCAGCAGCTTCACGATCTGGAAAACAACGGCATGATTCATCGTGAAGTAATTCCAGAAAAGCCGCCTAAGACGGTATATTCTCTTACCCCATTTGGACAGAGCATCGTCCCCATTCTGGACGCGATGTGCCAATGGGGAAACAGCTATCTGGACGGCCTGGATGTGCAGCCGCCATGCTGTCAAAGCCGCAAATAAAATGCTGGGCATAGCTGACGAAAAGCGGCTATGCCCAGCGTATATTTTCTGCTCTAAATTTGTGACTGCCGGACGTAATTGCACAGCGCGGCAAAGTCCACATGGGGATTCTTACTTAAAATCTGTTGCAGACTTTCCTCGGCCTTCTGATGCAGCTTCGGATTTTTCAGATCGTCCAAGCGGAAGAAGATATTGAGCCGCCTGCCGACAGCAAACAAAAGCCTTTCATCCGGTGGCAGGGTCAGAAAGCGGTCAATCGTAGAGAGCATTTCCTGTTTCTCCGTCCGCAGATTTCCTCTGATCTCCAGAAGCAGATTGACGATGTGTTCATTCACATAGTAACTGTCCATCTCATGTAGCTGTTGTAAGAATAGCTTTTGCTCTACAACGATTTCTTCCTCCGATTGCAGAGCAAAAGAGCCATTCCTGACAAACTCGCCCAGCTTGGACTCCGGCTTAATACCCGTGGCATGGACACGGATAAAATCTGGCTGGGTGATATTCAGCGCCTTTGCTGTTTGAGCAGCATTTTCTTCAGACAGCTCCTTGCCGCCGATCCCCAGCAATATGAACTCCGACAAGATCATGTCCGCTTCTTTTGCCATGCAGCCGCTTCGGACAACAATATCCGCGTCAAAACCTTTGTTGATAAGTTTCAGTATCTGATCCGAGCCGGTTTCCATTCCGCTGTAAAGATGGTTTAGGCCCGCTTGCCGGAGCGCCTTTAGCTCTGCCGGACTTTTCCGGGTGATACTATCAGCGCGGGCATAAGAAGTGATGTACTGCATATCAGGAAAGCTCTGATTGATCGCTTCCAAGATACGGAGCAGATAATCTGTTTTCAGCACCAGGGCATCCCCGTCCTGCAAGAAGCAGGAAGTAATCTTTTTCCCCCGGTTAAGCTGGGCCTGCCGCCTAATATCTTCGATGGTTTCATCGATGGGGCGCATGGAGAAGCGCATGGATTTATAAAGCCCGCAGAAATAGCACTTGTTCCAATGGCATCCCCTTGTGACCCGGATTAGCAGGCTGTTACTTTCAGAAGGTAGACGAATAGGCCCGATTTCTATATCTTTCATGGTGGTTATCCTTTCAGTGTATTCATGTTAAGGGTAGCATTTCACGGCGGGCTTAACAAGAACGCACTTTTAGGGTAGACACTTCCCGTATGGGTAGCACCTCAAACAAAACTGGCAAGCAATGCCGTCGTATATACAACGGCGACTTTTGCGTTGCAAAATGCTTGTTGGGGGAGTGCCCCAAACCCCTTTGATCTGCATTTTCCAATGCAGGCTGCGCCTCCCTGCGGGATGCTTTTGAAGATGTCAATCGTCACATCCTACGAAAAAATCGGTTACTTTTTGGCGTAAGGGTCAATGGAAGAATTTGATGGTTCATGGTACAATAGCAGACGTTGCGTGTTTTGCGGTTTGCACACGAACAGAGTTAAAAGGAGCTGTTAAACGTGGATACGATCTATCTGCTGCCCGGTGAGGAACGCTGCGTTGATTTCCGAGATGCCAATGGTGTTCCGAAGGTACACTACACTTACTGTTCTATCCGTGGCAAACTTTTCAACTGCACCTGCTGCACAAAGGCCGAAGCACAGCGGCTGTGTGAAGATTGGCTCGTAAAACAGGATCGCTGCTATATAAACTAAAAAATACCGCCGAGGATGCCTCCCAAAACGGGAAGAATCCTCGGCGGTATTCGCTTATCGGGTCTGAGTTTTCTCGGTGGTATCTTTTTCCTCCGCAAAAAAGCGTTCCACGTTTTTCTGTGCCCGGACCAGTTCCTGCATCTCGTTCCGTGCCTTGCGGTATTCCGGGTAGGCTGCTTTCTTTTTTGTCAGCAGCTCTGCAAACTCCGCATCCAACTCCTTGACTTTCGGCAATTTTTGCAGCCCGGCTTCGTCAAAGGCAGCTTTCGCCGCCTTGTGCAGAGTGATCTCCTCCCGGTGGGCTTCCAGAAACGCCTTGCTGTACCCGGCTTTCCGATAAGCGGCGTACACCTCACGGGTCTTAGCATAGTTGATGATGTGGGTTTTCAGGACAGCAATTTCCGTCAACCTTGCTTCTGCCGCCTTGATGGAATCCCCCATAGCATGATAGCATTCCGTTGCCGCCGCTGCACGTTCCCACAGTTCCTCGGCACTGCTAATCTTCTGCTCCTGCAAAAATAGCAGAGTTTTGGACATCTCTTTCAGATTGAACTTGGTTGCCCACTTTTTGTAGCCAACGCTTTTGCCCTCTGCCATTTTTCCCTGAATGTCCACCAGCAACTGGAAGGGCTGTTCTTTGGGCGGCTGCTTCTGGTACGGCTGGTGTTTCGCCCTGCCCTCCAGCACCGCCTTGATCTCGTCCTCACCATAGCCGGTGCCCAGTGTGCGGAAACGGATAAAGCGTTTCTGCCCCTTACCTTTCACCGCCGTGTGCTTGCCACGCTTCACCTCATAGCCCTGCTGTTCCAGCTTTTGCAGAAACGCTTCGTAATCCTCCGGCTTTTCTGCAAGGATGGTGTCGATGATTCCGCACAGGCGGTCACGGTTGCTCTCCTTGGGCGGATAGACGATGCGCTTCTGCCGTTCCCGATAAGGCTTGTACTCGATGGTGGAGAGCTGGTGCTCTAGGCAAATCAGGTCACTCAACCGCTGCACCGCAAAGGTGGAGAGCCAGAAATTTTTGAATTTTCGGGTCCCGTCCAAGGCAGTAGAATTATAAATAATGTGGTTGTGGATGTGTGCCCGGTCGGTGTGGGTAGCAACGATAAAAGCGTGTTTACCCTTCAAAAATCGCTCGGCAAACTCGTAGCCGATGCGGTTAGCTTCCTCCGGCGTAACTTCTCCCGGCTTGAAGGATTGCCGCACCTGATAGGCGATGACATCGCTTTTCTGGCTGCGCCCGGTGGTCTGCTCGTACAATCGTTTCGTCAGCAGAAATTCTTCATCCACGGTCAGCGGGCTGCACTGATAGCTGCTGACCAGTTCGCCCTGCTGTGTCTTGTCCGGGTTCTGGGCGTAATCCGTGCGGCTTTTCAGGCAGGCCGCAACGGATTTTCCCTTGTTTTTGTGCAGTGCAATCAATCTTGTTGCAGCCAGTTTGACCACCTCCCGGCAAAAAGAAAATGCCGCACAGTGGCGGCATAAAAATTTTATAATTCTGCAATCCAGCCGCTGAACCATTCCACGGCTTCTACAATGACCGTTCCGGCGGTGAGGAGCAGGAAGCATCCAAACTCCGCCACCAGCAAGATCAAAAACTGCATCCACTCCCGGCAGTACAGCGTATAAAGGCCGCAGCCAAAAATATACAGCATGGGCAGAGCCAGCACAAACGCCGACAGGTTCAGCGTCCATTTCAGCATCAGCGCAAGGAAAGCCGTAAGCAGCCAAAACGGGAAAACGATCATCTTAAAAACGAACCTCATATCTAGCACCCGCCTTTCTTTCACCCCGATTATAAAGGTATCAACGATTGCTTTGCAAGGATGTCGCCCCTTATGTACCCCCGCAGTCCTCCAACTGCGGGGAAAAATTTTAGAGTTCTGCCAGCCGAGCGAGAATTTTTCTGCCAATGTCGATCAGTTCATCCAGCCGCTGCCGCAGGTCCTCCATGTCGGCGGCGTAGACTCGACCATTTTCATTGGCGGCTTTGGCGTACTGGTTCAGATTGTTGCTACACATCTGCAAAAGATATGCCATGCGGCGCAGTTCTTTCAAATCCAGATGCAGACAGTAGCCGTCCAGAGCCATCTTGCGGATATAGGCACTCAGGCTGCGGATGCCCATGCCCAGCATCTTTTCATAAATGCGGTTCTTCTCGGCTTTTGTGGTTCTCAGAATGATGATCTCGTCCCGCTTTTCCCTCACCGGGCATCACCGTCCTTGTCCAGATAGCTTTTGAACGGACGGACAGGTTCAGCTTCATCCTTTTTCTCATCCAGAGCCGCCAGCACCGAGGGGCGACGAGGAGTATCTTCCTGTTCTTCCTCCTGTTCCGGCTCGTGGCTCTTTTCGTCCACATCCAACTGGGCGTTCAGTTCTGCAAGCCGTGCGGACTTTTCTGCCAGCTCTTCCTCTTGAGGGAAGGGCTTTTCCACCTCGATCTGCGCTGCCGCCTGCTGCTGATGCAGGGTGGTCAGCTCGTTCTCGGCGGCGGTGATGCGCTCCGGGAAGCTGTTCAACGAATTATCCAGCCGGATAATGTTGCCCAGTGGGTCGGTGCCCAAAGGCACAGTGTACTTTCGCTGCCCCTTCAAAAGTGCCTGATACTCCGTGCGGAAAGCATCGAACCGCAGAGAAAGCTCAAAGCCCCGGTAGCTGCCGATGACTTTTTCCTCGGCGTTGGGCAGTTCGGAACAGGCAAGCACCAAACGTTCACCGGCGGTCTTTTTCTCGTCGTAGGCAACGCCCTTGATGACCATGCCGCAAAACTCCTCCTTGCCCTGCGGATGGGCGGCGGCAAGCTGTGCATCGGCTTTCAACCCGGCAATGTGGGCGTTCGTTTCCTGAATGTCAGCCGGGAACTTGGTCAGCAATTTGTCCTGCAAGCGGAATTTCTGGCTCTGGTGGTCGGCTTTCAGCACCTTCAGCTTTGCCACCTGCACATCCAAGTCCATCTTCTCCTTGATGAGCGGATTTCCGGCACACAGTGCCTTGATCTCTGCATAAGAAAGTGCCTGCTCGTCCACATCCTCGCAGGAGCGCACCGGGGATTTGGAAGTCATGATTTGACTGATAAATCGCTGTTTATTCTCAAGGGTCTGCCACAAATAGGCATCAAATGTCCCTTCCGTGACGTAATTGAACACCTTGACTTCCTTATTCATATTGCCCTGCCGGATGATGCGACCATTGCGCTGGGTCATGTCGCTGGGCTTCCAGCCAACGTCCAAGTGATGCACCGCCACAAGCCGCGATTGGACGTTGGTTCCTGCTCCCATTTTTGCCGTACTTCCGAGCAAAACCCGCACATCGCCGGAGCGCACTTTCGAGAACAGTGCCGCCTTTTTTGCTTCGGTGTCGGCGTTGTGGATAAACTCGATCTCATTTTCCGGCACACCGGCGGCGACTAACTTTTTGCGAATATCATCGTAGACGTTGAAATTGCCATCGTTTTTCGGGGTGGAGAGGTCGCAGAACAAAAGTTGGGTCAGCTTCTGGTCTTTGCCCTCCTCCCAGATCTTCAGCACGTTCTGCACACAGACGTTGAGTTTGCTGTTGGGGTCGTCTGGGAGCATGGGATTCATCAGGCGAACGTCCAGACCAATCTTGCGCCCATCGTTGGTGACGCAGAGCATATTGTCCACAGACGCATCCACATTGCCGGAGTGAATTTCCGCAGCACGTTTGCTCAACTCCTGCACCATTTCCTTTTGGAGGTCGGACGGCTTTGCCACCACGGTCTCAAACTTTGCCTCCGGCACAGGCAGGTGAAGCTGGTCACTGGTTTTAATGTCCGCAACCTCCTTGAACATGGACATCAGCTCCGGCAGATTGAAAAACTTGGCGAACCGGGTGCGGGCACGGTACCCTGTACCTTCCGGGGCAAGCTCAATGGCGGTGGTGGTCTCACCAAAGGTGGATGCCCAACAGTCGAAGTGGGTCAGCTTTTTCTGCTGCAAGGTGCTGTACTGCAAATACCGCATGACCGTGTACAGCTCGGTCATGGAATTGCTCACGGGCGTACCCGTGGCGAACACCACGCCCCGCCCGCCGGTGATCTCATCCAGATAGCGGCACTTGCCGAACATATCGCTGGACTTCTGGGCTTCGCTGGTGGATAATCCTGCGACATTTCGCATTTTTGTGGTCAAAAAGAGGTTCTTGTAAAAATGACTTTCGTCCACAAAGAGCCTGTCAACGCCCAGTTGCTCAAAGGTGATCACATCGTCCTTGCGCTCATCGGAGCGCAGTTTTTCCAGCTTGGTTTCCAGCGTTTTCCGGGTCTTTTCCATCTGCTTGATGGAGAAATTCTCGCCTGCGTGGACTTTCAGCTCGTTGATGGCGGCAAGCGTTTCATAAATTTGCTCCTGAATGATGCGCTCCTGCCGCTCAAAAGAAAGTGGGATTCTTTCAAACTGCGAATGACCGATGATAACGGCATCGTAATCGCCGGTGGCAATGCGGGCGCAGAACTTTTTGCGGTTGGCAGTCTCAAAGTCCTTGCGCCGTGCTACCAGCAGCTTGGCATTGGGGTAGAGGTTCAGGAACTCGCTTGCCCACTGCTCCGTCAGATGATTCGGCACGACAAAAAGTGATTTTTGACATAAGCCCAGCCTTTTCGCCTCCATTGCCGATGCAGCCATTTCAAAAGTCTTGCCGGCACCCACTTCGTGTGCCAACAAAGTATTGCCACCGTACAAAACGTGTGCTATTGCATTACGCTGGTGTTCTCTCAAGCTGATTTCCGGGTTCATGCCCACAAAATGAATATGGCTGCCATCGTATTCACGAGGGCGGGTACTATTGAATAGCTCATTGTACTGCCGGACCAGCGCAATGCGCCGCTGGGGGTCCTGCCAGACCCAGTTGGCGAAAGCATCCTTGATGACCTGCTGTTTCTGCTGTGCCAGCATGGTCTCCCGTTTGTTCAGCACACGCTTGGGCTTGCCCTCGGCATCCTCGATGGTGTCGTAGATACGAACATCCTTCAGGTTCAGGGTTTCTTCCAGAATCTTATAGGCGTTGGCACGGGACGTGCCGTAGGTTTCGGACGAAATAATGTCACTCCGCCCGGTGGCAGTCTTGCCCTCCACACGCCACTCGGCGGTATAAGGAGAATATCTCACTTTGACTGCATGGCGCAGATAGTAGGGGATCTGGAATGTCTCGGTCATAAACTTCTGGATAATGTTCGGGTCCAGCCATGTTGCACCCAGCCGCACATCAATTTCAGATGCTTCCAGTTCTCTGGGCTGTGCTTTGGTCAGTGCATCCACGTTGACCACAAATTCCGGGTTTGTCTCAGCGGCAAACTGCGCCATCCGCAGCTTTGCCCGGACATCGCCGGACAGGTACTCGTCTGCCATCTGCCAGCCTGCTTCCGGGTCGGTAGGGTCGGCGGCAGGGTCTTTGAAGATCACACCGGAAAGTTCGGTGGTAATGCGCCCGTACTCACCGGGGGTTCCCAGCAGTTCTGCCATATAGGGCAAATCTACCTTGCCATGCTCCCCAATGGACACCGCCAACGCTTCGCTGGGGGTATCCACACTGGTAACGGTGCGCTCCGGGCGAATGGTGCGCTTGGTGAACATTGCAGCCTTGCTCTTGAGCTGCCCCTGCTCGTCCAGATTTTCCAGCGAGCACAACAGATAATACGAGGAATCCTGCTCAAACAGCCACCCGTTTTTGCGGTCGTTCAGCAAGCCGTACTTTGCGGTAAAGGCATCGTAGGCGGCGTTCAAACGCTCCTGTGTTGCCTTGATATCCTCGTCCGGGTAGTCGTTCAACTGCTGGTCGATCAGGTCGTTGACGATCTGGCGCAGTTCCACCATGCCGGTGACGCGCCCCTTGGCGGTGTCGGAAAGTTCCACCTGCGTCATGACCGAATTTTCCCGGTAGAACACCTCGCCGTCCACTACGGTGTAGGAGAAGTTCTTCACCTCTGGGTCGGCAGGTAGAGTGCGCCGGGTGGCTTCTTCTTCAGCAATGTCGGGAGCATCCACCTCGGCGGCGGTGTACTGCCCCTCGATGTGCTGTACCGCCTCGGCAAGCTGGTCTGCAAGGTTTGCACCCCCGATGGGCGCAACGGTCAATTCCTCTCGTCCGTACTGGGTGCTTTCGGTGGTCAGTTCGCCCAGCACCATCTCCGAGTGGTCTACGAAATACTGGTTGATGGCAAAGCCGTCCCCGGTCTTGCCAAGCTGCACCCATGCAGGCTCAATGTCCGCAGGACGGTCACGCTTCTGCAAAAAGATAATGTCACTCACAACATCCGTGCCTGCGTTTGCCTTGAACGCATTATTCGGCAGACGGATAGCACCCAACAAATCGGCACGCTCTGCCATGTGTTTGCGGGCGGTGCTGTCCTTGCTGTCCATGGTGTATCGGCTGGTGACAAACGCCACTACGCCGCCCGGACGCACTTGGTCGATGGCCTTCGCAAAGAAATAATTGTGGATAGAAAACCCCAGCTTGTTGTACGCCTTATCGTTGACTTTATACTGACCAAAAGGCACGTTGCCCACCGCCAAATCGTAGAAATCACGGCGGTCGGTGGTCTCAAAGCCAGCCACAGTAATGTCAGCCTGCGGATACAGTTTTTTCGCAATGCGCCCGGTGATGCTGTCCAGTTCTACACCATACAGGCGGCTGTCTGCCATGCTGGTGGGTAGCATTCCAAAAAAATTGCCTGCGCCCATGGACGGCTCCAGAATGTTGCCAGACTGGAAGCCAATTTTTTCGACCGCATCATAAATAGAGCGAATCACTACCGGGGAGGTGTAGTGGGCGTTCAGGGTGCTGGAACGGGCGGCGGCGTACTCATCTTCGGAGAGCAGCCCTTTCAACTCTGCATATTCCTTTGCCCAACTATCTTTTCCGGGGTCAAAGGCATCCGCCAGACCGCCCCAGCCCACATACTGGGAAAGCACCTGCTGTTCCTCAGCGGTGGCACCCCGGTGTTCATCTTCCAGCTTGAACAGGGTGCGGATGGCTTCAATGTTCCGGGCATATTTCTGCTTTGCGCCGCCCTCGCCCAGATGGTCGTCCGTGATGTGGAAGTTCCCGGCAGGTTCCGGCGCAGCTTTAGCATTCAGGGCTTCATCCAAGGCAGCGGCATCCGGGAAGGTCTGCACTTCGCCGTCAATCACCGTAGAGATGGGCAGTTCGTCCAGTTCTTCATCGGAAAGTTCCGGCTCAACCTGCTGCAGACCGTCCTCGAACTGTTGCTTATTGATTACTTCGTTATCCCACGACTGTCCCTGTGCGCTGGTGTCGATGCGAACATCCGTTTCGCCTACATAGCCGATGGTTCCCTCGATGGTTCGGGTAGGAAGATCAACGATAACATTGTCACCGACCTTGTAATCGGGCAGGGTGTGTTCCATCACATCCTGTTCCTGCTCGTACAACTCCCGGACAAGAGCCAGCGGTTCCTCCCGGAAAACTGGCATCCGCAGGTCGGCCAGTGCCATATCCTGCAAGGAAACCTTGCCCTTATCAAAATCCACTCCGTCAATCCGAAATTTCCGGCCATCCATATTGATGATGGAGCCGATGGGCAGATAGTCCTCTTTGTGCAGATGTTTAGTCTGGTGATGAGTCCCATCTTCGTTCAATCCGGCAAGGTAAACATCATTGCCCGCAGACCACAATTCTTTTGACTTTCTTACCCATAAGCTAGGTGGAAAGCCTGTGACCTGAACTTCGCCCAGTGCTGTTTCTCTCGTAAACAAAGCACTGTTGAGAACTTTTGCGACCTTGGCAGCATCTTCTCCATAGAACATAAAATTGCCGCCAGCTTCAAATCCAACCAGAGTATCCGGGTGCTGCGCCTTTAATGCAGTGTATTCGGCTGCACTGGCGGCGTTCAGTTCAAGAGGAAAGTCGATGGCTCTTCTTTCTTTGTCCGACAGGTAGCGGTCAGACTGAATCATCAGGTCAATATATTTTTCGACCCGATCCCAGCGGAGAAGCACTTTCTGATGGTCGGGATAATGCTCAAACGTCAGACCCTTGCTGTCATGGTCAAGCCAACCACTGCTTCCGTCCAGATAAGTGTGTGAAGAACCGCCGGGGCCATACGGTGCATATTCTTTGGTAAGAGCTTTTGCCCGGAGTTTTCGGTCAGGCTGCAACTGATAAATTTTCCATATCCGAAGTTTGCTGCCTTCAACATTGGAACCTCTCCGCAGCGCATTTTCAATCTCCGCCTGCGACAAAACAAAAGCGGAGGGCGATTTATCGCTCTCCGCTTGGTCGATGGATTCAATTTGCTTGGCTTCGGTGGGAATGTGGGCATCGAAGAAACTTAGCTGTAAATCAGCTCGTTCATCACCAGTTCCTCGGCCTGTGCTTTCAGGCTGTTCATGTGCTGCACCCACTCCATCTGATGCCGCTCTTTGTTCGGAGCCGGGTTCTGCTTCAGCAGTTCCTGCATGGTCTGCTGCATCCGGCTCTCTGCCGTCTGCTCCACCTCCATCAGGTGCGGGTACAGGCTCCCCGACAGGAGCATCGTGTTGTACAGTACCGGATGCTGCTGCTTCAGAAAGTTCAGGCGCAGCCTGCCGTACTTGCCCAGCGGCTTCCGGGGCTGGTTCAGGGTCAGGTTCGGGAGAAGGTAATCCCCGACGGTCGAGTAGGTCACGTTCCTGCTGTTCGTATTCATATTGGCTCCTTTCTGCATTGCGGCGGCGAATGGTTGTTTTTACGGTGCGCTCGATGTTGCGCAGCACCTCCCGGCTCATGTCGCTGACGGCTGCGCCGAGGGCGTAAACACTATCCGGGGTGGAAAACTCGTGGATGGCTCGAAAATCTTCCTTGTCGAACCACCCGGCAGGCTCAAAGCCGCAGCGTTCCAGCAACGTGTAGGTGACGCTGATGGCGGCAGCGGACTTGAACTGCATCTCCACTCCGGCTTCATCATAATCCATCAAGAGCGACCCGTCAACGATGGCGCGGATGTCCCCGCCGTTGTTGTCCCAGTAATCTGCCACCAGTTTCCCGGCAACATCTGCAAGCTGCTGGCTGACACGCTCCCCGCTGATGCCATAGGTCTTGTTCAACATTTCCGAAACCGGCTGCACCAAATCGGGACCGAGCTGCCACACCTCCGGGTCACGGGAATTGCGGCGAACCCCGGTGTCCGACACATCGAAAACGTAGT
>NZ_CABVEW010000021.1:0-51144 GCF_902497445.1 Faecalibacterium sp. Marseille-P9312
AATGTAATGGTGGATAAGAGTGCGTGTATCGGGACTTGGGGGAGGGAAGCGGTGGACAAGAGTATAAGAGGATTTTTTTTTTTTTTCAAGCAGAAGACGGCATACGAATTTCCCTCTTGCCTCTGGGCCTGGGAGATGTTAATAAAAAACGGCATTTTCCCCCCCCCCCCCTGTATATTTCAAGGCCTGTTTTCAATAAATATTCTTTACATTTCTATGTGTTTTTGTGAATTTAGCATACATTTTCCCGTATTTATGGGCATATCGCCGAAGCATATCAAAAAATCAGCTCAATTTCCGGGAATCCCGGTAATGCCGGTATCGTTTCCACAGACCGCCAATTTTGCGGGAGCCATCAAAGACCCCCTGCCCCCGCCGGGAGAACAAAAAACACACGGCCCGCCTTTTACGGCAGACCGTGTGTGTTGAAGTCCTATGCAGTTTTGTCAGAAAAAGCTCACCTGACTGCTCTCGGGCAGGTCGCCCAGAGCGCCCACCTGACGCAGGCGGTCGATGATGCTGCTGCCAACGCCGGAGGCCTGCTGCAACTCCTCGATGGAGAGATACTCCTGCCCATGGAGGGTGGCGTTTTCCAGCGCATCGGCGGCGGCACCGCCCAGACCTTTCAGGGAGCAGAAGGGCAGGCGCACCTTGCCGTCCTCCACCACATACTTCGAGCCCCGGCTCTTGCCCAGCTCGATGGGCAGGAACTCGTAGCCGCGCACCAGCATCTCGTTGACCAGCTGGAGCGAGACGAGCACATCTTCATCCTTGGCGTTCTTCTCTTCCTTGAGGCGGCGCTTCACCTCATTCATGTGGGCGCGGGCCACCGCCGCACCGCCCACAGCGGCTTCATAGTCGATGTCATCGCCGCGGACGGTGAAGTACACCGCATAGAACGCCTGCGGGTGGTAGAGCTTGAACCACATGAGCCGGATGGCCGACATCAGGTAGGCCACCGCATGGGCTTTCGGGAACATATATTTTATCTTGCGGCAGCTCTCGATGTACCAGTCCGGCACCTCGTGCTCCCGCATGGCCTCTTCCCAGCCGGGCGCAAAGCCGCCCTTGGCCACCTTGCCCTTACGGACAGCCTCCATAATATCGAAGGCCATCTTGGGCTCGAGGCCCTTGCGGAGCAGATAGAGCATGATGCTGTCACGGCAGCCGATGACCTCCGCGATGGTGCAGGTGCCGCTGCGGATGAGCTCGTCGGCGTTGCCGGTCCAGACGTCGGTGCCGTGGGACAGGCCCGAGATCTGGATAAGCTCGGAGAAATTCTTGGGACGGGCCTCCACCAGCATTCCGCGCACGAAGTTGGTGCCCATCTCGGGGATGCCGAAGGTGCCGGTCTGACTGTCGATCTGCTCCGGCGTCACACCCAGCTCTTCCGGGCTGGTGAGCAGGCTGTAGACCTTGGGGTCGTTCATGGGGATGCTGTCCACGGGGATGCCGGTGTACTCCTCGAAATACTTGTAGAAGGTGGGCATATCGTGGCCCAGCTCGTCCAGCTTGAGCAGGGTGTCGTGGAGGTACTTGAACTCGAAGTGGGTAGTCAGCAGACCGCCCGCCACATCGTCCGCCGGGTGCTGGATGGGGCAGAAATCGTAGATCTCATAGGTGTCCGGCACGACGACCATGCCGCCGGGATGCTGGCCGGTGGTACGCTTGACGCCGGTACAGCCCAGCGTCAGACGGTTCTCCTCGGCGTGGTTGACCGTTCTCCCCCGATCGTCCAGATACTTTTTGACGTAACCATAGGCCGTCTTGTCCTGAATACCGGAGACGGTGCCGGCCTTGAACACGTTGGCCTTGCCGAACAGCTCCTCCGTGTAGCGGTGGACGTTGGACTGGTACTCGCCCGAGAAGTTCAGGTCAATATCAGGCTCCTTGTCGCCGTAGAAGCCAAGGAAGGTCTCGAAAGGGATGTCGTGGCCGTCCACCAGCATCCGGGTGCCGCAGTGGGGGCAGTTCTTGTCGGGCAGGTCGAAGCCATCGTCCACGCTGCCATCGGTGATGAACTCGCTGTACTTGCACTTGGGGCAGCGGTAGTGGGGCGGCAGACTGTTGACCTCCGAGATTCCGGAGAAGTGGGCCACAGCTGACGAGCCGACCGAACCACGACTGCCCACCTGATAGCCGCCCGCGTTGGAGTAGGCCACCAGTTTGACCGCGATGACGTACAGGACGGCATAGCCGTGGCCGCAGATGGAGTCCAGCTCTTTTTGCAGGCGCTTCTCCACGATCTCGGGCAGAGGGTCGCCATAGTCCCGCTTCGCGTGTTCCCAGGTCGCATCCCGGAGCTGCTGTTCTGCGCCCTCGATGCTGGGCGGGTAGGTGCCGCGCGGGATGGCGCGGACGTTGCCGTCGATGCTGGCCGCTATCTTGCGGGGATTGGTCACGACGATCTCGTAGGCCTTTTCCTTGGGCAGGTAGCTGAACTGGTTCAGCATGTCCTCGGTGGTGCGGTAGAACAGGGGCGGCTGGTTGTCCGCGTCCTTGAAGCCGTTGCCCGCCTGCAGGACAGAGCGGTAGATGGCGTCCTCCGGCTCGGTGAAATGGACGTCGCCGGTGGCGATGACGGGCTTGTGCAGGTCTTCGCCCAGCTTGATGACGGTGCGGTTGAAGTCCTTGATGACCTCTTCGCTCTCCACCTTGCCCTCCCGCACCATATAGGCGTTGTTGCCCAGGGGCTGGACCTCCAAAACATCGTAGTACGATGCAACTTTCTTCAGTTCTTCGTAGGAGCGGCCCTCCACGATTGCCCTGTAAAGTTCTCCTGCTTCACAGGCAGAAGTGAGGATAAGGCCGTCCCGATACTTGTTCAGAAGGCTGCGGGGGACGCGGGGCTTCTTGAAGAAGTAGTTGACATGGGCCTCGCTGACGATTTTATAGAGGTTTTTCAGGCCCATCTGGTTGCGCACGAGGATGATGAGGTGATAATACTTCTTTTTCAGCACCTCGCGGTTCCCGCCAAGGCCGGTGTTGATGCCGCTGACGGCGGTGACCTGCTTTTCCTCCAGATCTTTCAGCATGACGCAGAAGATGCGGCCCAGTGCGGCAGAGTCCTCGCAGGCGCGGTGGGCCTCGTAGGCGGGCAGCTCCAGATGCTTGTTGATGGTCCCCTGCTTGTAGTTGTGGAGGCCGGGGTACATGGCCTGAGCCATGGTCAGGGTGTCGATATAGGTCGGCTCAAACTCGATGCCGCTCCGCTTGGCGGCGGCGCGGAGGAACCGGATGTCGAAGGAGTGGGCGTTGTGGCCCACGAGGATGCGGCCATCCACAAAGTCGAGGAAGGCTTTCAGCGCCTCGGCCTCGCCGGGGGCGTCGGCCACCATCTCGTTGGTGATGCCGGTCAGCTCGGTGATCTTGGGGGTGATGGGCTTTCCGGGTTTTACGAAGGTGTCGAATTCTTCCACCACCTCCCCGTTCCGCACGATGACCGCGCCGATCTCTGTCAGATATTCCACGCCGGGGTCGAGGCCCGTCGTCTCAGTGTCGAAGACGCAGAACTCACCGTTCAGCGGCTCGTCTTTCACGCCGTAGACGCAGGGTATCATATCATCGACAAAGTAGGCCTCACAGCCGTAGATGAGCTTGAAGTCCGGGTCTGTCTTGTGGATGGCGTCCGCAGCCAGCATCGCCTCGGGGTAGCCCTGACAGACGCCGTGGTCGGTGATGGCAATGGCCGGGTGGCCCATCCGGTGGGCCAGCTTGACGATGCCGCCGGGGTCGCAGAAGGCGTCCATGCTGGACAGCTTGGTATGCAGATGCAGCTCCACCCGCTTGACGGGGGCGTTGTCCTCCCGCTTTTTGCGCTCGACAAAGAGGACGTCGTAGGGCCAGACGATATAGTCGTGCTCGTACTTATCGTAGGAGCAGTCGCCGCGCACCACGACCGTCGTACCCTTGGGGATGGACTCCCACTTGGAGCAGTCCTCCCCTTCCTGCGCACGGATCTTCAGGTTGATGGAGCCGGTGTAATCGGTGATGGAGACGGTGTATATCTTGCGGAAGCTGCCCTTCACCTCGGTGAAGAAGACGTCGCCCCAGATCATGCACTTGCCGCCCTCGCCGCCCAGATCCTTGAGGGGTGTGAGGTTTTTCGGGGTGAACATCTTGCCGTGGAAGATGGTGACGGGCTTGTCCGTGAGGTCGAGGCCCTCCACCTTGATGGAGGGAGCAGTGTTCTTTTTCTCAAACTTGACGACAGGCGGCGCAATTTTCCGCTCGAGCTTTTCTTCCATCTGGCGCTGTTCGGCCTCGCCCACGCTGCTTTCCAGCGTCACTCTGGGCTTTACGCCGGTGTGGGCAGCGATGCGCTCCGCCAGCAGGCGCTCGAACTGCATCTCCTGCAAAAACTTCGTGCCGTGGCAGACGCCGATGGTGATGTTCTGGCCGGTGATGGTGATGCGGCAGCGGTCGAGGAAGCCGTTGATGGGGACGCCGTCCCGCTTCATCTCCTCCATCAGCTCCCGCAGACCGGCTTCATCCAGCGTCGCATAGCCGAAAAGATTGTTGATGCGGAGCTCGAAGCCCTCGTAATCCGGTGCCAGCGAGGCCAGCAGCCGGGCGCACAGCCCCTTGTCCAGCGGGGCAGAACTGCGCAGCGTAAAGATGACCTGCCGCTCCTGCCGCAGCATCTGGGCGTGCTCGACGACCACGCGGCCAAAACAGGCCGCAAAGTCCGGGTCCGCCATAAACTGCGGCCATAGCTGGGAAACAAGTGGTGTCACAGTGGTACTCCTTTTCTATCAGATAACAACACAAACTGCCGCGCCCTGGAAAAGGGCGTGGCAGCAGGTCGTTCTTGAGCTTACAGCTTATCGATCTCCTCCATGAACTGGTCGAGGATATTATCCCCCGTCAGCTTCCTGACGGGTTCGCCGTGGACGAACAGCACTGCCTCGCCCTTGCCGCCGGCAATGCCGATGTCCGCCTCACGGGCCTCGCCGGGGCCGTTGACGACACAGCCCATGACAGCCACCTTGATGGACTTTTTGCAGCCCTGAAGCCGACGCTCCACCTCATTTGCGATTTCGGTGCAGGGGTACTGGGTGCGGCCGCAGGTCGGGCAGGTGATGACCTCCGGGCCGGCCACCGGGAAGCCGACAGCGCGCAGGATATTGTAGCCTGCTTCCACTTCCTTCTCAGGGTCAGCAGCCAGCGAGACACGAATGGTGTCGCCGATCCCCTCCAGCAGCATCCCACCGATGCCCATGCCGCTCTTGAGCAGGCCCATCTGGTAAGTGCCGGCCTCCGTGACGCCCACATGGAGCGGGTAGTCGGTCACAGCGCTGAGCTGGCGGTATGCCTCCATCATGCGGGGGACGTTGGAGTTCTTGATGGAGATGACGATGTTGTTGAAGTCGAACTTTTCCAGCAGGTGGACATGGTACAGAGCGCTCTCCACCATCGCTTCCGGCACAGGCGCGCCGTACTTGGCGAGGATGTGCTTTTCCAGACTGCCGCCGTTGACGCCGATGCGGATGGGGATATTTTTCTGCTGGCAGGCATCCACGACCGCCTTCACGCGGTCATCGTCGCCGATGTTTCCCGGGTTGATGCGGATCTTATCCACCCCCACGTCGGCACAGGCGATGGCTGCCTTGTAGTCGAAGTGGATGTCCGCCACGATGGGGATATTCACGGCGTTCTTGACAGCCTCGATGCACTTGGCGTCTGCCGCGCTGGGACAGGTCACGCGCAAGATCTGACAGCCTGCCGCTTCGCAGCGCTTTGCCTGCGCCACATTGCCCTCGATGTCCTCCACCGGGACGTTCAGCATGGTCTGTACGGCAATGGGATTCTTGCCGCCGATGGTCACATTGCCGATCTTCACTTCACGTTTCAGCTGCCGCATGGTTTTACCTCTTTCAAACTGCTCCGGTCACGAGCCGGACGATGTCATTGTACGTTGCAAAGAGCATCAGGCCGAACAGCAGCGCAAAGGCTGCGACGGTCAGGCTGCCCTGGATCTTTTCCGGCACTGCATGGCCGGTGACTGCCTCGATGAGCAGGAAGACGATCTTGCCGCCGTCCAGCGCCGGGAACGGCAGCAGATTCAAGACGCCGAGGTTGATGGTGATGAGCCCCAGCAGCTCAGCCACATCCTCCCAGCCGTAGCTTGCGGCCTGACCGATGGCGGTCACGATGCCCACCGGGCCGGACAGGTCGTTGATGCTCTCGCGGCCCCTCAGAAGGTCGGCCAGCGAGGTATAGATGATGCGTCCATAGTAGATGACGCTGTTGGCCGACTCTTTCAGGACATTCAGCGGTGTTTTTTTGAGGCCGTAGACTGTAAAGCCCAGTGTCATATGGGTCTGGCCCTGTTCATCCTGCCAGGTGTCGAACCGGACGTCCGGCAGCTCCACGAGCCTGCCGTCCCGGCGGACGGTGAAGTCCGCACGGTAGCTCTCGGTGCGCATAAGCTCGTAGAGCATATCGTTGGCCACGAAGCAGTGCCGCCCGTTGACGGCCACGATCTCGTCGCCGGCCTGCAGGCCGGTCTGGCCGCAGAGGGCGTTATCCTCCACGGCATAGATAACCTTGCTGGTGATGGGCTCACTGCGCAGCGAGATGAGGAGCAGCAGCACCACGAAGCCCAGCACGAAGTTCATCACCGCGCCTGCCGCCATCACCAGCATCCGCTGCCAGACAGCCGCCTCGTTCAGCGGCTTGCCTGTCCGCTGCGCCAGCACCTCCGGCGGGATGTCCGGGCCGTCATCATCCCCGCTTCCACCCTCGGCCTGCTCGCTCTCGGGGCTCTCCTCCCCTTCCAGCGCCACAAAGCCGCCTACGGGCAGGAGCCGCAGGGTATACTGCGTACCTTTGCGGTAGGTCTTGATGAGGGTCGGACCCATGCCAATGGAAAACTCGTTGACCTGGACCCCGCAGAGCTTTGCCACTGCAAAATGGCCGAACTCGTGGATGGCGATGACCGCGCCGAAGATGAGCAGCGCGGCAGCAAAGGTGATGAAAACTGACATTATTTCTCCTATATTACAGATGTGCTCTCACGAATGCGCGGGCCATACGGTCACACTCATACACATCCGCGAGGCTGTAGTCGCCGCCGAAGCTGTCGCTGTCCACGACAGCCTCCACCAGACGGCCGATGTCGAGGAAGCCGATCTTATCCTCGAGGAAGAGCTTGACGGCCTCCTCGTTGGCACCGTTGGCGGCGCAGGGGCCGAGACCGCCCTTTCTGATGGCCTTCTTGCAGGCGGCGAGGCAGCGGAACGTCTCCTCGTCGGCCACATCGAAGGTCAGCAGCTTGAGGGTGGTGAAGTCCAGCTCCGGCACGACGCCCGGCACACGGGCCGGATAGGTCAGCGCATACTGGATGGGGATGCGCATATCCGGCACACCCAGCTGGGCGATGATGGAGTTGTCGCTGTACTGCACCGCCGAGTGGACGATGCTCTGGCGCTGGACGACGATTTGAATCTTCTCCGGAGGCAGACCGAACAGCCACACAGCCTCGATGAGCTCGAGGCCCTTATTCATCAGGGTGGCGCTGTCGATGGTGATCTTTGCACCCATGTTCCAGTTGGGATGCTTGAGGGCATCGGCCTTGGTCTTGCCCCGCAGCTCTTCGGTCTTCATGCCGAAGAAGGGGCCGCCGGAAGCCGTCAGCAGGATCTTGGTCAGGCTCTTGGCGCTCTCCTTATCCTGCAGGCACTGGAAGATGGCCGAGTGCTCACTGTCCACGGGCAGCAGCTTGACGCCGTGCTTCGCCACGGCCTGAGTGACGAGATGGCCGCCGGTGACGAGGCTTTCCTTGTTGGCGAGGGCCAGGTCATGGCCGTTCTCGATGGCGGCAAGGCTTGCTCCGAGGCCCGCGATGCCCACCACGCTGTTCAGCACCACGTCCGGGCCGTCCATCGCGGCGAGGGCCTTCAGGCCCTCGGGGCCGGTCAGGAGCCTGGGTGCATTGGCGCGGCCGGCCAGCGCAGCCGAAAGCTTTTCGGCACCGGCCTCACTGGTCATACAGACGTATTTCGGGTGGAATTCTTCTATCTGCTGCAAAATTTTATCCGTCTGGCTGTGAGCCGACAGGCCGAACACCTCATACCCTTGAGCGCGGATGACATCGAGACTCTGGGTGCCGATGGAGCCGGTAGATCCCAGCAGCGTGATTTTCTTAGCCATAAAGAATCTATCTCCTGCTGATTTTAATTGTAGAATGCTGCGATGACCACCATGGTGACAAAGGGCGCGATGAACATCACGCTGTCGAAGCGGTCAAGGATGCCGCCGTGGCCCGGGAAGATGGTGCCGTAGTCCTTGATGCCGCACTGGCGCTTGACCACGCTGGCGAACAGGTCGCCGTAGATGCCCAGCACCGCAGCCACACAGGCCAGCAGCGCAATGATGACATACATGGATACGCCAATGTTGGAGCGGGTGAACTCTTCCATCCGGTCTGCTGCGATGGAGTAGATGACCGTGATCAGCACACCGAACACCATGGTGCCCAGCACGCCGCCAACAGCACCCTCCACCGTCTTTTTGGGGCTGACCACCGGGCAGAGCTTATGCTTGCCAAAGGCGCGGCCCGCGAAGTAGGCGCAGGTATCGCCGCCCCAGGCGAAGCAGAGGATGAGCAGGATGAAGAAGATGGCGTCATAGCCATACTCCTCCACCGGCAGCATCTCCTTGAGCCGGATGAACGAGTAGAAGCAGAAGATCACAATGCCCGAAAACATGGCGAGGCCGCTGGCTTTCTGGTAGCTGATAACGCCGTTGCGCACTACAAGGTAGATGGCATAGAACAGCACCACGAGGAAGGAAGCGGGCATCACCATCGCCCGGAAGACGCTGTAGCTCGACAGCATGATGAGCAGTGTGTAGGGCACCAGAACAGCCAGCAGCGGCCAGTCCTGCTTTTCAAAACCCAGCGCAGAGTAAATTTCATGCAGGGCGATGAGGGTGATGGCCGCGATGACCAGATTGAACACCAGCGTATCGAAGGTGAACAGGACGCCTGCCAGAACGATCAGGCCCACCACGGCTGTGATGATTCGTGTTTTCATAGTTTCATGTTCTCCTTTGTTTCGTCCGGGAGCCGCTCCCCTGCTCTGGCAGGGTCTGCAGCGTCAGCGCCCGAGGAAATACCGGGCGCTCTCCGGGGGCCGCGCACGCCGCGCGGCATCTTGCGTATCGGTCGCTGCTCTCAGAGTCCGCCGAAGCGGCGGGAGCGCCGGTTGAACTCCATGATGGCGGCATCGAGGTCATCACGGGTGAAATCAGGCCACAGAACGTCCATTTCCACCAGTTCGGAGTAAGCCGCCTGCCAGAGCATGAAGTTGGAGAGCCGCTTCTCTCCGCTGGGGCGGAGGATGAAGTCGGGGTCTTTCTGGCCGGCGGTGTACATCTGGGCCGAAAGAGCCTCTTCCGTGATGTCCTCAGGCTTCAGCTCGCCCGCAGCCGCCCTGGCCGCGAGGCTCCGGGCCGCCCGGACGATCTCAGGCCGTCCGCCGTAGTTGATGGCGATGTTGATGGTCAGGCCGGTCTTGCAGGCAGAGTCCCGCTCCAGCTTGTTCATCAGCTCCTGCAGCTTGGGCTCCAGCACCGTGCGGTCGCCCATGAAGCAGATGCGGACGTTCCGGTTCTCGTAGTCGAAGCCCTTGATGAGGTATTCGCCGAACAGCCGCATGATCGCGCCTACCTCCTCGGCGGGACGCTTCCAGTTTTCGGTCGAGAATGCGTAAAAATACACCGACTCTACGCCCAGTTCATCGCAGTAGTCCGCAATGTCCTGAAAGACCTGTGCGCCCTTTTTATGGCCGGCGGTGCGGGGCAGGCCGCGGCTCTTGGCCCAGCGGCCGTTGCCGTCCATGATGATGCCGATGGACAGTCCCTTCGCAAAATCCTTTGAATGCTCCATGCTCTTCTTCCTCTACGTCTCGTCTGGCAAAAAGTGCCGCGCACCTTCTTTCAGCGCACGGCACCTCCCTGCTTTGCCTGCAGTCGGAATCAGACGGACATGATCTCCTTCTGCTTCTCTTCCACGGCAGCGTCGATGTTCTTCACATACTTGTCGGTCAGCTTCTGGACGTCCTCTTCCATGGTCTTCTGGGTGTCCTCGGTCAGCTCACCGGCCTTCTTCATGGCCTTGGCCTTATCCATGGCGTCACGGCGGACGTTGCGGACGGCGACCTTTGCCTCCTCGCCCATCTTGGAGACTTCCTTGGCCAGCTGCTTGCGGCGCTCCTCGGTGGGAGCCGGGAAGTTCAGACGGATGGTCTGGCCGTCATCAATGGGGTTGATGCCCACATCGCTGGCCAGGATCGCCTTGCTGATGGCGCGCAGCAGGGTGCGGTCCCACGGGGTGATGGTCAGGGTGCGGGCCTCGCTGACAGCCACAGAAGCCACCTGCTGGATGGGCGTGGGAGAACCGTAGTAATCCACGGTCACCTTGTCCAGAACGCCGGGGTTGGCGCGGCCTGCGCGCACGGTCTTCAGCTCGCGCTCCAGATGCTCGACTGCGCTCTTCATCTTGTCTTCGAATGCCTTGGTGTTGCTGCTCATTGTCCTTGTCTCCTGTTTGTTATCAATTCTCACCAGCCGCGAAAAGGCGTCTGGGATATTCTATTGTCGGAAGCGGGGCGGTATGCTCAGCCCTCGTAGACCAGTGTGCCCACGTTCTCACCCTGCACAGCGCGGGCGATGTTGTCGGGGTCGGCCAGATCGAACACGAGGATGGGGAGCTTGTTGTCCCGGCAGAGGGTGGCGGCAGTGCCGTCCATAACAGCCAGACGGTCTTCCAGCACCTTGGTAAAGGTAAGGGTCTCGTACTTCTTGGCGTCGGGGTACTTGTGGGGGTCCTTGTCATAGACGCCGTCCACCATCGTGGCCTTGAACATGATGTCTGCGCTCACCTCAACGGCGCGCAGGGCAGTGGTCGTGTCGGTGGAGAAGAAGGGGTTGCCCGTACCGCCGCCGAAGATGGCGATCTTGCCCTCGTCCATTGCGCGGAGAGCGTCCTTGCGGGTGAAGGCCGGGGCCACCTGCGGCATGGTGATAGAGGTGAACACCTCGGTCGGCACACCCAGCTGCTCCAGCTTGTCGGAGACAGCCAGAGCGTTCATCACCGTTGCCAGCATACCGATCTTGTCGGCCAGCGTACGCTCCATCCTGCCGCTGGAACGGCCGCGCCAGAAGTTGCCGCCGCCCACGACGATGCCGATCTGAACGCCCAGCTCATGGGCCTTCTTTACGCCGCCGCAGATCGCGTCCATGGTCGGCTCGTCGAAACCGGTCCCCTTTTCGCCGCCGAGGGCCTCGCCGCTGATCTTCAGAAGGATACGCTGATATTTCAATGCCATAATAACATACACCACCTGTATCAGATTTGGCCGCGCTGTGCGCCGCCGGTTTTATCTCCTGTCTATTTTACAATAAAACTGCTCCAAAGTAAACAGGCAAACGCCAGCTCAGCGGCAAAGGTTTCTTCTCCTTCTGCACTTTGGGCAAAAAATGCTGGACATTTGCCGCGAATCATGCTATAATACTGCTTGCATCCCGGCAAAACAGAATATGCGGGCATCGTACATCGGCTAGTATATCAGCCTTCCAAGCTGAGGAGGTGGGTTCGATTCCCATTGCCCGCTCCACGTAAAAACTGCCTAGGTTCGTCAGAATCTGGGCGGTTTTCTTATGTTCTGGTGGCCCTTCTATTTTTTGTTCATTCGAACCGCCGCTCTCTTCCCTGCTTTTTTGCACGTTCTCTTGATATTTTAGCTATTATGGAGTATACTAAAAATAGCTAAAACAAGGAGGTGCCTTTATGGTTGCTGCAACTGCTACTGCAACGGAAATGCAGAATAATTTTGGACGCTACCTGAATCTGGTTCTGAACGGTCAGGAAATCATCGTCACGAAAAACGGGCGCGAAGTTGGGCGTTTCATCCCGAAGGGGGCTGCGGTGTCTTATCTGACGGACTCTTTGACCGGCATCCTGCACGGCGATATTGAGCTTGACGAAGCAAAATCGGAAAGGCTGGCAGAAAAGTATGGTGTTGCTGATTGACGCAAATATCATTCTGGATGTTCTGCTGAACCGTCCCGAGTTCGTCAAAGAATCCTCTCTTGTCTGGAAGCTCTGCGAAACTGAGCAGGCAAAGGGGTATATCTCTGCGCTGACGTTTGCGAATTTGGTCTACATCATGCGTAAACAGCTTACGCCGGAGAAAATCGAAGATGTTCTCCAGCGGCTCGGCTTGATCTTCGAATTTGCAGATCTCACTTCTGCCGACGTGTCTAAGGCAGCTGCGTTGCATTGGGCTGATTTTGAAGATGCAGTTCAGAGCGTCACCGCTGAGCGGATCCATGCCAACTACATCATTACCCGCAATGTCCGGGACTTCACCAAAAGCAGCGTTATGGCATTTACACCCGCAGAGCTTCTGGCTCGGGTGTGAGCCTTTCCGCCTCCCTCCCGCATTCTTCGGCGGGTCGTTTGTGTCTTTTTAGGGCGCTTAGATATCAGCATCTTCTCGAATCCTCCCAAGATATTTTTTCTTGCTTTTTAGATTTTATGTGATATTATCAAGATACAATAAGCAAAAGAGGTGATTCTTTATGGCCACCC
Organism: Faecalibacterium sp. Marseille-P9312; assembly: GCF_902497445.1. Lineage (NCBI taxonomy): Bacteria > Bacillati > Bacillota > Clostridia > Eubacteriales > Oscillospiraceae > Faecalibacterium > Faecalibacterium sp. Marseille-P9312. The sequence continues at coordinate 12,599 of NZ_CABVEW010000021.1, forward strand.
GCAGCCACCCCGAATCTGCCCGTATCATCCGCGAGGCACGGCAGGCCGCCGGGCTGACGCAGCTGGAGCTTGCGGAGAAACTTGGTGTCACCATCGGCACGATCGGCTATTATGAGCGAGGCGCCGGGATGCCCAAAACAGATAATCTCTTTGCACTCTGCGACATCCTGCACATCAGACCCGCCGACCTCCTGCGCGCCGATTCATAAACCTGACGCCCCCGCCGGTGTTTCCGCCAGCGGGGGCGTTGCTGCAAGAAAACGGCCCTCTTCCCTTTTCCGGGAGAGGGCCGCTTTCCTATTGTAATAGCAATAACAGTTTCAGAGTCTTTTTACCTCTTCCACCGGCTCTTGCCCGCCCGGGTATCGATATGCACCCAGCCGGTGCTGCGCTTCGGGTGGGCGGCGTCTTTTGGATACCGTCCAATGCCGCCCCGGGAGGGCAGCAGGGTCTCAGCGTAGGCGGCAACGGCAGCCACCGGCACACCCTCGACGTAGAGATCCGCCGCTCGGCCCAGAAGGTGCTGGCTCGACTTGCTGCCGCCCACGGCAGCGTTGTGGGCAACGGTGCGGTAGCCGCTGGTGATATGTACCGGCTTGCCGAAGTGCTCCCGGATGCACTGCAGCAGCACCACAAGCTCGTCGTCGAGGAGGACAACATCGCTGCCCTTGCAGGCAAACTCCCGCACCTTGAAGCTGGGTGAGAGCTGCCGGGTGGAGTCCCGGGACATGGAATATTCCTTGATTGCGATAGAGACCACGACCTTTCTTTTTGTTGACTTTTTGATCGAATGATGCAATGCGGTCATTTCCTGTGCGGAGGCTTCTGCCGATACCATCCGCACGCAGGCAAAAACTTCGAGCCGTTTCCCGCACAGATGCCGGCCTCTGCGCCCGTGAAACAACTTTATTTCGTCATCTTTGCCTTTTCTTGTGCCATATGGTAGCATTTTGCGCATTCAAAGTCAACGATTCTCGTGAAATAGTCGGAAACTTGTGCAAAAGCGCACAGAAAACTGTGTTTTCCTCTTTTGGACGCAAAAAAAGAACCGACCCGAGCCGTGTGAGGGCACACGAACTCGGGTCGGTTTTCCATCATTTTATTTCAGAACGATGTTTTCGGAGCAGCTATGCCGCCGGGATGTTTGCCTCATCTGTCCCACTTGTCACAGAGAGCGTTGATCTGGTCGGCGAACTTGGCGAGGTCCTTGTTGGCGCCGCCCTCGTTGTGCTCGATGACCCGCAGCAGGCGCTTACCGGCATTGAGCAGGCGCTGGAAGACGGTAGCCGCACGGGCTGCACCCTCGCTGACGTGGTGCTCGATGCGGATACGGGTGCCTTCCTTCAGGCAGACCGCGCCCTCGGCACCGATGGCCCACTGCTCACCATTATAAGGTGCGCAGGCGTTGAAGCCCTGCTCGGTGAGGGTCTGGGCAAAGATGTTCTCCACCTCATCCTCGCCGTGGATGATGAACACCCGCTTGGGCTTCGGCTCAAAGGAGTTGACCCACTTCAGCAGGCCCTCCCTGTCGGCGTGGCCCGAAAGGCCGGTGAGCTGGCAGATCTCCGCCTGCACCTCGATGGATTCGCCGAAGAGCTTCACGTTGTCCGCACCCTCCAGCAGAGAGCGGCCCAGCGTGCTCACGGCCTGATAGCCCACAAAGAGGATGGTGCATTCCTTCCTCCAGAGGTTGTGCTTGAGGTGGTGGCGGATACGGCCCGCTTCACACATGCCACTGGCCGAGATGATGACCTTCGGCACGGGGTCGGTGTTGATGGCACGGGACTCATCGCTGGTGACGCTGACCTTCAGGCCCGGGAACTGGATGGGGTCGATGCCCTTTGCCAGCAGGGCGTTGGTCTCTTCATCAAAGCAGGAGGAGTCAGTGTCCTTGAAGATGCGGGTGGCCTCGATGGCCAGCGGGCTGTCGATGTACACCGGGAAGCAGCCGTGGCCGGTGACCAGGTTCTTTTCCTTTATCTCGCGGATGAAGTAGAGCAGTTCCTGAGTGCGGCCCACTGCAAAGCTCGGGATGACCACATTGCCGCCGCGGTCGAAGGTGCGCTGCAGGATCTTCGCCAGCTCGGCCACATAGTCAGGCCGCGGGCCGTGGCTGCGGTCACCGTAGGTGGACTCCATAAAGACATAGTCTGCGTCCTTCAGATACGTGGGGTCTTTGATGATAGGCTGGTCGAGGTTGCCGATGTCGCCGGAGAAGACCAGCTTTGTGGTCGCGCCGTTCTCCGTCACCCATATCTCGATACTGGACGAGCCCAGCAGATGGCCCACATCCACAAAGCGGATGACGATGCCGGGCGCAAGCTCGATCTCTTTATTGTAATCATAGCCCCGGAACAGCGCGATGGCTGCCTCGGCGTCCTGAACGGTGTACATGGGTTCCACAGGCTCTGCACCGGAGCGCTGGCCCTTGCGGTTCTTCCACTCGGCTTCGAATTCCTGGATGTGCGCCGAGTCGCGCAGCATGATGCTGCACAGTTCTGCCGTGGGCCTGGTGGCGTAGATCCTGCCCCGGAAGCCGTTGCGCACCAGAAGAGGCAGAAGACCCGTGTGGTCGATATGGGCATGGGTGGCCAGCACGCCGTCGATCTCGCCCGGCGCAACGGGGATGGGCTGGTTCTCATAGACATCCTTGCCCTGTTCCATACCACAGTCGATGAGGTAGCGCTGTCCCGCCGCTTCCAAGAGGGTACAGCTGCCGGTCACTTCGTGGTTGGCACCCAAAAACGTCAGTTTCATAGACACACCTCCAACAGGATTATCCAACCTTGGTACATTAAGTATATCACGTTTCGCGCTGTAATGCCGCCCAAATCGACAGCCGATTCTCGGGCAAAACGCCGAATCCATCAAAAATTTTTTATACAATCTTGACAAACCACCCCCGGATGATATAAACTTAAATCGTATGACGTAACTTCTACTGAGATTCAAAATAGAGAGGTTGTATTTTATGGTTCGTAACGATTTGCGCAATGTCGCTATCATCGCTCACGTTGACCACGGCAAGACCACGCTGGTGGACGCCCTGCTGCGCCAGAGCGGCGCTTTCCGCGACAATCAGGCTGTGGCTGAGCGTGTCATGGACAGCGGTGACATCGAGCGTGAGCGCGGCATCACCATTCTGGCCAAGAACTGCTCCTGCACCTACAAGGGCGTCAAGATCAATATCGTCGATACCCCGGGCCACGCCGACTTCGGCGGCGAGGTCGAGCGCGTGCTGAAGATGGTCAACGGCGTTCTGCTGCTGGTGGACGCTGCTGAGGGCTGCATGCCCCAGACCCGTTTCGTGCTGCAGAAGGCTCTGCAGCAGAATTTGAGCCTTGTGGTCGCCATCAACAAGATCGACCGTCCCGACGCCCGCATCAAGGAAGTCATCGACGAGGTCCTCTACCTGCTGATGGACCTGGGTGCTACCGACGAGCAGCTGGACTGCCCCATGCTGTTCTGCTGCGGCCGTGACGGCACTGCAAGCCTTGACCCCGATGTGCCCGGCACTGACCTGGTTCCCCTGTTCGACACCCTGCTGAGCACCATCAAGCCGCCCGAGGGCGACCCCGAGGCTCCCTTCCAGATGCTGGTGTCCTCTGTGGACTACAACGAGTTCGTTGGCCGCATCGGCATCGGCCGCATCCAGAACGGCGTCGCCAAGGTGGGCGAGGAAGTGGTCGTGTGCGACTGGCACAACCCCGACCTCAAGATGCGCGGCCGTCTGACCAAGCTGTATGACTTCCAGGCCAATGGCCGTCAGCCCTGCGACAACATCACCGCAGGCGACATCGTGGCTTTCTCCGGTCTGCCCGACGTCACCATCGGCAACACCCTGTGCAGCCCCTCCAATATCGAGCCGCTGCCCTTCGTGAAGATCAACGACCCCACCGTCGAGATGACCTTCTCCGTCAACGACAGCCCGCTGGCCGGCCGTGAGGGCAAGTATGTCACCAGCCGCCAGATCCGTGACCGTCTGCAGAAAGAGCTGCTGAAGGACGTCGCTCTGAAGGTGGAGGATTCCGCCACCACCGATTCCTTCCGTGTCATGGGCCGTGGTGAGATGCATCTGTCCATCCTCATCGAGACCATGCGCCGCGAAGGCTATGAGCTGCAGGTCTCTCCCCCGCACGTTCTGACCAAGGTCATCGACGGCAAGACCTACGAGCCTATGGAGCACGTCGTCATCGACGTCCCCTCCCAGTATCAGGGTGCTGTTATGACCGGTCTGGGCCAGCGCAAGGCCATCCTGCAGCAGATGGAGTCTCTGGGTTCCGACCGTGTGCGTCTGGAGTTCCGTATGCCCAGCCGCGGCCTGTTCGGCTACCGCAACCAGTTCCTGACCGATACCCACGGCGAGGGCATCATCAACCAGATCTTCGACGGCTATGACGTCTGGGCTGGCATGATCGCCAACCGCTCCACCGGTTCTCTGGTCAGCTTTGAGACCGGCGAGGCCGTCACCTACGGCCTGTTCAACGCGCAGCAGCGCGGCACTCTGCTGGTGGGCGCCGGCGAGAAGGTCTACGAGGGCATGGTCATCGGCTACACCGCTTCCGGCGAGGACGTCGATGTCAACGTCTGCAAGACCAAGCACCTGACCAATACCCGTGCTTCCGGCTCTGACGATGCTCTGCGCCTCATCCCCATCAGCAAGCTGAGCCTCGAGGGCTGCCTCGAGTTCCTGGCTCAGGACGAGCTGCTGGAGGTCACTCCCGAGAATCTGCGCATCCGCAAGCAGATCCTCAACCACGAGCAGCGCATGAAGGCCAAGAGCAAGCTGAAGTAATTCGTCCCTCTGCCCTTCTCCATAAAAACAAAACGTCCCGCTCTCTGCACTTTATGTGCAAAGGGCGGGATTTTTTTGCACCGAAGGCACCAAATAACCCCGGAGCCATATCCGGCCCCGGGGAATTGAGATCATTTATCGCAGCCTGCGTTTTGGATGCACAACGATAATTTAAGCACTATACCCGGTGTAGCTGGAGTAGCGCAACTTGCTATAAACAGGCCTCGGCGTTCTATACCGCTCCGGGATCACGGAATCCATATCGTTGCCGACAACCCAGCCCTCGATCTTGATCATACCCGACGCACTCCCATCGGGTTCCTCCATCATCATATAGGCTGGTGCCGTAGATGCCGCAGACTCGTAGTAGAAGATATATTTGTAACCATTATTAGCTCTACCTTCTTCTGCCAAGTATTCTTTTCCGTTGTACTTAACACTGTAGCACTTGAATTCCGTTGAATTCGGAAAACCGCCATTATTATAAGAAAAAAGGTGGAGTGCTCTCTCGTCCCATGTTTCCGTAGAGGGGTCAGCGCCCTCGATCTTCGTCGCCGTATTATCTACTCTGTAATCCGTATTCCTACTCCAATAAGAAATGATCACGCCCTTATCATCGTTTCCAACATAAGTGTCGCCATCACTGCCATTTGTCACCACATATTTCAGCTCGCCCACACCGGATGTTCCAACCACACGGTATTGGAGATACCGATACTTGCCTCCCACATTGTGGCCGGTAATGGTCTCATTAGGAGCCTCTGTCTTCGGCGGAGTGATCGGCACCGGCGGTGCAACGCCGTCATTCTTGCTGCTGCCGCAAGCAGTCAGGAGCGCAAGCGCCATACCTGCCGCCAGAACGCCGGCGGCCAATCGTTTCATCCATCTCATCGTCAATTTCCTCCCACTTTTTCGTTTGTCGTTCGGGGGTCTTGCTGATTTTTATGATACCCCCCCCCCCCCTAAATTTTGTCAAGTATTTGACGATATTTCGGAGATTCGACGGAAATTGCACTGTGAAACAGGACATTTTGACGAAGAAAAGCCGCGTCCAGAGGGGGTATTTCCCTCAGGGCGCGGCTCTTTGTAAGCTTTCTTTTGTCTTTCAGCCTGCGTAGGCACTGCCGGGCGTCCATGCATTATCGGCAGAATACTTGGCGTGGTTGCGCAGGTAAGTGACCCACGCGCCGTAGCCGTTGCCCGCCGAGAAGTGGACGCCGTCCGGCGCAGCCAGTACCTCTTTCAGGTTGCCCTCGCCGTCGGCCAGCGTCTCCCACAAATCGAGGTAGACACAGCCCTTATCTGCGGCCAGCAGGGCCAGCTGCTCATTCACCGAGCGGATGATGTCCGAGGCAAGGCCCGGCTTCTCCGCTGCGGCCTCGGGGCGGACGGGCGGGATGGACTCCACATAGATGACGCAGTCCTCCCCCAGCGTCTGGCGCAGCACGTCCAGCATCTGGCCGTAGTAAGCGAGGAAGCGGTCCGCCGCACCCACGGTGGTCAGGGTGTTGGTACCCAGCAGGATATACAGTTTTTTGGGCTGAGCAGCGGCCAGCACGTCCAGCGCGACTTCCTCGCCCCGCACACTGCTCTTGACGGCGCTGCGGTTGACGATGGCGTCCGGACCGACGCCGGTGTAGCCGCAGATGAGCGCACCGCCGAGGTTGATCTTATAGTCGGAGAAGCCCACCGTCAGGCTGTCGCCAAGGAAGGCGGCATCGGAGAAGTAGCTCAAATCGACCTGGCCGCTGGCAGGCTGGCGGATGACGCTGCTGTCGTAGGCTTTGACGCTGTAGGCTCCCGCCGTCTGACGGGCCGGGCCGAACTGCTCGAGGGTCACGGCGGGCGTGCCGTCTGCCGCCGCGTTCTCCCCGCCGCTGACGGCGCTGTCGGTGGTGCTGTCCGCCGCGCCCTGCATGGGCAGCGGGGCCAGAATGTTCTGCGCCGTGCCGTTGGCCGTCACGGTGGGCAGCTCTTCGGGCTGTGCCTGTCCGTGCTCGAGGATGGCCGTGATGGCGAAGCTCACCAGCAGGATGCCGGCCACGGCCCCCGCAAACCGGATGACTCCGCCGGGACCGCCTCTGCGGCTCCGGCCCGTGCTATGATAATCGTGTGAAATGCCCATAAAGGTGTTCCCGCTTTCGTTTGGTTCTGCTCTTAGTCTGCCCGGGTGTCGGCGGGTTATCCCTACTTTCCGGCCCGGCAGAGCTGTGCAGTACCTATTTTATCATAATTTTTTTGCCTCTGCAACCAATTAGGACTTGCATACAACAGGCAAAACGGTTACAATAGAAGAAGAGCAGGTTTTTGCACACATTTCTCGAAGTGCTTGCACGACCTGCCAGAATTTTTGTGCGAGTTGCAGTCATCGATTGTTGGCTGTTCCCCCGTCCGTACACTGTGCAGGGTGTACGGACCGCGAAACGGGGACAGCGCGGAGCGGTGCTGCGGCGCACAGGAAGTCCAATTTATCGGTAAATGGTACAAGGAGGTTCTCATGGCCAAGAATGTCATCATCGGCCAGAGCGGCGGCCCTACCGCCGTCATCAATTCCAGTCTCGCAGGCGTCTATAAAGCCGCCTGCAGTCTGGGCGCAGACAAGGTCTACGGCATGAAATACGGCATCGAGGGACTGCTGAAAGAGGAACTCGTGGAGCTGAACGTCCTGCTGGGCGACCGGCTCAGCATCGAGCTGCTCAAGCGCACGCCGTCCAGCTATCTGGGCAGCTGCCGCTACAAGCTCCCCGAGCCGGAGGCGGACTCCACGCCCTACGTCAAGCTGTTCGCCCTGTTTGACAAGTACGACATCTGCGCGGTGTTCTACATCGGCGGCAACGACTCGATGGACACCATCGCCAAGCTCAGCCGCTACGGCGCACAGGTAGGCAGTGCGGTGCGTTTTATCGGTGTACCCAAGACCATCGATAATGACCTCTGCCTCACCGACCACACCCCCGGCTACGGCTCTGCGGCCAAGTACATCGCCACCATCCTCAAGGAAGTCATCCGTGACTCCTCCGTCTACGACATCCGCAGCGTGACTGTGGCCGAGATCATGGGCCGTCACGCCGGATGGCTGGCCGGTGCGGCCTGCCTCGCAGGCGGCGACGACAGCGACGGCCCCGACCTCATCCTTCTGCCGGAAGTCCCCTTTGACCAGGACAAGTTCCTCGCCAGAGTGGATGAGCTGCAGCGGGTGAAGTCCAACGTCATCATCGCGGCCAGCGAGGGCGTCAAGACCGCCGACGGCACCTATCTGTGCGACCTCGTGTCCACGGCAGGCCAGCTGGACGCTTTCGGCCACAAAGCCATCCTCAGCGGCACCAGCCGCTATCTGTCCGACCTCATCCACGACAAGCTGAACTGCAAGAGCCGCGCCATCGAGTTCTCGACGCTGCAGCGCTGCGCCAGCCATCTGGCCAGCCGCACCGATGTCAACGAGGCCTACGCCGTGGGCGGCGCAGCGGCAGCCGCAGCCTTTGCCGGTGAGACGGGCAAAATGATCGCCCTCAAGCGCATTTCCGAGTATCCTTACCAGTGCATCACCGAGGCGGTGGACGTCCAGCAGGTGGCAAACCTCGAAAAGAAGGTGCCGCTGGACTGGATCACCCCCGACGGGATGCAGGTGACGGCGGCGTTCGAGGAGTACGCCCGCCCGCTCATCCTCGACGAGGTCACCCCCGTCTACGTCAACGGTACGCCCCGCCACATCTGCCTGTAAGAAAACTCGCTTCTCCCCTTCCCCGCGTCTGTTTTCGTGCTCCTGCACGATTAAAGAAGTTGTTTTCGTAAGCAGGGTACGCCGAATGGCGAGGATTTTTGTCGGCAGACAAGGCGATTTTCCGCAGTAATCCTGACGGATTGCAAGGGAAAGCAACGCAGTATGCAGGCAAAAAGACCGCTCAGACGGTGTGCAATGCTTAGAAAACGGCTTCGTTATAAAGCCGAAACAGAAAAACAAAAAAGGAGAAATCATCATGGGTAAAAATGCAATCGTTGGCCAGTCCGGCGGCCCCACCTCTGTCATCAACGCAAGTCTGGCTGGTGTGTTCGAGAGCTGCAAGAGCCGCGGCGCGGACGTCGTCTACGGCATGTGCAACGGCGTCGCCGGTCTGCTGGAGGAGCGGGTCGTGGACCTGTCCACCCTGCTGACCGATGACCTCGACATCGAGCTGCTCAAGCGCACCCCCTCCAGCTTCCTCGGCAGCTGCCGCTACAAGCTGCCCGACTGGCACACCGACGAGGCCTTGTACAAGAAGCTCTTCGCCATCCTCGAAAAGCTGGACATCGGCTGCTTCTTCTACATCGGCGGCAACGACTCGATGGACACCATCGGCAAGCTGGCTGAGTACGGCGAGTGCATCCAGAGCGACATCCGCTTCATGGGCGTGCCTAAGACCATCGACAACGATCTGATGGTCACCGACCACACCCCCGGCTACGGCTCTGCGGCCAAGTACATCGGCGTGGTGATGAAGGAGATCATCCGCGACGCCACCGTCTACGGCACCAAGTACGTCACCGTCGTCGAGATCATGGGCCGCAACGCCGGCTGGCTGACCGCCGCCGCCGCACTGGCCAAGAGCGACGACTGCGAGGGCGTGGACATGATCTGCCTGCCCGAAGTCCCCTTCCATGTGGAGCACTTCATCGAGAAGGTGCGCGTGATGCAGGAGAAGAAGCCCAGCATCGTCATCGCGGTGTCTGAGGGCGTCAAGCTCGAGGATGGCCGCTATGTCTGTGAGCTGGCCGACGATGTCCACGCAGTGGACGCTTTCGGCCACAAGGCCCTGACCGGCACCGCCCGCTATCTGGCCAACGTCGTGGCCCGCAATCTGGACACCAAGACCCGCTGCATCGAGCTTTCCACCCTGCAGCGCTGCGCCGGCCACCTGACCAGCCGCACCGATATCACCGAGGCCTATCAGGTCGGCGGTGCTGCTGTCAAGGCTGCGTTTGAGGGCGTCACCGGCCAGATGGTGGCCCTGAAGCGCATCTCCAACAGCCCCTATCAGTGTACCACTGAGCTGCACCCCATCAGCGAGGTCGCAAATCTCGAGAAGAAGGTGCCGCTGAGCTGGATGAACGAGGATCACACCCAGATGACGGAAGACTTCCTCGCTTACGCACGGCCCCTCATTCAGGCTGAGCTGACCCCGCTCTACATCGCCGGTCTGCCTCACCACATCTACATGAAGCCCCAGAAGTAAGCGTTCTGTTTCGCAAATGTACCTCCGCGCCCCTGCACCCTGTGTGCAGGGGTGCATTTTTGTACGGAAAAAGCTTTGATTTTACTTGTTTTTTACCTGAAATCGTATTATAATATTATCTGCGTCGCTCGCTGTTGAGCGGCGCGTTTTTTCGTGAGTACCATCTGATATTTGAGGAGGCAGAGCATTTTCATGGCACAGAATACCCGGACAGGCGATTTGACCAGCGGCCCCATGCTGCAAAAGATCATCCTGTTTTCCCTGCCGCTGGCTGCATCCAGCATCCTGCAGCTGCTGTTCAACGCAGCCGATGTCGTCGTCGTGGGACGCTTTGCGGGCAGCACGGCGCTGGCCGCTGTCGGCTCCAACGGTGCGCTCATCAACCTGCTGGTCAACCTGTTCGTGGGCCTGTCGCTGGGCGCGAACGTCGTCGCGGCCCGCTGCTTCGGCGCGAAGGACGATGAGGGCGTCCACAACACTGTCCAGACCTCCGTGACGCTGGGTCTCGTCAGCGGTTTCTTACTGGCCGTGGTGGGCTTTTTTGCCGCCCGCGTCCTGCTGGAGCTGATGAGCTGCCCGGAGGACGTCATCGGCCTGTCCACCCTCTACCTCAAGATATACTTCATCGGTATGCCCATGACCATGCTGTACAACTTCAGCTCGGCCCTCCTGCGCGCCGTGGGCGACACAAAGCGGCCTCTGTTCTGTCTGGCCGTGGCGGGCCTCATCAATGTGGTGCTGAACCTCGTGTTCGTCATCCTCTTCTCCATGAGCGTGGCGGGCGTCGCTCTGGCCACCATCATCAGTCAGACCGTCTCCGCCTGCATGGTCACGGCCCTGCTGGTGAAGGAGAAAGGCCCGCTCCACCTCGACCTCGGCCATCTGGGCTTCCATGCGGGGGCTCTGGGCCAGATCCTGCGCATCGGCCTGCCTGCCGGTCTGCAGAGCACCGTGTTCAGCCTCTCCAACGTCGTCATCCAGTCGGCGGTCAACTCCTTCGGCTCCATCGTCGTGGCCGGCAACTCTGCCGCTTCCAACCTCGAGGGCTTCGTCTATACCGCCATGAACGCTTTCGCTCAGGCCGCTGTCACCTTCACGAGCCAGAACATGGGCGCCCGCCGGTACGACAATCTGGACCGCGTCATGCGCAACTGCCTGCTCTGCTCCATCGTCACCGGCCTCGTGCTGGGCGGCGGTGCTTCCCTGCTGGGCGAACCGCTGCTCCACTTCTACTCCTCCGATGAGGTCGTGGTGACTGCCGGTCTGGCCCGTATGCACATCATCTGCACCACCTATCTGCTCTGCGGCGGCATGGATGTTCTGGCCAGCTGTCTGCGCGGCCGGGGCTACTCCGTCCTGCCGATGGTGGTCAGCCTCGTGGGCAGCTGCCTGCTCCGCCTCGTCTGGATCGCCACCATCTTCCGGCTGTTCCACACCACCACGATGCTTTACCTCAGCTACCCCGTCAGCTGGATCCTCACTACACTGGTGCATCTGGCCTGCCTGCTGGTGGTACGGCATAAGATGAACGAGAACCTTAAAGCTGCTGCGCAGCGATAGGCAGGCTCTTTGTCAGAGCGATACGATCGCAGTGCAAGAGCTGTTTGGCAGCGTCCTTGCCCTCTCAGGCGCTCCGCGCCAGCTCCCCCAAAGGGGGAGCCATTGGCATGTCGGTCAGCTTTCGTCTGGACGAGCGAAGCACGATGTCCCGGAAACGGTAGTGCTCCGTTGTCTGGGCCAGCGACAGCTTGACAAGGAGCGTTGTCCAGAAGCCGCTGCCCTCTGTAGCGAGGCCCGCCCTTTTACGCCATATCGGGCCTCAGGCGTCCAGTAAAAAGTGGCCCGGCCTGCCAAGGCCTCTCCCTTTGGGAGAGGTGGCACGCCGCAGGCGTGACGGAGAGGGCAAGCCAGTTACGGCAAAGCCGCTACGAAGCGATAGGCAGACTCTTTTGTCAGAGCGATACTATCGCAGTGCAAGAGCTGTTTGGCAGCGTCCTTGCCCTCTCAGGCGCTCCGCGCCAGCTCTCCCAGAGGGAGAGCCATTGGCATGTCGGTCAGCTTTCGTCTGGACGAGCGAAGCCTGATATAACGCAAAAAATACTGCCCTGCTACAGAGGGCAGCAGCTGCGGAACCATGTTCCTTGTCAAGCTGCTGCTGGCCTTGGTAGCAGGGCACTACTGTTTCCGGATAGAGTAAGCTTTGCTCGTCCAGCGTGGGCTTGGCCGACACGCCAGAGGCTCCCCCTCTGGGAGAGCTGGCGAACGAAGTGAGACTGAGAGGGCAAACCCCCGGCACGCTGCGGAACGTGCCGGGGGCTTTTCGTACAAAGCGGAGGGATGCGGAAACGCTCCGCCTTGGGGGTTGGTTAGTTAGTGGATCAGTTCGCTGTGGTCTGCGCCGCCCACGGTGAGGGTGGCAGAGCTGCCGCTGTGGGTGAGGGTGAAGATGGTGTCCTCTGCGCCCAGCGACAGCATGGTATCGATGTCCAGCGCCGTCTCGCGGCTCTTAGTGCGGAAGACGAGGGTATCTACGCCCTGCGCTTTCAGTTCTGCCAGATTGCCCAGACAGCCGAAGAGGGTGGCGGTATCAGAGTCTGCCGTGACGATGTAGCGGGTAGACTCCTGATGCATCTCATAGGGAGCGTCTATAACTCTCAAAACGATCCTGCCGTTCTGCTCCTCCTCCACAGGTGCAGGTTCCGGAAGTACAAACTTGTATACAGTCCTTGTGGAGCCGCAAGAAGAACATTCATACACTTTTTCGCCCAGCTGGCCGACAGCCGCAGGAGTAGAGGAGACAAGTGTCCATTTATGCTCACAATCAGAGGTCAACTTGGAGTTAATCCGGGTGACCGTACCCTCACCGCTGGCATTTACATCCAGCTCTTTACCAGCTTTGCCGTCTGCATCGCCGTTTGTGCCGATGGCGGCGCCTGGACCGCGATTGAACTTGTTATCGCCCAGGCCGCCTTTTGCAGTCACCTGCGCACCGCCGCCAATCTCGACCTCTACATCACCTTCGCCTCCGCCAATGCCGCTTCCACATCCGTTGCCCACGGCATCGACAACACCGCCGAGGATACGAACGGTCGATTTTTCATCGCAGCCAAAGCCGCCGCCAATGCCTGTGACATTAGAGTTACTGCCCTCAGCAGGTATCGCAGTTACCGTGCCGCCAAGGATGGTAACGTCTCCCGAGCCCCTAAAACCGCCGCCAATACCTGCCGCAGTATGCCCTCCATGAGCAGTCACATCCCCGCCGGAAATGGTCACTTCACCTTTTCCGTACATGCCGCCGCCAATGCCTGCACCCATATTGAAACCACTTTCTGCATAGATTTTTCCGTTTGCAATTTCCAGCTTCGAGGTGCTATCATAAGATCCTCCACCAATGCCCGCAGAATTCTGACCACCATACGCCTTCAAAGAGGCGCTTGTATCTTCTGCGGTGATGGTCAGTTTTCCGGTAGAGTACTCATCATCCTTTTCCAAGCCCGCACAAGAATGTCCACCTCTCAAGGTATTGTCCCCCACCAGCTTCAGGGTCGTGTCGCCTGCGCCCTCGACAGACATCGCGGCCTTATAATCATAGGCGTACTGATAGATATTCACGTTTTCGATCGTGACCGTCGTGTCTTTTTTGGTGCAATTATTGATGATCTTGATGATATTCTGTACCGCTTCGTTCGCAACCTTTGTCAACGTGCTGGCAGTGTTGGCCTCATAGGTCATGATGTCCTTGTCGTCATCTTCGTCCTCTGCGGCCTTCTCGACAGGCTTCTGCGTGTCCGGTGTCTTCGGCTCTCCTTCTTCAGGCTCCGGGTCGTCCTTTTCCTGGGCTTCCCCGCTTTTCGCGTCCTCGGGCCAGACGACGAGCTCCGTGCCGGTATTCTCCGCAGGCTCTCCCGGCTCGGCATCCACCACCGGCTTCTGTTTTTCGACCTCGTCCGCCGACCCGTCAGAGTTGGTCTCCGCTGGTTTGTTCGGGTCCTTGCCGCCCTTGATGACCACGTCCGTGTCGTCTTTCACTCCGATGTCATCTTTGTCTTTCGCATCGCCGACACGGACATAGGTGTCGCCCTCTTCCGTAACGGTCACCGTAATATCACCGTTTTCGATATAATAATCCTTTGCCAGTGCCGCCGGGGCTGCCGCCGAAAGTGCCATGCTCAGGGCCAGGGCGGCTGCCGCCGCACGCTTCATATTTTTCCGTAACCGCATACTCTTTTTTACCTCCTGAATTTTATTGCAGGATTTCTGCGGCTCTATTCTACCCCCCCCCCCCCCTATATTTTTGTCAAGTCCTTTTCATGACATACCAGCGTAGATTCATGAACAGTACGACTTTTCCGGCATAGCAAAAAAAGAACAGCCCCGCCTTTCCGAAGAAAGGCGGGGCTGTATCATTTTATAGCCTCTTCGCCAGCAGATACCGGTCATACCCGCCGTACATCTCCCGGCGGCAGACGATCTCAAAGCCGCTGGCCAGAGCGTTGTTGAGGCTGTACTGATTTTCCGGGCTGACGGTGGCCCCGATGCCCACGATGCCCGGGCGGAGCCGGGCAAGCGCCGCCTCCAGCAGCTTCCTTTGCAGACCGTTGCCCCGGTAGCCGGGGTGGACGATGGCGCTGTCGGCGTTGGCCCAGCCGTCCCACTCTTCTCGCGGGATGCCCATAAAGGCGGCGTAGTTGTGCGCGTCCTGCCCGCAGTACCGCAGGATGAAGTAGGCCCCCAGCCGCCCGCCGTCCCACCCGCCGATGCACAGGTCCTCTTTCAGGTAACGGGCGATGTTTTCCAGCGTGTCGGGTACGAACTGCTCCGGGTGGGGCATCGCGGCCCGCACCTCGTTCTGCAAGGCGTAAAAGGCGGCGGCATCCTCCGGCCCGGCAGCGCGCAGGGTCATGGTGCGGCTTGCGGGCCGTCCGCACACTTTGTGCAGAAGAACTTCCATTCTTGCTCTATCCCTCCAAAATAAAATCATACTTTCCGGCTGATTCCAGTATAAATGCCGTTTGAATCATTGTCAATTTATGCTATAATATTTGCAGGAAGAGTTTTGTGCTCAGGCACAGCTTTTTCGGAAGTCCAGGCAGGGCCGCCCTGCCCGTGTACCGGAGGAAACGAACCATGAGAGATTCCAGCTTATCTTCTTCCAGCCGCCTGGGTGGTGCTGTCATCAGCGACCGCATCGTCAGCGCTCTGCTGGAGGAACTGCGCACAGGCCGCTATGCACAGACCGACCGTCTGCCCGCTGAGGTAGACCTTGCCGCCGAACTCAGCGTCAGCCGCACCGTCATCCGCGATGCGCTGAGCGAGATGGAGCGTGCGGGTTACATCGAGCGGGTGCGCGGCATCGGCACAGTGGTCAACCGAAGTGTCCTGAACCTGCGCAGCCGGTTGGACCAGAAGCTGGAGTATTACCCGCTCATCCGCAGCTTTGGCAGCTACCCCCACGCCGACGGCATCCAGATCTACCCCGTCCGCGCAGGCGAAGAGCTGGCCCGTGATCTGGCCATCGAGCCCGGCGACGATGTCATCTGCATCAAGAAGCGCATCCTCGCCGACACCACCCCTGTCATCTACTCCATCGACTACCTGCCCCGCGCCCTGTTTGGGAACCGGGACTACACCCGCATCGACCTGTCGGGTGACATCTTCGATGTTCTGGAGCGGGAGTGCCGCCAGCAGGTGGCTTCCAATGTGGCCCACCTCAAGGCCAGCTGCGGCGACGAGCCTATCCGGGCCGCCATGCGTCTGGCCCCGGGCGAGGCCATGCTGCTGCTGGATGAGATATGCTACAACCGGCTCTGCCATCCCGTCATGCGTTCGTTGAGCTACTACACGAACTTCTTCGACTTCTCGATTCTTCGAAAGCTTCTTTGACGGAGGGAAACAAAAGAATATGCGTCATCTAATCGATCCGTTGGATTTCAGTCAGCAGGAGATCACCTCTCTGCTGGACCTGGCCGACCGCATCTGCGCCGACCCGGCCGCCTATCAGGACGTGGCCGCCCACAAAAAGCTGGCTACTCTGTTCTACGAGCCGTCCACCCGTACCCGTCTTTCGTTTGAGGCCGCGATGCTGAACCTCGGCGGACATGTCCTCGGCTTCCCGAGCGAGACCGTCTCCAGTGCATCCAAGGGCGAGAGCGTGGCCGACACCATCCGCGTCGTCTCCTGTTACGCCGACATCGTGGCCATGCGCCACCCCAAGGAGGGCGCACCGCTGCGGGCCAGCCGGTACTCCCGCATCCCTGTCATCAACGCAGGCGACGGCGGCCACCAGCATCCGACCCAGACCATGACCGACCTGATGACCATTCGCCGCCGCAAGGGCCGTCTGAACGACCTGACCATCGGCCTGTGCGGCGACCTCAAGTTTGGACGCACCGTCCACTCCCTCATCAAGACCATGGCGCGCTGTGAGAACATCCGCTTCGTCCTCATCAGCCCCGAAGAGCTGCGTGTGCCGGACTACATCATCACCGACGTGCTCGAGGCCAACCACATCCCCTACAAGGAGACCCGCAGCCTCGAGGAGTCCATGCCCGAGCTGGACATCCTCTACATGACCCGCGTCCAGAAGGAGCGTTTCTTCAACGAGGAAGACTATGTCCGTCTGAAGAACAGCTATATCCTCACCAAAGAGAAGATGGCCCTTGCCAAGCCTGACATGGCCGTGCTCCATCCCCTGCCCCGCGTCAATGAGATCACGCTGGACGTGGACGATGACCCCCGCGCCGCCTATTTTGAGCAGGTGCAGAACGCCGTTTACATCCGCATGGCGCTGATCATGACACTGCTGGGTCTCAAGGACCCCAAGGCTGAAAAGGAGGGCAACTGAGATGCTGAACATTGATGAAATTCAGAACGGTATCGTTATCGACCATATCAAGGCAGGCACGGCCATCGGCCTGATGGACCTGCTGGGCATCAAGGGCAACCGCACCTCCAGCGTGGCCCTCATCCAGAACGCCCGCAGCCACAAGGCAGAGTCGGGCCGGAAGGACATCATCAAGGTGGAGGGCGACGCCTCCTGGCTCAACCTCGACGTGCTGGCCTATCTCGACCCCGACATCAGCGTGACCGTCATCGAGAACGGCAAGGCCGTCAAGAAGGAAAAGCCCCAGCCCCCCAAGCGTCTGGTCAACATCGTGCGGTGCAAGAACCCCCGCTGCATCTCCTCCATCGAGGAAGAGTGTGACCAGATCTTCGAGCTGAGCTCCAACGGCAAGTATCGCTGCATCTACTGCGAGCAGGAGCTGCAGGTCAAGCCGGAATAATAGAAATATACGATAAAAGCCGCCTGTCATTCAACGAATGACAGGCGGCTTTGCTTTTGATTTTCAGACTTTCCGGCGCAGCAGGCTCATCGGCGGCAGCTCCGGGGTGGGGATGGTATAGCGCTCCATCGCGTGGGGCGTGGACTCCACCAGCTCACCGGCCTCATTCTTGATCCACTCGGGGTCCAGCGGGATGCTGCGGCCATCCGGGCAGAGCACTTCCAGCGTGTCGCCGAGGCTCCACTTGCCCCGCTGCTGGCAGCTGGCGACGCCGTTCTCCCAGCCGTCCACCGTACCGACAAACTCCCACTCGCGGATGTAAGTCGCGCTGTCGGTGGCCTGACGGGCCTGCTCCCGGCCAAAGTAGAAGCCGGGCGAATAGTGGCGGTGGCTGGTGCGGGTCAGCTCATCCAAAACCTCTTCCGGCAGCTCGAAGTTCTCGTTCATCGGGTCGGCCAGATACTGGTCGAGGGCGCGGCGGTAGGCCGCCGTCACGCTGGCGACGTAGTAGAACGTCTTGGCGCGGCCCTCGATCTTGAGGCTGTCCACGCCCGCGTTGCAGATGAGGTCGAGGAAGGGCGCGGTACACATATCGTTGGCGTTGAGGATGTAGCTGCCGTTCTCGTTCTCGCCGATCTCATAGAGCTGGCCCGGGCGGGTCTCCTCGCTGAGATAGTACTTCCAGCGGCAGGGCTGGGCGCACTGGCCGCGGTTTGCGTCGCGGCCTGCCATGTAGTTGGAGAGCAGGCAGCGACCCGAGACGCTCATGCACATGGCGCCGTGGACGAAAGCCTCAATTTCCAGCTCCGGCGGGGTCTTGTCGCGGAGGGTGGCGATGTCCTGCAGGGTCATCTCCCGGGCCAGCACCACCCGCTTCGCGCCCATATTGTAGGCGGCGCGGGCAGCGGCCCAGTTGGTGATGCCGGTCTGGGTGGACATATGGACGTCGATGTCGGGCGCGAAGGTCTTACAGGCGTCCAACACGCCGAGGTCGGCCACGATGAAGGCGTCCACACCGGCGGCGGCAGCGTCCTTGATGGCCTGAGGCAGACGGTCAGCCTCCTCGTTGGTGGGCAGGGTGTTCATGGTCAGGTAGACCTTGCGGCCCCGGGCGTGAGCATAGATGACGCCCTCGCTCAGCTGCTCCGGGGTGAAGTTGGTGGGTGCAGAGCGCATCCCGAACTCGGGCAGAGCGCAGTAAACGGCGTCCGCGCCGTAGTTGATGGCATACCGCAGGCGCTCGAGGTCGCCTGCCGGGGCCAGAAGTTCCGGTATCTGTAACATGGTATTCCTCTTTTACTTCATACTTTTATTAACTTTAGCCGCCTCATCGCAGTTTTTCTGGTGGTCTGCGTAGGTGCGGGCGTAGTAGTAGTGACCAGCAAGGTCGGTGACGAAGAAATAGGCGTCCTTCGCCTCCTCGTCGGGCTGCGGGGCAAGCGCCGCACGGATGGCTGCGATGCCGGGGTTGGAGATCGGGCCGGCGGAGAGCCCGGTGCAGGCGTATGTGTCGTAGGCTCCCAGAATGTTCTCCGGGATGCTGTCCCAGCCGCCGTAGTAGGGCGCGACCCAGTTCCAGAGGTAGTTGTTGTCGGCGTCGCTCTGGACGTAGCTGGAGGTGTTGCTCTGCAGTTTGGGGTAGGGCGAACCCTCGGCCAGACGGTTGCGGAACACCTGCGCCACATTATCGTCCTGATCGTTGCCGGCCTCCTCCTGCACGAAGGACGCCAGAGTGACCACCTCGGAGAGGGTCATCCCCTGCTTTTCCATCTCGGCATACATCTCATCGGTGATCTGCTTGTCGAAGTGAGAATAGAACGTCTCAACGTAATGATGGACGGTGTCGTCCTTCAGGAAATCGTAGGTATCCGGGAAAAGATAACCCTCGCACTTGAGGAAGCGGTCCGGGGCGTCCTTGTCGTCGGGGACGTACTGCCAGAACCTGTACTGGCTGAAATCGCCGGTGTTGGCCTCCTTGAGGAAGTCCTCGGCGCTGCACAGCCCGGCATCCTCGATTTTTTTCGCAATGGCGATGGCCGTCGTACCCTCGGGGAAGGTCAGCCGGACACTGTCGGCCTTCGCGTAGGCGGAAAGTGCCTCGATGATGTCGTCGTAGGAGCTGCCGGGGGCGAGGTCGAACTCACCGTATTGGAGCTTGCCTGCCGCGCCCTGCTTGCCTGCATACCAGCGGAAGACGTGGGGGTACTTGATGACGCCCGCTGTCTTGAGCTTCTGGGCGATGGCTGCCACGCCGCTGCCCTGCTGGATGCTCACACTCACCGGTTCGCCAGCGGAAGCACTGCCGTTGATCTCTTTTCGGATGGCCAGCAGACAGCCGCCCGCCGCCAGTACCAGGATCAGCAGCACGATCAGGATCATTTTCGCTGCGCCGCCTTTTCTGCTTTTTTTATGTTTTGCATCGTGTGCCATGTACACACTCCTTTACCATTCCGTTCAGCTTTCCATCATCAGCCGCATATAGCTTTCTTCCACATCGAAAGGCTCCGCGTCGAACCGTATCATGCCGTAGTCCTGCCGGGTGCCTTCGCCGAGGAAAAGGTTCTGAGCCGCACCCACTGTGATGACGGCACGCTCCACGATGACTTCCTTCTCCCGGGCCGCTTCCATCAGCACCTCGGCGGAGCGGTCGTCTTCGGCCATCAGCTCCACAAAATAGAGGGTGTCCTCCCGGCGGAAGTAGATGCCGTAGCCCTTCTCGCTGGACACGATGGTCGCGCCCCGGGCGTAGAGGTCGGTCAGCACGACGGCCATCTGCTCCGGCGGGAACTGGACGGTATCGGGATAGAAGCGCTCCCGCAGCTCACAGAGCTTGCGGGCCGTCACGGAGTCGAACTCCGCCTGACTCCACAGGTTGCGGGACACCTCCCGGGGCAGGCAGCGGAGGGCAAAAGCCCGCTGGAAACCCTTGTTTTCCAGCAGCGCGGCCTGCTCCTGTCCGGTCGGAACGGCCACGGTGAAGCCCGCGCCCCGCAGCTTCTGCTGCGCACAGAGATAGTCCACGAGTCCTGCCAGAAGCAGGCTTCCCTGCCCGCAGAGGCCATAGAGGTAGCTGCCGCTGCGTCCCTTGAGGGTGACGGGGACCGCCAGCGCCGCAGCGACGATCTCGTCATTTTCCTCAGCGACGTAGATATTTTCCGCCCCGGCGAACTTTTCCAGAGCAGTCTTGATGAACTCAGCGCTGTCGCCGCGTTCTTTCTGCCACAGTGCCACGACTGCCGCCTCATCCGACGGCTGCATCAAACGATACATTGATAGTATCCCTCCCATTTTCGCGGTTATCCGAGTTCTTTTTCCGCCAGCGCCCGCACCTCGGCCTGAATCTCCTCGATGGTGCGCATGGCTCCATTTTCCGTGCAATGGACGGTGGCCCAGCCCAGATGCTCTGCACAGTACTCGGCGGCACGGCGGCTGCGGGCCAGATATTCGATGTCCTTTTCGTGGACGTCCTTCCTGCTCTCGTCGCCGTGGTAGCGGCCGGTCATGAGCTTCTGGCTCACAGCGGGGTCTACCTGTAAGTACACCACAGCGTCCGGTGCGGGCAGACCCAGCAGCCTGTATTCGTAGTCAAAGGCCCAGCGGAGGAAGTCGTTCCACTGCTCCGGCGGGAGCTTGGAGCACTGATGCACCGCGTTCGACGTGGTGTAGCGGTCGGCGATGACGATGCCGCCCGCCTCGTAGAAGCTGCCCCACTTGGTCTTATAGCTGGCGTACCGGTCCACCGCATAGAAGCTGGACGCCGCATAAGGGTTGACGTCGTCGGGCTTGTCGCCGAACTGACCAGAGAGGTACATCTTTACCAGCGCACTGGAATCGCTCTCGTAGTCCGGGAATGTGACCTCCATCACCCTTCGACCGCTCTCGGCCAGATGGGCGGCCAGCAGCTTTGCCTGGGTGGCCTTGCCGGAGCCGTCCAGCCCTTCGATGACAAGAAGCCTGCCCTTGCTCATTCTGCCTTCTCCCCTTTCAGCGCGGCGTACTGGGCGCGGACTTCGGCGGTGCGGCCGCAGCACATCTTGCCCTCCGGGCAGGGGCCGGACACGCAGGCCGGGCCGGCGGTGCGGAAGATATGGGGTGCCACCGGGTAGACCAGCCGCAGCATCTCTTCGGCCAGCTGCCGTATCTCCCACTGGGCGCGGCTGCAGCAGCGCAGGTGGAAGAAGTTCTGCAGGCTGCGGGCGTTCATGGTCACCACCATCTTGGTCTCGCAGGCGTTGGGCAGCACGAAGCGGGCGTCCTCGTTGGCCTGCTTGGAAGCCTTGGCCCGGGCCTGCTTTTCGGGCAGACCCTCGGCCATCAGGCGGGCGGTGTGGCCGTCTTCCAGCTTCTGCACGAGGTCGAGGTAGCGCCTGGCGTCCTCGTTCATGCTCTCGATGAACGCCGCCTTTGCCTCGGGGATGGCCTCGATCTCGGGCGGGATGACGTAGCGGAAATCGTCCAGACGGACGTACCGCTGACTCTGGACGCTGAAGGACGCGATGCGGTGGCGGGTGATCTGGGCCAGCAGGGTACGGCTGACGCCCTCGATGCCGAAGGTGAAGCTTGCGTGCTCGATGGGGCTGGCGTGGCCCAGATCGCTGAGCATGGTCAGGAAGCGGGCAGTCTTTTCCTCATCCAGCCCGTCCAGCAGGTCGGTGATGTGGGCGTCGGAGTAGCAGAGCTTCGCCGCGGCCGCCACGACCTTCTCCGGCTCCGGCGTATGTGCTATCAATCGGACAGTCATCATTTTTCTCATTCCTCCGTCGTTATCTTCACAAGGGGCGCAAAGTTGGCCATGGTCTTTTTCACGCCCACCTTCTCGAAGCTGATCTCCACGATCTGGTCGCCGGCGGCGGGCTTGACTTTCAGCACCTTGCCGCGCCCGAAGACCTTGTGCTCCACGATGTCGCCCGGCTCGTAATGCTTGGGGCCGGTGGATGCCGCTGCCGGACGGGGCGAAGACGTCACACCGCCGCCTGCGGGTTTGACCGGCGCTTTGGGCGCTGCCGGACGGCCATAGCCAGAGCCGAAGCCGCTGCTTCCCGAACCGGAGCTGCAGCCGCCATGACCCGACGAAGCACTTCCCCGGCCCGCGTAATCGGAGCCAAAGCCTCGGCTATTGGACATTGGTGCGTTATATTCTTTATTCAGATAGCCGCTGCGGCTGCCATAGCCCGAGCCGTAACCGGAGGCCGCACGCCCCCAGCCGGAGGGGCCGGAGTAGCCCGACGCACCGCCCGGCACGGTATCGCTGCCGTAACCGTTGCCCCAGCCGCCCAGACGGGAGCGCTGTTCCAGCACCGGGCTGCGGGTCTCTTCGATGTACTCCGGCTCGATCTCCCGGAGAAAGCGGCTGGGCTCGTTGCGCTGGGTGCGGCCATAGAGCATCCGGGTGACGCTGTTGGAGATGTAAAGCTCCTTCTTGGCGCGGGTGATGCCGACATAGGCCAGACGGCGCTCCTCCTCGAGGTCAGCCTCAGAATACTTGCTCATCTCACTGGGGAAGACGCCCTCTTCCATGCCAATGAGGAATACATAGGGAAACTCAAGGCCCTTGGCCGAGTGGATGGTCATCAGCACCACCTGGTCGGCACTCTCGTTGTAGCTGTCGATGTCGCTGATGAGGGCGATGTCCTCCAGATAGCCTTCCAGCGATGCCTCTTCGCCGTGCTGGTCGCAGTAGCTCTTGACGTTGTTGACCAGCTGACCGAGGTTCTGCAGACGGTCGGCGGCGTCCTCGTGGCCCTTGGCGGCGTCAGCTTCCAGCATGGCGCGGTAGCCGGTGATCTCGATGACATCAGAGGCGAACTCATCCAGCGTCTTTGTTTCCAGTGATTCCTGCAGTTTCTGGTAGATGTCCCAGAACTTGAACAGCGGCGCGATGGCGCGGCTGAGCTTGGCGTACTGGTCGGCATGGGAGATGACATCCAGCATACTGATGCCCTGCTGAGCCGCCAAGTCCGCGATGACTTCGATGGTCGTCGCACCGATTTTGCGCGCAGGCTCGTTGATGATTCGACGGAGTCGGACATCGTCCCGGGGGTTCGCCACGATGGACATATAGGAGTGGATGTCCTTGACCTCCTTGCGGTCGTTGAAGCGCTGGCCGCCCACGATCTTATGCGGGATGCCCGCACGGGTGAAGTAGCTTTCGATGGGGGCCGACTGGGCGTTCATCCGGTAGAGGATGGCGTGGTCGGCCAGATGTCCGCCCTCTTTGAGGTGCTGGCCGATGACGTCCGCGATATGGCTGGCCTCGTCCTGCTCGTTCTCGGCGGTGTAGACCTGCACCTTGTCGCCCTCGCCGTTCTTCGTCCAGAGGGTCTTGCCCTTGCGCTCGGTGTTGTGCTGGATGACACAGTTGGCGGCATTCAGGATATTCGACGTAGAGCGGTAATTCTGCTCGAGTCGGATGGTCTTCGTGCCTTTATAGATGCGCTCGAAGTTGAGGATGTTCTCAATGGTCGCGCCGCGGAAGCGGTAGATGCTCTGGTCGTCGTCGCCCACGACGCAGATGTTTTTCTCCGGGCCGGTGAGCAGGCTCACGAGCCGGAACTGAGCCACACTGGTGTCCTGATACTCGTCCACCAGCAGGTATTTGTACTTGTTCTGGTAGAACTCCCGCACGTCCTCGTGCTCCGACAGCAGGATGACCGTCTGGTAGATGAGGTCATCGAAGTCGAAAGCTCCGGCCTCCTTGAGCTTCTTTTCATAGGCGGCGTAGACCTTAGCCGCAAGTGCGCCCTTCGTGTCCCGGGCCGGGGTCTTCAGGGCCTCTTCCGGGCTGATGAGCTGGTCTTTCCAGCGGCTCATCTGGTTGATGGCGCTTTTGACCGGGAAGAACTTGTCGTCCACGCTCAGTTCTTTGTAGACAGCCTTCATGACACGCTGGGAGTCGTCGCTGTCGTAGATGGTAAAGCTGCGGGGGTAACCGATCTCCTCGGCCCAGCGGCGGAGAATGCGGACACAGGCCGAGTGGAAGGTGGAGGCGAACACCTCGTCGCCCTCTTCCCCGCCCAGCATCCGGCGCAGACGCTCTTTCAGCTCACCTGCGGCCTTGTTGGTAAAGGTGATGGCCATGACGTTCCAGCTCCGGACGGCGTCCTTCCGCAGCATCCCGTCCAGCCACGACGGGGCATCGGTGCCGGTCATGATGGCAGTGCGCAGGGCTTTCACATCGTCCTCCGTCACCTCCCGGGGCGTCCATCTGGAGCCGTGGGCCGAGCCGAAGCGGATGAGGTTGGCGATGCGGTTGACCAGCACGGTGGTCTTTCCGCTGCCTGCACCCGCGAGGATGAGCAGAGGGCCGTTGGTGGTAAACACCGCCTCCCGCTGCATATCGTTCAGGCGTCCGAACTGCTTTTCAATATACGTATCACGCAAAGCGCAGAATTGTTGTGCGAGATCTGTTGCCATTGTTTCACCTGTTCTTTTCAATCATTTCTGGATATATCACTTAAAATATAGTATATCACATTTCAAAAAAGTTGTACACAAAAACAATGCAAACAAAAACCGCCCCACCGCGGTCAATACCACGATGGAGCGGGAATCTCAGGAAATGCTTAGCCGAAGATGTTGATGAGGATACCAGCAGCGACGGCGGAGCCGATAACACCGGCCACGTTGGGGCCCATTGCGTGCATCAGCAGGAAGTTGGAGGGGTTCTCGCTCTGGCCGACCTTCTGAGAAACACGGGCAGCCATAGGCACAGCGGAAACGCCAGCGGAACCGATCAGGGGGTTGACCTGACCGCCGGTCAGGACATACATGACCTTGCCGCAGAGAACACCGGCAGCAGTGCCGAAGGAGAATGCGATGAGGCCCAGCACGATGATGAACAGGGTGCGGCTGTTCAGGAAGGTGTTTGCAGAGGTGGTGCAGCCAACAGACAGAGCCAGGAAGATGGTGATGATATTCATCAGCTCATTGCCGGCGGTCTTCTGGATACGGTCCACGACGCCGCACTCCTTCATCAGGTTGCCCAGCATCAGCATACCGACCAGAACGGCGGCATCCGGCACGATGAGGGAGACGATGATGGTGACCATGATGGGGAAGATGATCCTCTCGGTCTTGGTCACGGCGCGCAGCTGCTTCATCACAACAGTACGCTCCTTTTTGGAGGTCAGGGCCTTCATGATAGGCGGCTGGATAACAGGCACCAGAGCCATGTAGCTGTAGGCCGCGACGGCGATGGAGCCCAGCAGCTCAGGAGCCAGACGGGAGGTGACGAAGATAGCGGTGGGGCCGTCTGCGCCGCCGATGATGGAGATGGCGGCAGACTGCTTCTGGGTGAAGTCCACCAGACCGGTAGCGGCCAGCAGACGAGCGCCCATGTAAGTGCCGAAGATGCCGAACTGAGCGGCAGCGCCCAGCAGCAGGCTCTTGGGGTTGGAGATCAGGGGTGCGAAGTCGGTCATGGTGCCGATGCCGAGGAAGATCAGCGGCGGGTAGATGCCCAGCTTGACGCCCATGTAGAGCATATCGGCCAGACCGCCGTTGTTCAGGATCTCGACCCACATCGGGTGTTCGAGGCCGTCACCGACAAAGTACTGCATGTGGATGACGCCGCTGCCGGGGAGGTTGGCCAGGATCATGCCGAAAGCCATGGGCAGCAGGATCAGAGGCTCGAACTCTTTGACGATAGCGAGGTAGAGCAGGAAGCAGCCCACGCAGATCATCACTGCGTACAGCCAGCCGCCCGGCTCACCGAACTTGGCAAAACCGGAACTCTGGAAAATACCGACCAGAGTCTCAATAAACTGAGTCATGTTTTTCCTCCTGTGTTAAAAGGGTGCGGTGGTGTCGTTGACGCCAGCCTTGCCCCAGCCATTCTTGCCGCGGCGGACTGCCTTCAGCACATACTTGCCGTTGCCCATAGAGTAGATGGCTGCCATGATGGCTGCCACAACGTCGCCGGGGATGCCGGCCTCGACCTGCGGGGCAGCAGCCTTTGCAGGAGCGGGCGCAGCGGCCTGTTTCACAGGAGCAGCCGGTTTTGCAGCAGAAGCAGCCTTGGCAGCTGCCTTCTTGCCGTTCATGGCGTCAAAGATCTTGCCCTCCAGCGTGATGATAGCCATCAGCAGGACGAGGATCAGAAACACCAGCACAATACCGGTTATGGTAACGATCACATCATAACCTAAATCCATGGTCTTCCTCCTATTTACTTTTTTCTTTGCCGCCCGGGGGGCGGGCGGCAAAAAGCGATTTGAAGATATTATACAATATTTTCCGGGTCGATTCAACAACTATGAACAAAAATCATATTGTTTTTCACGGTTCTGTGAACAGCGCTTCCCTCTCAGCGGCGGCCCATGCGGGGGGTGGCGTCCATGAAGCCGGTCTCCAGCTTGTCGCCCAGACGCAGGCTCATGGCCGTACCCAGCGCGACGCAGTTGACGGGGTCAGGCGAGACGGTCACTTCCACCTTCAGCTCCTGGCTCAGGTACTCAGGCAGGCCGTGGAGCTGTGCGCCGCCGCCGGTGAGGACGACGCCGTTGCGGTAGATGTCGCCGGCCAGCTCCGGAGGAGTCTTCTCCAGCACCTGATGAGCGGCGGTGCCGATCTGCTCGCTCAGGCGCATGACCGGCTCGTAGAGGTCGGCGGTGGAGACATTGACACGCACGGGCAGGCCGGTGAGCAGGCTGCGGCCCTTGATCTCCATGGTCTCGTTGAAATCTGCCTTCTGGGGGCAGCAGGCCACGTTCTTTTTCAGGTTCTCAGCGGTGCGCTGGCCGATGGCGATGCTGAACTTGTTGCGCACGAACTTCAGGATCTCTTCGTCGTAGTGGTTGCCGGCCACGCGGACGCTGGTGGCCTTGACCTTGCCGCCGAGGCTCAGCACGGCGATGTCGGTGGTGCCGCCGCCGATGTCGATGATCATTCGGCCATCCGGCACGGTGATGTCGATGCCGGAGCCGAGAGCTGCGGCGATCGGCTCATCAATGAGGTAGACCTGACGCGCACCGGCGGCCATGACGGCCTCCACCACAGCGTCGCTCTCGATGCCGGTGATGGCAGCAGGCACACAGACGGCCACACGGGGCTTGACCATGTGGGAGCTGTAGACCTGATTGACGAAGCGGCAGATGAGCTCCCGGGTCATGGTGTGGTCGCTGATGACGCCATCCTTCAGCGGGAAGATGGCGGAGATGTAGTTGGGCGTGCGGCCCACCATTGCAAGGGCCTTGTCGCCGGCCTCAAGCACGCAGTTCTTGCGGGTATCCACCGCCACCACGCTGGGCTGGTTGAGCACGACGCCCTGCCCCTCCTGCGCGATGATGATGGTCGTCGTACCAAGATCGATACCGATGTCATTCTGTGCCATAATCGTGATATTTCCTTTCTCTGCTGCCCATTCTCTATTTCCATCGCCCATCTCCGGGCGCGGGTCATCAAAACACATTATAGTATAACACAGGTGTATCCAAAAAGAAACCCTTAAAGGTTCTCCTGCTCCGGGGGCAGAGCCTGGGCCAGCAGGGCGGCCAAGCCGCTGTAGCGCAGGTTCTGGCGGATGTTGGACATCATCCGGTTCACCACATCCCGCCGGCCCACCACGATGCAGAGCTTCCTCCCGCGGGTGACGCCGGTATAGAAGAGGTTGCGGTAGCACAGGCGGGGCGGCACCTGCGCCGCCGGGAGGATGACCGCCGGGAACTCGCTGCCCTGGCTTTTGTGTACCGTGATGGCATACGCAATTTCCAGCTCGTTGAGGTTCTCCGCCGGGTAGACCAGCCGCCGGTCATCCATCCGCACCACCATGGAGCGGCTGCGCACGTCGATGGACTCCACGATACCGATGTCGCCGTTGTAGGCACCCACACCCTGTTCCCCGCCGATGCGCTGCCACGTTATCTCGTAGTTATTGCGCACCTGCATCACTTTGTCCCCCACCCGGAAGACCCGGGCCGCGCTCTGCAGCTCCGGCTTGCCCTTCTTTGGCGGGTTGAGCATGGCCTGCAGCTCCGCGTTGAGGGCCTGGGTGCCGGTGGGGCCGAGCTTCGTGGGGCAGAGCACCTGAATATCCTTCACCGGGTCAAACTGGTAGCTGCGGGGCAGACGGGTGATCACAAGGTCGCAGACCAGCTTCTGGGCTGCGTCGCCGTCGGCTTCGAGGAAGAAGAAATCGTCCGTCTTTCCGCCCTTTTTCAGCGGTTCGCCCGAGATGATGTGGTGGGCGTTCTCCACGATGAGGCTCTGAGCGGCCTGCCGGAATATCTCGTTGAGGCAGACCGTCGGCACCAGCCCGGAGCGGATGATCTCGCCGAGGATATTGCCCGGGCCGACGCTGGGCAGCTGGTCGGCATCGCCTACCATAATAATACGGCAGCTGTACCGCAGTGCCGCAATGAGGGCCTGGAACAGCTTGACGTCCACCATACTCATCTCGTCGAGGATGACGACGTCGCACTTGAGCAGGTTCTTGTCGTTGTGGATGAAGCTGACCACGCCGCCGGTGTAGTCCACTTCCAGCAGGCGGTGGATGGTGGAGGCTTTCCGGCCCGTCAGCTCGCTCAGACGCTTGGCGGCGCGGCCTGTGGGAGCGCAGAGGGCTACCCGTTCGGCCTCGTTCTCGAGCAGCTGCAGGATGGCGTTGACCGTGGTGGTCTTGCCGGTGCCGGGGCCGCCGGTGAGGACAAGGCAGTTCTCGGTCATGGCCTTGCGGATGGCTTCCTTCTGGAGCGGCGCATAGGCAAAGCCCTGCGCCAGTTCCAGAATCTGGATGTTCTTGTCGAGGTTTCGGGCCGTCTGCTTTCCGCGCCTGGTCAGCATGGCCAGACGGTCGGCGATGTCCTGCTCTGCAGCCAGCAGATCCGGCAGATAAATATACGGTGTGCCGTCGAACATCCGCACCGCCAGTTTCCCGGTCTGGATGCAGCTGTCCAGCGCCGCCGCCAGCTTTTCGGGGGGCTGGCGGATGAAGTTCGACGCTGTTTCCAGCAGCTGCGCCCGGGGCAGACAGGTGTGGCCATTGCCGGCGTTGTGGCGCAGGGTGCGCAGAAGGGCGGCTTCCAACCGCTGGGCGCAGTCCCCTGCCATCTGGTAATACTGGGCGATGCTGTCGGCGTGGCGGAAGTCCAGCTGCAGCGGTTCCCCGCAGAGCAGGTAGGGGTTCTGCTGGATGGCCTGCATGGCCCCCGGCCCGAAGGTGCGGAAGACTTCCATCGCCCGGCGGGGGCTGATCTCGAACTGAGCCAGATAGGCGATGAGCTCCCGCATTCCAAACATCCGCTTGAACTCCTGCTGGATGCGGTCGGCCTTGTCCGCCGAGATGCCCGGGATGAGGGTGAGCTGGGCGGGGTCGTTGGCGATAACTTCCAGCGCCGCCGCGCCGAATTTGTCAATGATCTTATCCGCCGTCCGTGCGCCGATGTAGGGCAGCGACCGGCTGGCGAGGAAGGCGTAGACGGCCTCGAGGTCTTTGGGCATATCCGTCTCGCACTCCTGTGCGTGGAACTGTCGGCCATAGGTGGCGTGGTTCTCGTACCTGCCCCGGCAGACGACGCTCTCGCCGGCGTGGAGCTCTCCCACCACGCCGCACACAACGGTGACGACACCGCCGCCCGACACCTCGAACACGGTGTAGCCGTTGTCCTCGTTCAGGTAGATGATGTCCTCTACCGTGCCTTCCAGCCGTTCCAGCTCCTGCTCCATCGTCCCGCCTCCTCGTTTTGACACAACTATATATAGTATAGCGGTTTTGGGGGGATTTGTAAATATGAGGGGTGGGCTTTGAGGCTCTCCGGCAGCGTCCTAGCCCTCTCAGTCACCTTCGGTGACAGCTCCCCCAAAGGGGGGAGCCACTGGCGTGTCGGTCAGGCCCACGCGGGACGAGCAAAGTTTACTCTATCCGAAAACAGCAGTGCCCTGCTGCAGAGATTCACAGCAGCTTGACGAGGGATATTGTCCCGAAGCTGCTGCCCTCTGTAGCAGGGCACTATCTTTTATGCCATATTGAGCTTCCAGCAGTCAGCGGAAAGTGGCCCGGCCTGCCAAGGGCTCTCCCTCTGGGAGAGCTGGCGAGCGGAGCGAGACTGAGAGGGTCAATCCTCCACCCGCGCTGCGGCAAGCTCTTTCGTCAGCCGCCTGCGCACTGCAAAGTACGCCGGGATGAGGAAGAAGCAGGCAAAGAACCATGCCACAGGGCTGGCGATGCAGGCCGCAAAGTAGCCCCAGAGCGGCACGAACCAGAAGCCCACCATGGCACGGGCGACCATCTCGGCCACGCCCGCGAACATGGCAAGGCCGGAATAGCCCAGGCCCTGGATGGTGTAGCGGTAGATGATGAGGACAGCCAGCGGGATGTAGAACACGCTGTTCCAGAAGATGAAGCTGCGGGCATTCGCCATGATCTCCACCTCGCTGCTCTCGAGGAAGAGGCTGATAAGCGGCACATCCAGCACACGCAGGATGAGGAAGGATGCCACACTGTAGACGCAGCCAATGCCCAGCGCGGTATTGACGCCCCGGTCCACACGCTTGAGGTCGTGAGCGCCCATGTTCTGGCTGGCGTAGGTGGTCATGGCGGTGCCGATGCTCTCCAGCGGCACCGAGAGGAACTGGGCGGCCTTGCTGCCTGCGGTCTGCGCGGCCACGATGCTGCTGCCCAGACCGTTCACCGCGCCCTGCAGCACGACGCTGCCGATGGCGGTGATGCTGCACTGCAGGCCCATAGGGATGCCCATGTTGCAGAGCTTGAGGCAGTGGCTGGCGCTCAGACGGCCCTCTTCCCTGCTCCATTTCAGCTCCGGGTAGTGGCGGCCGATGTAGATGAGACTGCCGATGCCCGCCACCGCCTGACTGAACACGGTAGCGAAGGCCGCACCGAACGCCCCCATCCGGAAGACGAGGATGCAGAGCAGGTCGAGGCCGATGTTCAGCGCGCTGGCCACCAGCAGGAAATAGAGTGGCCGCTTGCTGTCGCCCAGCGCGCGCATGAGGGCGCTGGTGACGTTGTACAGCAGGGTGAAGGGGATGCCACAGAAGATGGTGCGGATGTAGATGTCCGCGATGTCGATGATGTTGTCGGGGGTGTTGGTCCAGACCAGCACCGCCCGGGTCAGGGCCACCGTCACCACCGTGAGCACGACGGCGAAAAAGAGGCTCAGCCAGACGGTATTGGCGGTGTAGCGCCGCATCTCTCTGTAGTCCTTCGCGCCGAAGGTCCACGAGATGGGGATGGAGAAGCCGCAGGCGATGCCGTTGACGAAGCCCAGTACCAGATAGTTCAGGCCGCCCACGCTGCCCACCGCCGCCAGCGCATCCACGCCCACGAAGCGGCCCACGATGATGGTATCGGCCAGATTGTAGAACTGCTGGAACAGACTGCCCAGCATCAGCGGCACCGCAAAGGCAAGGATGAGCTTGAGCGGGCTGCCCTGTGTCATGTCTTTTGTCATACAAAGCCCCTCCCCGGGCGGTCACTTAACATTTCTTTGCCGGATCTTTACCGACAAAAACGCCCTGCCGGACGAGGGGCAGGACGTTTTGCGTTTCATGAATGGTATTATACTCAGCTCATCGTGATTTTGCAAGGGGTTTGGGGCAGATTTCTTCGTACAACATTGCTATTTTCTATCGGCGGTTTTTGGTGATTGTGCGCAGGTCAGTTTCCGCGTCCCGCGTGCCGGCCCCGAGGGCCGCGGGGTTCACCGGTCTTATCACCGTCTCTGCTTGCCTGTGCCCCGCGAGGGCCTGCCTCGGTCTGCCGGACGGGGTCATCCCGCCTGCCCTGCTGGCCGCGAGGGCCGACAGTATCGGTCTGTTCCTCCGCCGGGGTCTTCTCCGTGAAAGGCTGAATGGTTATCTTTTCCTCGTCCTCAAGAAGCGGTATCCGGATGGGGTCTTCCGGCCCGGGGTCTGCGGCCTGCTCCGGCTGCTGAACCGTGGTAAGGCTGTCCGGCGAGAGAGTCGTCGGCCCGCTGAGGCCACCGACGGAGGGGGCCGGGTCATCCTTCTTGCTATCCTGCTTCCCGCCCACGAGCTTAACGATGTTACTAGTAAATGTCTTCCACACCGTCGGTTCGGAGGCGGGCTGCTCGGACGGACGGACCGTGAGGGGGCCCATGTCGATGATGGTGGGATCCTTCGGGTTTGCGCTGAAGTCGGTCACGCTGCCGACGGTACCCGTTCCCGGCTGAGTCCGCTCGGGCAGTCCGCTCAGAGAGCCGCTTTCCCGACCGGAGAGGACAGTTCCCCATTGCTTTTTCTCCTGCTTGCGGCGGGCGATTGCTTTCTCCACCCGGGCAGTCTCCTGCGCTTTCTGCTCCTCATCGCCAACGCGGTACACGAGGACCAGTTCCCTGCCGTTTCGGCGCAGGGCGGTCTCATCCGAGAATGTTTTTCTATCATATCCCGTCTGCCCGACAACATGGAAGCGATAGAGCCCTTCCTGGGACAGCTCGAGTTCGAACGCACCATTCACGCCGACCAGATCTTTGATCCGGGCCAGCGGAATGACGGCCTCCATTTCCTGCCCGTTCCCATCAAGGAACCGGATGCGAAGCTCATGGACCTCCTTTGCAAGCTCCCGCAGCGAGTCGCCTGTCATCCGAAAGACCGAACCATGGGCGTCGAAGCTCAGGACCCTGTTGACCGGGTCATACTCCGCCGTGGTCACGTCACCAAGCTCCTGTGTGCCATCCAGATGGGTGATCACGCCGATGGCCTCGTACATCTGCTTCACACGGTCCGGCACCTCGCCAGACTGCGAGTTCGGGGTGTCGTCCTCGTCGTCGTTCTCGCTATCATCGGGCTGCTCCCACTGGGAGGGCGTCCGCCGGTCGTAGCTGTAGTCCTCCATCTTCTTCCCGGCGGGGTCGTAGCGGGTCAGACTGCCGCCCGTCACCTTGTGGTGGTCGTCGGAGAGGGCGCTGTTGGGTATCTCGCCGACATCTCCGCCGCCGATGGCCGCAGTTTTTCCGCCGGTGCTGGCGCCTGCCTTGGCCGTCACCTCGGCGTCGCCGGAGATATAGATGTGATTGGGGTTGCTGGGTGCGTCCGGATCTATCTCGCCTTTCTCCGTACCCGCGCCGTCGCCGATGCCAGCCGCACCGGGGCGGGAGGATTCCAGATTTTTATTCGCATTGCCGCCCGTGGCCGACACCTCGCCGCCGGAGATTTCGATGTCGTGGCCCGGGCCGTACACACCGCCGCCGATACCGGCAGCACCCTCGCCGCCCACGGCTTTTACCGTGCCGCCGGTGATCTCGATGTTTCCGGCACCGCTTTCGTTCTTTCCGCCGATGCCTGCGCCGCCGCCGTCGCCGCCCTCAGCGGTGAGGGAGCCTTTGGTGTCGTTGTCGTCCTTGATGGTCAGCTTGCCGGAGGACTCATTGCCGTTCTTCTCAAGACCCGCATTTTTGCCGCCGCTCTTCAGCTCGTTGTCGCCGTCCAGCTCGATGGTGGCATCGTGGCCGCCCCTCACGGTGACGGCGGCATTGCTCTCCCGGACAGGGCTGTCACCGCCGCCATCCACCTCGGCCTTGTCGCTGCCATCCACCTCGGTCTTGTCGCTGACGTCCCCCTCGGCCTTGCCGCTGCCATCCACCTCGGCCTTGCCGCTGACGTCAATTTTCAGGTCGTCGAAGGTGACGTCCACGTTGCCCTTGGAGGTGTCGATGGTGACGGTATGCTCCTTCGACTCGCCGGTGATGACGGTCTCCCCCTCATCCTTCTTGAACTCGTTGTCGCCCTGCTTGACCTCGTTATAGTTTCCGCTTCCATCGCTCTTACCTTTGACCGTAATGTCGCCCTCGGCGATGTTCCATGTTTTCGCATAGGCCGGGATGCCGGAACTCACCACGATGCCCGCGATGACGGCGGCGGCCACGCCCCGCCGGAGTGCGCTCTTCAGTCTCATAGTCTGTCCCCCTTTGGTCTGTTCGTTTTTTGAAAAATCAGCCTTTTCTGACACAAGCTTACCAAAAAATTCAGAGAATGTAAATAAAATCTGCGCGAATCGCGGTGTTTTCGGCGTGAGTGGCGCAAAAAAGCCCTCCCGAGCGGGGAGGGCCATAGCCTGTCTTATTCAGAGTAGTGCGCCAAAAACTGCTTGGTGCGCTCCTCCTGGGGGTGGTCGATGAGCTGGCGGGCCGGGCCTTCCTCCACCACGACGCCGCCGTCCATGAACAGGATGCGGTCGGCCACGTCCCGGGCGAAGTGCATCTCATGGGTGACGATGATCATGGTGGTCTTACGGTCGGCGAGGTCCCGCAGGACGCGGAGAACTTCGCCGGTCAGCTCCGGGTCGAGGGCGCTGGTGGGCTCATCGAAGCAGAGGATGTCCGGGTGGAGCGCCAGTGCGCGGGCGATGGCCACCCGCTGCTGCTGACCGCCGGAGAGCTGGTGGGGGTAGTGTCCCGCCCGCTCCGACAGGCCCATCTGGGCCAGCAGGTCACGGGCCTGTGCTTCCAGCTGGGCGTGGATGGCCTTTTTGTTGGCCTTGTAGCCGGGCTGCTCCTTCGCCAGAAGCTCCCCCGCCAGCATCACGTTTTCCAGCGCGGTGTACTGGGGGAAGAGGTTGAAGTTCTGGAACACGAGGCCGAAGTGGAGGCGCTTTTTCCGCACCTCGCTCTCCCGCTGGGTGGCAGGGTCGGCGGCGTCCCACATGGTCTCGCCGTTCACCCGGATGACGCCGGTGTCGGGACGCTCAAGGAAATTCAGGCAGCGCAGCAGCGTCGTCTTTCCTGAGCCGGACGAGCCGATGATGGCCAGCGCCTCGCCCTGTTCCAGTGTGAGCGAGATGTCCTTGAGAACTTTCGTCTCGCCGAAATTCTTCCCGATGCCAGAGGCTTCGAGTAATGCCATAATTCAGTATCCTCCTTAGCAGCGGAAATAGTCCATCTTTTTCTCGGCCCAGTCCAGCAGCAGGGTGAGTGCGCCGACAAAGACGAGGAAGAAGATCGCGGTGGAGAACAGCGGCCAGATGAGGCCCTTGGCGCTGTACTCCTTTGCCATCATGATGATCTCCTTGTTGGCGATGACGTTCGCCAGCGAGGTATCCTTCACCAGCGTGATGACCTCGTTGCCCATCGGGGGCAGGATGCGCTTGACGACCTGCAGGAGCGTGACCTTGAAAAAGATCTGGCTCCTGGTCATGCCCAGCACCTGACCGGCCTCGGTCTGGCCTTTCGGCACATCCTCGATGCCGCCGCGGTAGATCTCAGAGAAGTAGCAGGCGTAGTTGATGGCGAAAGCCACCACCGCCGCCACCAGACGGCCCGAAGAGCCGGAGGGCCAGGGGTTGGTCATGCCCAGCAGGCCGGGGCCAAGGTAGATGACGATGATCTGGAGCATCAGCGGCGTACCGCGGATGACCCACACGAAGGTCTTGACGACGCCCCGCAGCGGTGCGCACCGGCTCATGGAGCCAAAGGCCACCACAAGGCCCAGCGGCAGCGAAAACAGCAAGGTCAGAAAGAACAGCTCACAGTTGAGCGCGAATGCGCCGGTCAGACGCTCCAAAATCACAGTCACAGAATCACTACACCTATCCGTTTATAATGTAAGTTACTCAGCCAGAGTCAGGCCGTACTTGTCGGCCAGAGTCTGCATGGTGCCGTCAGCCTTCAGCTCGTCGAAAGCGTTGTCCACAGCCTCGGCCACGTCGCTGCCCTTGCGGAAGGCCACGCCGTACTCCTCGACGTTCAGTTCATCCACCATCTTGAGGTTTGCGTAGTCGGTACCCTCGCCGATCATGGCAGAAGCCAGAGTCAGGTCGAGGATGGCGGCGTCAGCAGTGCCGGCGGCGACTTCCATCAGGCAGTCGGTCTGAACATCCTTGGAGATGAAATCAGCCTGAGACAGGTCGGCGTTCTCGGTGATGGTGGTCTCACCGGCAGAGCCGGCCTCGGCCACCACGGTCTTGCCGATGAGGTCGGCGGTGGAGGTATAATCGGTGCCGTCCTTCACCACGACGACCTGGGCGTTCTTGACGTAGGGCTTGGTGCAGGCCATGTTCTCCTCCCGGTCATCGGTGAGGGTCAGGCCGTTCCAGATGCAGTCGATGCTCTTTGCCGCCAGCTCGGTCTCCTTGGTGTCCCAGTTGATCTCCACGAACTCCGGCTCGACACCCAGCTTCTCGCAGACAGCGGTGGCCAGCTCGGTATCGAAACCGGTGAAGCTGCCGTCGGCGTCGGTGTAGTTCATCGGCTCATAGACGGTGTAGCCGATGACCATCTTGCCGTTGGACCGGATATAAGCCAGGTCGCTGTCAGCGGCCGCGGAGCTTGCCGGGGCGGCAGAGGCGGCGGCAGAAGAAGCAGCCGTGGAAGTGGATGCAGAACCGCCGCAGGCGGCAAGGCTCAGTGCCATCGCACCGGCCAGAAAAGCAGATACCAGACGTTTCATATACAAATTCCTCCTTTAGAAGCAGTGCTTCAGAAGCAGCGCTTCGTTTTACCGCTTTACCATGCTAAATTGTTAAACTGTGACTATAGAATAGCGCGTTTTGCCCCGTTTGGCAAGAGGAAAACCGATTTTTTTGCGTTTTGCCCGCAGACCGCCCCTTTCCGATCGGGTTTTCGGTGTATTTGTACAAAGGACAGGGCGTTCCGCAAGGCTCTCCCTCTGGGAGAGCTGGCGCGAAGCGCCTGAGAGGGCAAGCCCGTCTCCCAAGAGCCACCACCCAGCGATCAGCAGACCCTCCGTCAGAGCGATACTATCGCCGCGCAGCTGCTTCGCCATGAGCATCCTAGCCCTCTCAGTCTCGCTCCGCTCGCCAGCTCCCCCAAAGGGGGAGCCATTGGCAGGCCGGTCAGGCCCACGCGGGACGAGCAAAGTTTGATTTTATCGGAAACAGTAGTGCCCTGCTGCAGAGAGCAGCAGCTTCGGGACAATATCCCTTGTCAAGCTGCTGTGGATCTCTGTAGCAGGGCACTATCTTTTATGCCATATTGAGCTTTCAGCGGTCAGCGGAAAGTAGCCCGGCACGCCAGTGCCTCTCCCTATGGGAGAGGTGGCTGCGAAGCAGACGGAGAGGGCTAGGACGCTGCCGCAAAGAGCGTCAGCTTCTCCCCGGGATGTCGCCTACCATGATGACGAAGAGCCTGGGTTTGCCATTCTCATCCTTCCACCTTCCGAAGCCGACCCGGTAGCTGGATGCGAGGAAGCTGATAGTGGCCCAATTCTTCTCATTCGGTTCCGGCAGTACCAGTCTGTAGTTGTTACAGAGGTCGATGGCCTGCTTGACGGGGTCGTCCGAGCCTCTGTCCTCTCCACAGTAGAAGATGACCTGTTTGTTGGTGGTGTTGGGGTCGATGCCGATGGTTTTCAAGAGAGCTTTGCGAGGCTCAGAACCGATAGAGTGGTAATTGCCCAACTTCAATTTGTTAATGAGAAGAGTGCTTCCATCCTCAGAGCTCACCTGTGTGTACCTCTCCGCCGCCTCACTCAGCTGCGGGTCGGCCTCGCAGGTGATGTTTACGCCACGCTGTACATTTATGATGTCTGCCAGAGCCTCGGCCCGGAGGGTGTCCTCCGGCTTATCGCCCGGCTTATCGCCGCAGCCGGTGAGCAGGGTCAGCGCCATCACGCCTGCAAGGGCAAGGACAAACAGCTTTTTCAATTTCATGGTCGTTTCCTCCTGTGTCAAGTCCGCGGGGTATTGATGGTGGCGTATGTTACCAGTGCAAGGTAATAGCGGTGGCCGTTGCTCTTCTTGTCTGTCCTTGTAAAGGCTATGGCGTGCAGAGCGGTGCCTGACGACCCATAACCAGTACCAAACTCTATCTTTTGGTCGTACTGCATGCTCTCCGCCTGCGCCTGCGCACTCTGGCCCGGCTTCACTTCTCCATACCAAAGCCAAACGCTGCCTGTCAACAGATAGCCCTTCAATTCATCTTTAATGATACTGCGTGCATCCTCGGTCAGCCCACCCGCTTCATTATTCAGCCAGCTCGGCTGGAACTGCTGTGCGATGGCCTCGA
Organism: Faecalibacterium sp. Marseille-P9312; assembly: GCF_902497445.1. Lineage (NCBI taxonomy): Bacteria > Bacillati > Bacillota > Clostridia > Eubacteriales > Oscillospiraceae > Faecalibacterium > Faecalibacterium sp. Marseille-P9312. The sequence goes on from NZ_CABVEW010000021.1 coordinate 50,820, forward strand.
GCTTTTTGTCCAGCGTCTCGTCCTTCTGATAGTCAACATTTTGTCTCGTTTTCATTAGAGAGCGGAAGCACTCTTCTACCTGCTTGGCTTTGGAGCTGCTGTCCGAGCAGCCGGTGAGCAGGGCCAGCGCCATCACGCCCGCAAGGGCAAAGGCAAGGAGTCGTTTTGCAGTTTTCATCGTCTCTACCTCCAATCGTGGGGTGTGTCTCGGTGATTTTATTATACCATACCCCTGTCTCCTATACACATTTGACGCCGCCGACGAACAGAGAGGCGCAGATCTAGGGTGTCGCCGGGCGCGCGAACAAAAGAAAAAAAGAACACA
>NZ_CABVEW010000022.1:0-35737 GCF_902497445.1 Faecalibacterium sp. Marseille-P9312
GGGTATGGTATGATGGAGGTGCGAAGGGGGAACGACTCCCGGACAGGTGTATTGCTCAGCGAAAGGAAGGATACCATGAAACGATTTACAAGATTTGCCGCCCTGCTTCTCGTCGGCGTGCTTGCACTGGCTCTCCTCACGGGATGTGGAACAAGTAAAGAAAAGCGTGCGATAGCAGCTGCAATGAAAGCAATTAAAAGTGTCCCGAAAACAGATACCTGCACAATTATAGAGGATAAAACCGTTTCCGGCAAGGGTGCTGAAGTTTTACGCCTATTTGAAAGCTCAGACACAGAGGGTGAAGTTTACGACCCGATGATGGACCCGGAAGGCGATTATTTCATTCGAGTTTATGAGGGATATTCACATCTGTACTCAGCGCTCGTTTGCAAGATGCCGGAGAATATTTCAGACCAGACCATATGGAATAACATTGCGAAAAAGGTAGCAGAAGGTCTGTGGACCATCTGGGAAGGTTCAGAGGGAGATAAAGAGGCAAGGCTTTGCATTGAGATTGTACGAAATGTTAAACTGAACGGCGAAGATGAAGCGGGTGATTATATCGTCATCTTTGGAAAAAAGTATGTAGGATATGATGGCGGCGGCATCGACGGCGGAGACGGCGGCGTTATTGTGATGTAAAATGTCTCACGGTTGCGTTGAATAGAGTCGAAAATCTTCTATTTTTGTCAAAATGCCAAAGAAAATCTCGGAAAACTGTGCGCAACTCCGAATCTGCAAGATCTGCCGAAAACGGCAGACCACAACGGACGAAAGCGCCGATAAAGGAGGAATTTTCCATGAAATTGTTCAAGAAGCTCGCGGCCGCCGCACTGGCTGGTGTGATGGCACTGTCTATGCTGACCGGCTGTGCCCTCGGGAATGCCGCAAAAGAGAATGCGATGCTGAAAGCATTGCAGACAGCGGGTAATATGATGTGCGTCAAAGTCTCTGAGGATAAGGACTTGAGCAAGAAGGCCCATGGCGTGTTCTCTGCATTTAAGGCCGCAGAGGGTAATGAATGGGATGCAGAAAGCCCGGATGATGAAAACCTGAATATATTTATTGTAAAGGTGGTCTACAAGGAAATTCCATATCTCGTGGCTGTCACTGAGATGCCCAATAACGCAAAAGATTCCATCAACTGGGGTTACACTGTTGCGAAAATTTTGAATGGATTTGAGGGGTACAAGTGCATCGAATGGGATAATGAAGAGGAAACGAGCGGCAAACTGAAAGTCGGCTTTGATGTCATGAACGATGCCAAGCTGACCGACACGCAGGAAAAGGCCGAAGATTACATGGTCGTCTTTGCAAAGTGTCTGAACAGCGGCACGGGCAGTGGCTCCCGAACCTGATCGTTTTCGGATGTGATAACTTTCTCCAATAAAGACACAGCGCCCCGGAGCAGTCTGCTCCGGGGCGCTGTGTTCGCTTATGCGTTTATCGCTTCTGCTGCTTCAGGCGGGTCATGAAGTCGTCGGCCTCGATGGCTTCAGGAGTGAAGCTGTTGTTGTTCCACCAGCTGGCAATGGCGGCGGCAACGGTCAGGCCGCTGGAAATGAGCTGCTCCAGCTGGGCGCTCTCAATGGGCAGCATGGGCTTGCCCACGGCGCTGAGCACCTGATTGGTCAGGGCCAGCGCCAGCGCAGCGGTGCGGGCCAGGGTGGATGCGGAAATCTTGTGATGGGTCATAGTCAGTACCTCTCTTTCTGTTTCAAGATATGTGTTCGGTGTGGTTCAGGTCTCCTGCAGCACGACGGTGCCGGAGAAGATGAGGGTGGTGTCGTCGCCATAGTAGGCGCTGCCGTGGGCGATGTCGATGCAGTCGTTTGCTGCGACCCAGGAGGGCTGGACAGAGGGCGGGTAGAAGTTGTTGGAGGCGGCGAAATAGAGCTGGTATTCGACGCCCTTTTCCAGCGCGATGCTGCCCATGTCCAGCACCACGTCGTTGTAGCCGCGGACAATGTCGGTGAACTTGTCTGCCAGGGCGGTCGTGGAGCCGTATTTGCGCAGGACGGTGCGCATCGTGCCCGGCACGTAGCCCTTGACACGGAATTCCAGCGAGCGGAGCAGCAGGCCCGCTTTCTTGGCCGTCAGCGGCATAAAGAACTCGTACTTGGCGGGATAAGTGTCCCACGCGGGGATGTCGCCGCTGTCGGTGTGGGCCGTCTCGATGCGGTAGACGGCGGGCGTCACCGTGACGGTGCAGCTGTCGCTCTTGCTGTCGGAGGTGGCAGTGACGACGGCAGAACCCTTCTTAAGGGCAGTGACGCGGCCCGCATCCACCGAGACGATGTCCGTCGGCGAAACGCTCCACAATACCGTCTGGTCGGTGGCATCCGGGGGCGCGATGGAGGCGCTGAGGTCGGCAGTGCTGCCCCGGCTCAGTTCCAGCGTGTGCTGGCTCAGAGTCACCTTCTCCACCGGGATGATGTCCGGGTCGGGCAGGGGAGTGGGCGGCGTGGTGTCCCACAGTTTTTTAAGGGCTTCGAGGTCATCTCTGGCGCTGCTGTCGGTGTAGCTGGCAGAACTCAGCAGCTTGAGCAGATGAGCTTTTTCTTCGCTGCCCAGCTCGCTGAGGCTGTCGGTGCTGATGGTGTCGGCGGTCAGTGCGCCGGTGGAGGCATCGACCTTCACCACCCGCACCAGCTGGCCGGCTTTCGGCGAGACAGGGCGGGGCAATGCCCAGACGTCCAGTGCGTTCAGCCGGACGGTACCGCCTTTGCCGTTGACGCTCAGCACAGCGCCCTCCGAGGGGGCATAGGCGGCGGCACGGTCAGCAGCGGCTTCGGCCTGCTCGGCATAGCCGGCAGCCAGGGTGGCGCTGGCGGCGGTCTGCTGGGCAGAAGAAGCGGCCTCGCTGGCGCTCTGCCTGGCGTTCGCCTCGCCGGAGGCGGCGCGTTTGGCGGCCTCTGCGGCGGCGTTGGCGCTGGCCATCACCCGGGCGATGAACTGCTCGTAGACCGAGGGGGTCAGCTCTTCGCCCGCGCCCTCGGTGGGGAGGATGCCGTGGACGTCGTACTGGCCGGGCCGGGTGTAGGCGGTGTAGCCATTGCCGTTGGCAGCGGCCAGCATCCACTCGCCGCTGGCCCAGCCGGTAAAACTCCGGCCCACGCTGACGCAGCCTGTATCGTCCAGCGCCAGCGGCTCGGCCAGCGTGCCGTCCGTGTGCCGGATGTGGAGGGTGACGACACACCTCTTCCACTGCTCCGGCAGGCTGAATTCCAGCCGGTCCACACCCTCGGCTTTCTGTGCGCCCAGATGCAGCCGGTGGGGCTGGGCGAGGAATTCCGTGCCGCCGAAGTCCCGGGCTGTGATGTTGATCTGCATGGTAAAAACTCCTTTCATTTGGTTTTGCGTTTGCCTCTGGCCCGATTGTAGCGCAGAACGGCAGTGGGCGGAAGTACATACTTTTTTATTGAGAATTTGGCGGGTTAGGCATTTTGCCAAACGGCCTTTTTCGGAGAGAAATGGACCCCTGTTTTTCTCTTGAAAATTGTCAGAAAACAGTCCGTGATTTGTGTCGAAAATAAGCCTGTTATGGCCGGTTTGACGCCGCAAAGCGGGCTGGAGATACTGCAAAAAACACCCCGGAAATGCCAACTCAAATGTTAAAAATATATGAACAAGTATGACTTTGTTTTTGCGAAAAAATCGGAGAGAAATCATTGAATTTCATGAAATCGAGAGCAAACTATGTACAGAATGCACAAAAAACTATGTGAAGGAATTGACGAACGCCTGACCTTCGATTTGACAAAACGGCCTCAGTCTGCTAAAATAACGTCCGCTCAACACACGTTGCAGCGCATAAAATTCATCACGGTGAAGTGAAAAGCCGCTTTTGCGGCGCCCGCTGTGCGGGGCATTTACGCACAGTCTGACGGGCCTTGAGATACAGGCCCGCTGTCCATTCCAAAATCTGAAAAGAGAGGAGTTGTCTCGTATCGCTTCCGTCAAATTTAAGAAAGCATTGCCCGGCTGCACCCGTGCAGCCTCATCCCGTGTGCTGGCGTTCTGCGTCATGGCTGCGTGTCTCGTGTTCACGCTGGCTGTGACCGCCGCGAATCTGCGGCTGACCTACGTCACAGACTCCCACGGTGCGCGGCAGGTGGTCCTCACTTCCGAGAGCGACCCTGCCCGCGTTATGAGCCTTTCCGGCATCGAGGCCGAGGAGGGAGACGAAGTCTATTACACTGCCTTTGCCGGCAGTCTGGCATCCCTGAACATCGAGCGCGCCTTCAGCGTCGCCATTGAGGCTGACGGCCAGGAGTACCCCGTCAAGATGGTGGTGGGTACCGTCGCCGATGCTCTGGAACGTGCCGGCATCACTCTGGAGGGGGATGACTACACCGAGCCCGCCCTCAGCGCGATGGTCACGGCTGGCAGCAAGATCGAAGTCCACCGCGTCGAGTATCAGGACAAGGTGGAGACGCAGGCTGTCCCCTACGACACGGAGTATGTCTACACCAGCCTCTACTTCCGCAACACCAACCGTGCCACCACCCTGCAGCATGGCTCTGAGGGCCAGCAGACCGTCACCACCCGGGAGCGCTGGGTGGACGGCGAGCTGGAAAACAGCGTCGTCACCGATGTGACCACCACCGTGGAGCCTACCGACCATGTGGTCAAGACCTATGGCGCCGGTGCGCCCGTCTCGCCCCTGACCGGCCCGGACGGCACCACCAACGCCCCCGCCAGCTACAGCAAGGTCCTTACCGGCAAGGCCACCGGCTATTATTCCAAGTCGGGCAAGGGTTCTTCCGGTCTGGGTCTGGGTTACGGCACCGTGGCCGTTGACCCCGATGTCATCCCCTACGGCACCCTGCTGTATATCACCTCCACCGACGGCAGCTTCGTCTATGGCTACGCGGTAGCCACCGACACCGGCATCGCCGTGCAGGATGGCCGCATCCTCGTGGACCTGTTCTATGAGACCTATGCGGAGTCTGTCATCAACGGCGCCATCAACGTCAACGTCTATGTCGTGGGCTGATGCGCCTTTGAAAAACTGAAGTAAAATAGTGGAAAAACATCCGCTCTGATTTTTTGCCAAATGTGCAAAATTCGGGGCGGATGTTTCTTTTTTGCCTTTATTCTGTTAAGTCTGCCGATATTTCTTGTCTAAAATTAGGGATGTTGTATATATAAGAAAAATATCGACGAAAAGATTATGGTATATTCTACAAGAAAACTCTTGAAAAATCCGACGAAATTCTTTAATATAAGAGAGTAAAAGGCACAGGACTGCCCATGCGGCCTGTGCGGGGAGGAGCTGTTTATGAAACCGACTGAGGAAAAGACCCGCAGCAATCCATCGGACCTTCCGGTGTATTTGTTCAAGCAGGGCAATAACTGTGAAGCGTACCGCTATTTTGGCGCACACATCGAGCAGCGGGCCGGGGAGACAGGCGTGGTGTTCCGCGTCTGGGCACCGCACGCGACGGCCATCAGCGTAGTAGGCGATTTCAATAGCTGGAAACCGGGCAGCCACCCGATGCGCAAGGTGGACAATGACTCTGTGTGGGAGCTGTTCATCCCGGGCATGAAGGAATACGACGTTTACAAATATTGCGTGACCACCCGGGCGGGCGACCTTGTCTACAAGGCTGACCCCTATGCGTTCCACGCAGAGACTCGCCCCTCGAACGGCAGCAAGGTCTACGATCTGAACGGCTTTGTCTGGCACGACGAGGCGTGGCAGAACGCCCAGAAGAAGGCCGATGTCATCAACGGCCCCATGAATATCTACGAGATGCACGCCGGCAGCTGGAAGCAGAAAGAGGGCGGCCTGCCCTACAATTACTCCGAGCTGGCCGACGAGCTCATCCCGTACATCACCGAGATGGGCTACACCCACGTGGAGCTGCTGCCCGTCATGGAGTACCCCTTCGATGGCAGCTGGGGCTATCAGGTGACGGGCTATTTCGCCCCCACCAGCCGCTACGGCACCCCGAAGGACCTGATGGCTTTCGTGGACAAGATGCATGAGGCAGGCATCGGCGTCATTATGGACTGGGTGCCGGCTCACTTCCCGAAAGACCAGTTCGGCCTGTACAACTTCGATGGCGAAGCCTGCTACGAAGACCCGAACCCCAAGCGCGGCGAGCACAAAGAGTGGGGTACCATGGTGTTCGACTTTGGCCGCAGCGAGGTGCAGAGCTTCCTCATCTCCAGCGCGCTCTACTGGCTGGAGCAGTACCACATCGACGGCCTGCGCGTGGACGCTGTGGCTTCCATGCTCTATCTGGACTACAACCGCAAGCAGGGCGAGTGGGAGCCCAACAAGAACGGCGGCAAGGAGAACCTTGAGGCTGTGGCATTCCTGCGCAAGCTCAACGATACGATTCTGGGCCGTCACCCCCACAAGTACATGATCGCAGAGGAGTCCACCGCGTGGCCGATGGTCACCAAACCCGCTTCCGACGGCGGCCTGGGCTTCAATTTCAAGTGGAACATGGGCTGGATGAACGATATGCTCAGCTACATGAAGACCGACCCGCTCTTCCGTTCGGGCAACCACAACAAGGTCACGTTCAGCTTCTTCTACGCCTTCAGCGAGAACTTCGTGCTGCCCATCAGCCACGACGAAGTCGTCCACGGCAAGGGCAGCCTCATCAACAAGATGCCCGGTGACTATGAGGCCAAGTTTGCAAACCTGCGCACCTTCTTTGGCTACATGATGGCTCACCCCGGCAAGAAGCTGCTGTTCATGGGTCAGGAGTTCGGCCAGTTCACCGAGTGGAACGAGACCAAGTCTCTGGACTGGATGCTGCTGGGCTACGACAAGCACACCGAGCTGCAGACCTACGTCAAGACCCTGAACAAGTTCTACAAGGACCACCCGGCCTTCTGGCAGATCGACTACAGCTGGGAGGGCTTCCAGTGGATCGTCCCCGACGACTCCCGGCAGAGCGTCGTGGCCTTCCTGCGCAAGGATGCAAACGGCAAGCAGATCCTCGTGGTCTGCAACTTCAACCCCGTCCTGCGCGAGGGCTACACCCTGGGCGCACCGAACTCCGGCACCTACAAGGAGATCCTGAACAGCGACGACGAGGCGTTCGGCGGTGCCGGCACTGTCCACAACAAGGCTGTCCGCTCCAAGAAGAAGCCGCTCCACGGCTTCGAGCAGAGCATCACCATCACGCTGCCTCCCATGAGCGTGCTTTATTTCGAGGTGCCTGCAAAGCGCACCCGCAAGACCGCCGAGGAGAAGGCAGCGGAAAAGGCTGCGCCCAAGAAGGCTTCCAAGACTGCAAAGGCCGAAAAGGCTGAGGAAAAGGCACCTGCAAAGCGCGGCCGCAAACCCAAGGCAGAAGCTGCACCTGCGGAGGAAAAAGCCCCTGCAAAGCGCGGCCGCAAGCCGAAGGCAGAAGCTGCACCTGCGGAAGAAAAGGCTCCTGCAAAACGGGGCCGTAAGCCCAAAGCAGAAAAGGCAGCGGAACCGGCTGAAAAGCCCGCCCGCAAGCCCCGCGCCAAGAAGGCGGACAAGGCCGAAAAATAAGGCCGGGCCGAACCAACATTGTTGAACCATTTCCACCAAATATCAGGAAATGTTAAAGGGGAGAATAAAGCTATGGCAAAAGAAATCGTGGCAATGATCCTTGCCGGCGGACGTGGCTCGCGTTTGTACGCGCTGACACAGAAAACGGCAAAACCGGCGGTGTCCTTTGGCGGCAAATACCGTATCGTGGACTTCCCGCTGTCCAACTGCGTCAACTCCAACATCGATACCGTTGGCATCGCAACGCAGTATCAGCCCCAGAAGCTGAACGAGTACATCGGCAACGGCCAGCCTTGGGACCTGGACCGTCTGTACGGCGGCGTCCATACCCTGCCTCCTTATGAGCAGGCAAAGGGTACCGACTGGTACAAAGGCACTGCAAACGCCATCTACCAGAACATCAGCTTCATCGACAGCTATGACCCGGAGTACGTCATCATCCTGTCCGGCGACCAGATCTGCAAGCAGGATTACGCCGACTTCCTCCGCTTCCACAAGGAGAAGGGCGCAGAGTTCTCTGTGGCCGTCATGGAAGTTGACTGGAAGGAAGCTTCCCGTTTCGGCCTGATGGTCGCAGACGAGGACGACAGGATCACCGAGTTCCAGGAGAAGCCCCCTGTGCCGAAGTCCAATCTGGCTTCCATGGGCATCTACATCTTCAACTGGGATATCCTCAAGAAGTATCTGGAAGAGGACGAGGCAGACCCCAACTCCAAGAACGACTTCGGCATGAACATCATCCCCGCGCTGCTGCGCGACGGCCGCAAGATGTATGCTTACCACTTCAACGGCTACTGGCGTGACGTGGGTACCATCGACAGCCTGTGGGAAGCCAACATGGAGGTCCTGGACCCCGAGAACTCCGGCATCGACATCTTCGACGAGAAGTGGAAGATCTACAGCCGCAACCCCGTGCTGCCCGCCCAGAAGATCGGCCCCCGCGCGCTCGTGCAGGATTCGCTGGTCACTGAGGGCTGCCAGATCTACGGCTGCGTCAAGCACTCTGTGCTGAGCGCAGGCGTCGTCGTGGAAGAGGGCGCAACGGTCGAGGATGCCGTCCTGATGGATGGCGTCGTGGTCAAGGCAGGCGCAGTGGTCAAGCGCTGCATCCTCGCTGAGAACGTCGTGGTGGGCGCAGGCGCCAAGATCGGCGGCGACGGCCCCATCGCACATGTCGGCACCGGTCTGACCATCGGCGCAGGCGCTACCGTCAAAGAGGGCGCCAAAGTATTTGATTCCGTCAAGGAGGGCGAGGAAGTATGCTGAGCCAGAACAACAATGCGTTGGGCATCATTTTCCCCAACAGCTATGATAACACCGTGCCTGAGCTGGTGACCGAGCGCGCAATGGCCTCGATCCCCTTCGCAGGCCGTTACCGCATGGTGGACTTTGTCCTGTCCGGCATGGCCAACTGCGGCATCTCCAACGTGTCTGTCGTGGTGCGCAAGAACTACCACTCCCTGATGGACCATCTGGGTACCGGCCGCGAGTGGGATATGGCCCGCCGTCACGGCGGTCTGAACATCGTCCCTCCCTTTGCTGAGAAGGGCGTGCGCATCTACTCCGGCCGCGTCGAGGCTCTTGGCTCCATCCTGAGCTTCCTCGAGAACCAGAAGGAGCGCTATGTGGTCATGAGCGATGCCAACATCGCCATCAACTACGACTTCAACGCCCTGCTGGCTGCCCATCAGGCCAGCGGCGCAGACGTCACCGTGGCCTACCAGAAGACCGAGATCCCCGAGGGCCGCAAGAACGACAACTACACCCTGACCGTCGATGCCGATGGCCGTGTGACCGAGCTGCTGTTCAACGATTACCGCCCCGGCAAGCAGAACCTCGATCTGGACATCTATGTCATGGAGCGCCAGACCCTCATCAAGCTGGTCAAGGACGCTACCGCCCGCGGCCTTATCTACTTCGAGCGCGACATCCTGGCTCACAACGTCAACATCCTGAACATCCATGCGCTGGAGTACACCGGCTATGTGGCTCATGTCTGCGACATGAAGAGCTACTTCGACGAGAACCTGAAGCTCATTGATGAGAAGAATCTGAATGCCCTCTTCCCCAAGAAGAACCCCGTTTACACCAAGATCCGCGACGACAACCCCACCCGTTACGTCACCGGTTCCAGCGTCAGCAACTCTCTGTTGGCTGACGGCTGCGTCATCGAAGGCACCGTGGAGAACTGTGTGCTGTTCCGCGGCGTCAAGGTCAAGAAGGGTGCCGTCGTCAAGAACTGCGTCCTGATGCAGGACACCGTGGTGGAGCCTGGCGCTGAGCTGGACTGCGTCGTGACGGACAAGAACGTCCGCATCACCGCAGACAAGAAGCTGAGCGGCACCAAGAGCTTCCCCGTTTACGTTCAGAAGAACCACATCGTCTGAACCGTTTGAGAATCTCCCATAGGGGCGGCTCCCTCCCCGGTAGCCCCTCTTAAAGAGGGGCGGGGGTACTGTGTGTACCCCCGCCCGCTCTTTTTGCCGCAGCGGGAGGAGATATGAATCCCTTTTATCAGGAAGGAGCGAATCTTATGAAGATCCTGTATGCTGCTTCGGAAGCAACCCCCTTTGCAAAATCCGGCGGTCTGGCCGATGTGGCCGGCTCCCTGCCCAAAGCGCTGGTCAAGGACGGCGTGGACGCCCGCGTCATCATGCCGCTGTATGGCGACCTGAAGTTCCGCGATAGGCTGGAATACGTTACCAACTACTCGGTCCCCGTGGGCTGGCGCAGCCAGTACTGCGGCCTGTTCAAGGCTGAGGTCAATGGCGTGACCTACTACTTCCTCGACAACGAGTATTACTTCAAGCGCCGCGGCCTCTACGGCTTCTACGACGACGGCGAGCGCTTCGCCTTCTTCTCCCGCGCAGTGCTGGAGACCCTGTTCTACATCGACTTTACCCCTGACATCATCAACTGCAACGACTGGCAGACCGCTCTGGTGCCGGTGTACCTGAACCTGTACTATCGTCATCTGGACAAGTTCAACCGCATCAAGACCATCTTCACCATCCACAACATCGCCTATCAGGGCAAGTACGGCACCGATATTCTGGAAGACACCTGCGGCATCGGCCGCCGTGACCAGCATATCGTGGAGTATGATGGCTGCGCCAACTTCATGAAGGGTGCCATCGAGACGGCAGACAAGATCACCACCGTCAGCCCCACCTATGCACAGGAGATCCTCGACCCGTGGTTCAGCTACGGTCTGGACGCTCTGCTGCGCGAGAAGCAGTACAAGCTCTGCGGCATCCTGAACGGTATCGACATGGAGGCCAACAACCCTGCCACCGACCCCCACATCGCCTTCAACTACGATGTCAACAACTTCGAAGAGGGCAAGGCAAAGTGCAAGGAGGCTCTGCAGGATAAGTTCGGCCTCAACAAGGACGGCAGTCCCGTCTTTGCAATGGTCAGCCGCATGGTCGGCATGAAGGGCTTCGATCTCGTGCAGAGCGTGGCCGACGGCCTTGTGGACCGCGGCATCGAGCTGGTCATCCTGGGCAGCGGCGAGAGCCAGTACGAGAACTTCTTCTCTGACCTGTGCGGCCGTCATCCGGGCCGCGTAGGCACCTACATCGGCTTTGAACCCACCCTGTCGCAGGAGATCTATGCCGGCGCAGATGCCTTCATCATGCCGTCCAAGAGCGAGCCCTGCGGTCTGGCCCAGATGGTCGCCTGCCGTTATGGTACGCCTCCCATCATCCGCGAGACCGGTGGTCTGCGCGACTCCATCCACGACTGCACCCTCGGCGAGGGCAACGGCTTCACCTTCGCGGGCTACAGCGCCCACGAGCTGTACGACGCCTGCTGCCGCGCACAGGACCGCTACTACAGCAAGGAAGACTGGAACAACCTTGTCAAGTACGACATGGAGTGCGACTTCAGCTGGGATGTCTCTGCCAAGAGCTATGAGGGCCTCTACAATGAGACTGCAAACCTCTGGTAAGCCGAAAAATTAAAATTCTTTTTCACCCCGCTGGGTTCGGTCACACGAGCCCGGCGGGGCTTTTTGCGTGGGGGAACTCCCTCCGTCATCGCTGCGCGATGCCACCTCACTCTAGGAGGGAGGCTTCAAGGCCCCCTCTCCGAGGGGGCTGGCTGCGAAGCAGACTGGGGGAGTTTGCCCGCCGGGGCTTTTTGTGCCTTTCAGCAAAATCGGCCCAAAAGGAAATGCTTTTTCTTTCTCAAACGGGGCAGAATGATAAATGACACGGAGAAGATGAGCGGCTGAACCGGAAAACTTTTGGTTAGAAATGACGAACTTCCCCGCGTTTATAGAATTTTGCTAAAAAGCAGTGGAAAATTGATTGAATTTTACAGCCGTTTTGAGTATAATGGGGAGTAAAGAGTCTTTGTTCAAAGTTTGACGTGCAGACCGGGCGAAAAAGACAGAGCGGCCCGGAGCACACGCAGAGGGAGGGGAGCCGGACCGTGAAGGGCTGGTACAAGGCACTGGAAGATCTGGTCTGGCTGACCCAGCTGGGGCTGAATATGCTGCTGCCGCTGGTGATGTGTCTGGGCGGCTGCTGGTGGGCCGTCAGCCATTGGGGCTGGCCCATGTGGGTGTATCTGCCCGCTGTGCTGCTGGGGCTTGCCGCCGGGGCGCAGAACTTCTGGGTCTTCGTCAAAGAGCGGCTCGACCGCTCCAAAAAGGACAAGCCCCGCCGGACAGGCTTTAACTCGCATTTATGAGATAAGGGAGAGCTATATCTATGAAATTACAGCCGGAATCCAAAAAGGAGCTGCTCCGCATCGCGGGCGGCACGGCATTCTGCACCGCGATCATGTGGGTGCTTTTCGCGGCGCTGCATCTGGTGGGCTGGGTGAAGTTCGACTATACGGTCGTCCTCGGCAGCCTCGTGGGTGCAGCCGTCGCCATCGGCAACTTTGCGGGCATCTGCTTCGTGGTCCAAAAAATCATCGACGAGCCGGATGAGAAGCGCCGCAAGGCAACATTACAGCTTTCCTACAACAGCCGGATGCTGCTGCAGGCGCTGTGGGTGGTGGTGGCCGTCGCGGCCCCCTGCTTCCAGCCCTTTGCCAGTGTGCTGCCGCTGTTTTTCCCCCGTGTCACCATTTATTACCTGCAAATAACGGGCAAGTACAAACCGCTCACGCCGAAGGCAGAGCCGGTGGACGTCTCGGTGGAGGACGACCCCGAACCTGCCGATGCGCAGCAGTCCGCACCCGATGAAAAAGGGGGTGAAACGTAACAAATGGAACTGAACGGCGCAAAGATCCTGTATACCATCCATACCAATATCCCTGTGCTGGGCGATTTCAAGATCACCCAGACTCTTGTGAGCACATGGATCGTCATGGCGCTGCTCTCGGCTCTGGCCTTCTGGCTGGGGCGTGACCTCAAACTGGAAAACGTCTCCAAACGGCAGGCCGCCGCCGAGTTCATCGTGGAACGGCTGGACCAGTTCGTCCACGACAACATGGGCTGGCACTTCGATCAGTTCATTCCGCTGGTGGGTGCGATCTTCGCACTCAGCATCGGCTGCAACCTGATCAGTGTGGTGGGCCTGTGGAGCCCCACGGCAGACCTGAACACCGAGGCGGCCTGGGCCATCGTGGTGTTCATCATCATCATGTACTACAAGATAAAGACCAACGGCATCCTCGCCTATCTGAAGGGCCTGCTGGACCCCATCTTCCTGATGGCGCCCATCAATGTGCTGTCGGAGGTGTCCACCCCTGTCAGCATGGCTTTCCGTCACTTCGGCAACATCCTGTCCGGTACCGTTATCTCCACCCTGCTGTACTGGGCGCTGGCGAGCCTGAGCCACGTCATTTTTGGCTGGCTGCCCGGATTCCTGAGCCAGCTCCAGCTGTTCCAGATCGGCATCCCGGCCTTCACGGGCCTGTATTTCGACTGGTTCGGTGGCTGCATTCAGGCGTTCATCTTCTGTACCCTGACCACCATCTTCATCAAACGTGCTGCCGGTGAGGAGTAAGCCTCCCGCCCCGGCATCCCCCAAAAACAAACATTTTCAGGAGGACACAAACTATGACTGACTTTCAATTCCTTGCTCGTGGTATCGCTCTGGCTGGCTGCGGCATCGGCGCAGGCTGCGCACTGATCGCAGGTATCGGCCCTGGTATCGGCGAAGGCAACGCTGCCGCTGCTGCCTGTGAGGCTGTCGGTCGTCAGCCCGAGTGCAAGAGCGACGTGACCAGCACCCTCATCCTCGGCGTCGCACTGTCTGAGACCACCGGTATCTACGGCTTCGTCACCGGCCTGCTGCTCATCTTCCTCGCACCCGGCATGTTCATGAACTACCTGCAGTAAGCGCTCCTTTCAGAGCTTGATTTCAAGAGAAAGGGGAGACGCTTATGCAACTTTATCAGGCATTGATCACGCTGGATGGCTGGACGTTTCTGGCCCAGATCTGCAACCTGATGATCCAGCTGGTGATCTTCAAAAAGCTGCTGCTGAACCCGGTCAAAAAAGTCATCGCCGAGCGCAAGGCCAAGGCGGACAGCCAGATCGCGGACGCCGAGAAGCTGCGCACCGAGGCTGAGGCCATGAAGGCGGAGTACGAGCAGAACCTGCAGAATGCCCGCACCGAGGCCAACCAGATCGTGGCCGCCGCCCAGAAAACGGCTGCTGCCCGCAGCGAAGAGCTGCTGGGCGAGGCCCGCGCACAGGCCGCTGCCCTCAAGCAGAAGGCCGAGACCGACATTGCGCAGGAGCGCAAGAAGGCTGTCAACGAGGTCAAGGACGAGATCGGCGGTATGGCGATGGAGATCGCCTCCAAGGTGGTCGAGCGCGAAATCAAAGAGGCTGACCATCAGGACCTGATCGACGAATTTATCAAAAACGTGGGTGAAGCATCATGACCGAGACTGCAAGGATGTACGGCGGAAGCCTGTACGACCTGGCCGCGGAGGAAGGGCTGGACGAGCGCATTCTGGGCGAACTGGATGGCGTGACGGCTCTGCTGAACGGGGACGCCGAGTATCTGCATCTGCTCAGCATCCCCAGCATCCCCAAGAAAGAGCGCTGTGCGCTGTTGGACGAAGCCTTCCGCGGGCAGGTCCACCTCTATGTGCTCAACTTTATGAAGCTGCTGTGCGAAAAAGGCGCTCTGCGGGAGCTGCCGGGCTGCGCCCGGGCTTACCGCCTGCGCTACAATGAGGCTCACGGCATTCTGGAAGCGACTGCTGTTTCCGCTGTGCCTCTCACGGCAGAGCAGACCAGACGCCTGCACGAAAAGCTGGAAAAAGTCACCGGCAGGCACATTGACCTCAAAACGAAGGTCGAGCCTGCTGTGCTGGGCGGCATCCGGCTGGACATCGAAGGCACCGAGCTGGACGGCACCGTCCGCAGCCGCCTCGCCGGCCTGCGCAGCAGCATCGCAGCAGCGACGCTGTAAATCATACGAAGCCCTCCGGCCAACGCAAGGCCCGGCAGCTCTCAGAGCCGTAAGGCGATGAGATGCGGCAAGACCGGCCTGCCAAGGGCTCTCCCCACGGGAGAGCTGGCAAAGCCATCAGGCTTTGACTGAGAGGGCTATCCACCCGAAAGTTTACAAAGAATTGAGTGGTGAAGACACAACAATGCAACTGAAACCTGAAGAGATCTCCAAGATCATCCGTGCTCAGATCAAGCATTACGAAAATGTCATCGAGCAGAGCGAGGTCGGCACGGTCATTCTGGTGGGCGACGGCATCGCCCGCGCCAGCGGTCTGGAAAAGTGCATGGCAGGCGAGCTGCTCCAGTTTGAGAACGGCGAGTACGGTATGGCCCAGAACCTCGAGGAGAACACCGTCTCCATCGTTCTGCTGGGCTCCGACGTCGGAATCAAAGAGGGCAGCATCGTCAAGCGCACCGGCAAGGTCGTGTCCGTCCCTGTGGGCGAGGCACTGATCGGCCGTGTCGTCA
This sequence comes from Faecalibacterium sp. Marseille-P9312, assembly GCF_902497445.1. NCBI lineage: Bacteria > Bacillati > Bacillota > Clostridia > Eubacteriales > Oscillospiraceae > Faecalibacterium > Faecalibacterium sp. Marseille-P9312. Next base: position 15,405 of record NZ_CABVEW010000022.1, read on the forward strand.
ACGCACTGGGCCAGCCCATCGACGGCGCAGGCCCCATCGAGACGACGGAGTTCCGCCCCATCGAGAGCCCTGCTCCCGGCATCATCGAGCGCCAGCCCGTCAAGGAGCCGCTGCAGACCGGCATCAAGGCCATCGACTCCATGATCCCCATCGGCCGCGGCCAGCGTGAGCTGATCATCGGCGACCGCCAGACCGGCAAGACCACCATCGCGTCCGATACCATCATCAACCAGAAGGGCAAGGACGTCATCTGCATCTACGTCGCCATCGGCCAGAAGCGCTCTACCGTGGCAAACCTCGTGCAGAGCCTCACCGAGGCCGGTGCCATGAGCTACACCATCGTGGTGTCGGCAACGGCATCCGAGCTGTCGCCCCTGCAGTATATCGCTCCCTACTCCGGCTGTGCCATGGGCGAATACTTCATGCACAAGGGCAAGCACGTCCTTATCATCTACGACGACCTGTCCAAGCACGCTGTCGCTTACCGCGCCCTGTCGCTGCTGATCCGCCGTCCCCCGGGACGTGAGGCTTACCCCGGCGACGTCTTCTATCTGCACTCCCGTCTGCTGGAACGCGCGGCCAAGCTCTCCGACGAGCTGGGCGGCGGCAGCCTGACGGCACTGCCCATTATCGAGACGCAGGCGGGCGATGTGTCCGCCTACATCCCCACGAACGTCATCTCCATCACCGACGGCCAGATCTTCCTTGAGACGGAGCTGTTCCACTCGGGCGTCATGCCGGCCGTCAACCCCGGCATCTCGGTCTCCCGTGTCGGCGGCAACGCCCAGATCAAGGCTATGAAGAAGGTCGCCGGTACTTTGAAGCTGATTTATTCTCAGTACCGTGAGCTGCAGTCCTTCGCGCAGTTCGGCTCCGACCTGGACGCTGACACCAAGGCCCGTCTGGCACAGGGCGAGCGTATCGTCGAGGTGCTCAAGCAGAACCGCTCCGCTCCCGTTGCGGTCGAAAAACAGGTGGCCATCCTCTACGCGACTATCCACGACTACCTCGTGAACATCAAGGTGCCTGCCGTGGCCGAGTACGAGAAGGGCCTGTACGAGTATCTCGATACCGACGCAGCCGGTGCCTCCGTGATGGAGACCATCCGCACCACCGGCAAGCTGGAAAAGGACGCCGAGGAAGCTCTGAAGGGTGTGCTGTCCGCTTACACCGAGAACTTTATCAAGGCACACTGACAGGAAGGAGGCGTAACGCATGGCAGGTTCCATGAAGGACATCAAGCTGCGCATCAAAAGCGTAGAGAGTACCATGCAGATCACCAAGGCTATGGAGCTGGTGGCTTCCTCCAAAATGCGCCGTGCCAAGGAGCGGGTGGAGCACAGCCGCCCCTACTTTGAGACGCTGTACGAATCGCTGACCAAGATCGCGGCGGCAGACCCCCGCGCCCGCAATCCCTATCTGCGCCGGGACGACATCAAGCGGACCCTGCTGGTGGTCATCGCGGGCGACCGCGGCCTGGCCGGCGGCTATAACGCCAATGTGTTCAAGCAGGCCGACGCCGCCGAAGGCCCCGTCACCGTGCTGCCCATCGGCAAGCGCTCCGCAGAGTATTTCGCCCACCACGGGGCCGGCCTCTTCACCCCCGAGGTGCTGATGGCGGCGGATGTGTCAGTGAGCGAGTGCTTCACCCTGTCCCACCAGATAACGGAAGGCTTCCTCAAGGGCGAGTACGACGCGGTGAAGCTCTGCTACACCCGCTTTGACTCCATGATGACCCAGACGGCCACCACCCTCGAGGTGCTGCCCCTGACCATCGAGCCCACCGAGGCCCAGAAGGCCGAGGCCCGTCGGAGCCAGATCCTGTACAAACCCAGCTGCGAGGAAGTGTTCGGCGCTATCATCCCCGAGTATGTGGCGGGTGTCCTCTACGGCGCTGTGTGCGAGAGCGTGGCCAGTGAGCTGGCCGCCCGCCGCACCGCCATGGATGCCGCCACCAAGAACGCCGGCGAGATGATAGAGCATCTGAATCTGTATTACAACCGCGCCCGTCAGGCCGCCATCACGCAGGAGATCACTGAGATCGTGGCTGGTGCGGAAAATTAAGGCGGCTTGCCCTCTCCGGCATTGCTTGCGCAATGCCACCTCTCCCAAAGGGAGAGGCTTAAAGCTGACCGATACGTTTCAGGCTCTCCCTCTGGGAGAGCTGGACGCGAAGCGGCCTGAGAGGGCAAGGACGCTGACAAAGAGCATTCCATTAAAAGAGAAGGAGTTGTAGCCTATGTCCGAAAAACACATCGGCAAGGTGATCCAAGTCATCGGCCCGGTGCTGGACATCCAGTTCAAGGATGGAGAGCTGCCGGACCTGCTCAACGCCATCGAGATCGACAACCACGGCCAGAAGCTGGTGGTCGAGGTGGCGCAGCTGACCGGTGACAACGTCGCCCGCTGCATCGCCATGAGCAGCACCGACGGCCTGGTGCGCGGCACCGAGGCCGTGGACACCGGCGAGTCCATCAAGGTCCCCGTCGGCGACCAGTGCCTGGGCCGCGTGTTCAACCTGCTGGGTGAGCCGGTGGACAATAAGCCCGCCCCCACCCCGGAGGCTTACTGGCCCATCCACCGCCCCGCTCCCAGCTATGAGGAGCAGCAGTCCACTACCGAAATTCTGGAGACCGGCATCAAGGTCGTTGACCTCATCTGCCCCTACGCCAAGGGCGGCAAGATTGGTCTGTTCGGCGGTGCCGGTGTCGGCAAGACCGTCCTTATCCAGGAGCTGATCTACAACATCGCCACCGAGCACAACGGCTACTCGGTGTTCACCGGTGTCGGCGAGCGCACCCGTGAGGGCAACGACCTTTACGGCGAAATGACCGAGAGCGGCGTCATCAACAAGACGGCGCTGGTCTACGGCCAGATGAACGAGCCCCCAGGAGCCCGTATGCGCGTGGCACTGTCCGGCCTGACTATGGCGGAGTATTTCCGCGACGTCAAGAATCAGGACGTGCTGCTCTTCATCGACAACATCTTCCGCTTCACTCAGGCAGGCTCTGAGGTGTCGGCTCTGCTGGGCCGTATGCCCTCCGCCGTCGGCTACCAGCCTACGCTGGCTACCGAGATGGGCGCTCTGCAGGAGCGCATCACCTCCACCCGCAAGGGCTCCATCACCTCGGTGCAGGCTGTCTACGTCCCCGCCGACGACCTGACCGACCCGGCCCCCGCAACGACGTTCACCCATCTGGACGCTACCACGGTCCTGAGCCGTGACATCGCCTCTCAGGGCATTTACCCCGCTGTGGACCCGCTGGACTCCACCAGCCGTATCCTCAGCCCGGAGGTCGTGGGTCAGGAGCATTATGAGATCGCCCGTGCCGTCCAGAAGGTGCTGCAGCGCTACAAGGAGCTGCAGGACATCATCGCCATCATGGGTATGGACGAGCTGAGCGAGGATGACAAGCGCACCGTCAGCCGCGCCCGCAAGGTGCAGCGCTTCCTGAGCCAGAGCTTCCACGTTGCAGAGCAGTTCACCGGTATGCCCGGCCAGTACGTCCCGCTGAAAGAGACGCTGCGCGGCTTCCGTATGATCCTGAACGGCGAGTGCGACGACCTGCCCGAGAGCGCCTTCCTGTTCGCAGGCACCATCGACGATGTGTTCGCTAAGGCGAAGAAGGGGTAAACCATGACGACCTTTCATCTGACGGTGGTCACACCGGACGGCTGCGCCTTTGAGGGGCAGGCCGAGCGTGTGGTCTGCCGCGCCATCGACGGTGACCTTGCCATTCTGGCCAAGCACGGCGACTACTGCACCGCGCTGGGCATGGGCGAGGCCCACATCGTTGATGCCGAGGGCAGCCGCCGCCGTGCCGCCTGCATGGGCGGGATGCTCACCGTGCTGGACGGTGAGGTGCGTCTGGTAGCCACCACAGGGGAGTGGGCTGAGCAGATCGACCACGCCCGCGCCGAGGCCGCAAAAAAGCGCGCCGAAGAGATCCTGGCCCGCAAAGACCTCGACCGCCGCGAGTACGAGATGGCACAGGCCCGCCTCAAGCGCGCACTGGTGCGCACTTCCATCAAAGAATGATGCAAAACCTGCTGTTTTCCACGAACAGCAGGTTTTTTGTTGAAAAACGGGCAGACATATCGACAATCCGGACAAAAAAGCGTATGATATAGAAAACAGGGCAGAAAAAGAACTGCCGCAAAGAGGAGGAACTTAAAATGGGTGTTTTTATGCACAGACCCTTTGGCCGCGCTGCAGCGCTGACACTGGCGGCGGCAATGCTTCTGGGGGCGCCGTCCGCACTGGCGGCGCAGGTGCCGGCAGCATTTCTGGAACAGGAAAATTCCATCTCAGCGCCCGGCGTGGCGCTCGTCCGCTCCGGCAAGTGCGGCGAGGCCGTCAACTGGGGCCTCGGCGCTGACAACGTGCTCTACATCTATGGCAGCGGCCCGATGAACGATTTCTCTACGAACGAGGGCAGCCGCGCCCCGTGGGCCGAGGAGCTGCTGGCAGCTTCGCCCGACGGGCTGAGCACCATTCAGGCGGTACAGGTCTGCGAGGGTGTGACCAAGCTGGGCGCATTTGCATTCAATAACGTCGGCAGCGCCTACTACACCGGCCTCACCAGCATCACCCTGCCCGACAGCCTGCAGGAAGTGGGGCGCCGCGCTCTCTATGGCTGCAAGGCCCTTTCCAGCATCGAGGTGAGCGCAGCCAACCCCTGTCTCACCGTGCAGGACGGCATCCTCTACAATAAGGCCATGACCCAGCTCATCCGCTGCCCTGCCGCAGGCGGTCTGACGGCCTATACCGTTCCGGCCAGCGTGACCGAGCTGGCCGAAGGCGCCTTTGCATCCTGCACCTCGCTGGAGAGCATCGTGCTCCCGGAGGGGATGACCAGCATTGCAGACAATGCCTTTGAAGGCTGCTCTGCCCTGCGGGAAGTCACCCTGCCCAGCACCCTGAAGACCCTGAACTACGCCTGCTTCGGCTGGTGCAGCAGCCTGACGAACATCGTCCTGCCGGAAGGCACCGAGAAGCTGGACTGGTCGGTCTTTGCCAGCTGCACCAGCCTGTCGTCCGTGACCATCCCCAGCAGTGTGAAAACGATCGACGTTTACGCATTCAATAAGTGCCCGCTGAAGGAAGTCAAGATCAGCAAGGATTGCGTTCTCGGCAGCCAGGCCTTCGGCAAGGACGTCAAGATCAAGTATTATCACTGAGCCTGATACAGCAAAACCGGAGTCCCCGCAGGGACTCCGGTTTTGTTGTATCAGAAGCTTTTAGAGCATATTGGCCTTCTCGATGAGGCTGCGGATGTGGTGAGCCAGCATCTCGATGGCGGTGGTGTTCTCGCCGCCGTTGGGGACGATGATGTCAGCGTTCCGCTTGCTGGGCTCAACGAAAGCCTCGTGCATGGGTTTGACGGTGGTGAGGTACTGGTTGATGACGCTGTCGAGGGAGCGGCCGCGCTCCTTGACGTCCCGCACCAGACGGCGCAGGATGCGCTCGTCAGCGTCGGTGTCCACGAAGATCTTGTAGTCGAACATGGCGCACAGCTCCGGCTCCACGAAGGGAAGGATGCCTTCCACGATGAGGACGGGGGCCGGTTCGATGTGCTGCACCTCGTTGCTGCGGTTGTGGTCGGCGTAGTCGTACACCGGGCAGTCGATGGCGCGGCCAGCCTTCAGCTCCTGTAAGTGGTAGATGAGCAGGGCGTTGTCGAAGGCGTCCGGGTGGTCGTAGTTCAGCTTGCAGCGCTCTTCAAAGGGCAGCTCATCGTGGCGTTTGTAGTAGCTGTCGTGGGAGATGAGGCGCACCTCGTCCTCCCCGAAAAGTGCCTTGAGCCGACAGGCCAGTGTGGTCTTGCCGCTGCCGGAGCCGCCTGCGATGCCGATGATCAGATTGTTCATGTTCCAAAAACCTCCGCGTGCCGATTGTTGTAGAAAAAATCCCCAGAGTAGGGTATAATATTCTTATCCTACATAATAACACACTTCGCTCTGTTTTGACAGGGCCGAATCTCCGCTGGGAGGCATTTTGATGAAAAAAATCGTTCCTGCCCCGTACATCGACCAGACTGAGCGCTGGGTCAACGGCTGCGAGAGCATCAGCAGCGTCATGCTGCTCCAGGCCGTGGGCATCGACATCGACCCGGATACCTTCATCGCCCGCGACCTGCCCCACGCCCCTTACTGGGAGCAGGACGGAAAACTCTACGGCCCTGACCCGTGGCAGGTCTACCCCGGCGACCCCCACGACCACACCGGCTACGGCTGCTATTCGCCCTGCATCGTCAAGGCCCTGAACAGCGCTCTGGAACACGAGGGCGCAGCCGACAAGTTCGAAGTCGTGGACGAGAGCGGCAAGACGGCGGCAGAGCTTTGCTCTTATATCGACGCCGGGATGCCGGTGGTGTTCTGGGCGACGCTGGATTTCCAGCCCGTGCCGGAAAAGCGTGACCACTGGCTGCTGGCCGATGGCACCGACTTTGCATGGAAGTGCAACGAGCACTGCCTGCTGCTGGTAGGCTACGATAACGAAAACTACTGGTTCAACGACCCGTGGCATGACCACGGCGTCTGTCCGCAACCGAAACAGCTGGTGGAGGACTGCCACGCGGCCCAGGGGCTGTTCGCCGTCACCCTCCGCCCGAAAGGAGAAGCATGAAAAAAGAAGAATTTCAGCAGAACATGAAAGACAGGATGCAGCAGTTCGAGGACGGCGGCCTCCGGCTCCTGAAAAAGGGTCAGAAAGGCATCGTCCACGCGATTTTCAGCCGCTTCGGGCTGGTGCTGCTGCTCATGCTGTTGCAGGTCGGTGTACTGTGGAGCGTGTTCCGGTGGTTCGGCGGACTGCTGCCCCATTACTTCGGCGGCAGTGTGGCCATGTCGGCCTTCATGGTGGTCTACATCCTCAACAGCGAGATGGACAACAGCGCCAAAATCACATGGATGGTCACCATCGCCATCCTGCCGGTCGTGGGTGTGCCGCTGTTTTTCTACGTCAAGAGCAACATCGGCCACAACGCCCTGAAAAAGCGGGTGACCCACCTCACGGAGGAGGCCCGGGGCTTACAGCCCCAGCCGCTGGCTGCGGCCCAGGAGCTGGCCGAAGCCGACCCCGGCGCGGCCTCGCTGGCGCGGTATCTCCACGGAAAGGGCGGCGGCTTCTCGGTCTACAGGAACACGGAAGTTACCTACTTCCCCGGCGGCGAGGCCAAGTTCGAAGAGCTGCTGCGCCAACTGGAAAAGGCCGAGAAGTACATCTTCCTCGAGTACTTCATCATCGACGAGGGCCTCATGTGGGGCAAGATCCTCGAAGTGCTGGCCCGCAAGGCCGCTGAGGGCGTGGACGTCCGGGTGATGTACGACGGCACCTGTGAGTTCGCCACCCTGCCCCGGGATTACCCCAGCCGCCTCGAAAAGCTGGGCATCCAGTGCCGGGTGTTCTCGCCGGTGCAGCCCTTTGTCTCGACCCATTATAATTACCGCGACCACCGGAAAATTCTCGTCATTGACGGCAAGGTGGGCTTTACCGGCGGCGTGAACCTCGCCGACGAGTACATCAACCACATCGAGAAGTATGGCCGCTGGAAGGACGCCGCCGTCATGCTGGAAGGGGAGGCTGTCCGACCGCTGACCATCCTCTTCCTCGAGATGTGGAGCATCCTCCGGGAGCCGGAGTTTGAGAAGTTCCTCTCCGTGCCGCCCCACTCTGTCCCGGCGAAGGGGTTCGCGGCCCCTTACGGCGACTGCCCGCTGGACGGTGAGCGGGTGGGAGAGATGGTCTATATCGACCTGCTCAACCGCGCCAAGCGCTACATCCACATCATGACGCCCTACCTCATCCTCGACGGCGAGCTGGAAACGGCCCTCAAGTTCGCGGCAGAGCGGGGCGTGGACGTTCACCTCATCCTGCCCCATGTGCCGGACAAGAAGTTCGCCTATGCGCTGGCGAAGACGCACTACAAGTCTCTGCTGGACTCGGGCGTGAAGATCAGCGAGTGGCTGCCCGGCTTCGTCCACGCGAAGGTCTTTGTGGTAGATGACAGCGAGGCCGTGGTGGGTACCATAAACCTCGACTACCGCAGCCTCTACCACCACTTCGAGAATGCGGTCTGGATGAAGGATACTGCCTGCATCCCCGCCATCGAGAAGGATTTCCAGAAGACGCTGGAATTCTGCCGCGACGTCGAGCCCACCCGGGAGAGCATCTGGGAGGGCAACGTGCTGCTCCATCTGGCAGGGATTTTACTGAAAGTTATTGCACCGTTACTGTAAAACAAAGGGGAATGCCGAACGGCATTCCCCTTTGTTTTACAAATAATCCTTATCCATCGAGAAGCCCCGGCCGCTGACCTCGGTGACATGGCTCACGATGAGGAAGCAGGTGGGGTCGATGCTGTGAGCCAGCTTTTCCAGTCGGGGCAGTTCCCGGTTGGACACGATGCTCAGCAGCACGGCGCTGGACTCGTGGGTGTAGCCGCCTTCGCCGTGGAGGATGGTCACGCCCCGGTCCAGCTGCTCGAGAATGGCGGCACAGATGGCGTCGGACTGGCTGCTGATGATCTTTACCTCGGTGCGGCTGGCACCCATCATCAGCATCTTATCCATGACGATGGTGTGGATGAGCACCATCACAATGCCGTACAGCACCTGCGGCATCGGGCTGAACACAGCCTGCATCAGCAGGACTATGATGTCAAAAGCCAGCATGGTGGCCGACACCGGCAGCTTGAACCACTTGTTGAGCACCAGCGGCGGGATGTCGAGGCCGCCGGTGGATGCACCGGAGCGGATGACGATGCCCAGCGCCACGCCGATGCCGAGGCCCGCGAAGACGGTGCAGAGGAAGATGTCCTCCGTCAGCACCCGGCCATTCGCCATCCCCTCGAACAGGGCGAGGAAGGCGGGGCTGAGAACACTGCTGGCCAGCGTATTGAGGGCGAAGGCCCGGCCCAGGACCACCCAGCCCCAGACCAGCATGGCGAGGTTGATGAAGAGCAGCAGCCCCGAGACGGACAGGCCCGTCAATCGCCCGATGGCCAGCGCGATGCCGGTCGCGCCGCCGGTGATGAGGCCCGCCGGCTCGAGGAACAGGGCAACGGCCAGCGAGTAGAGCGCGTTGCCGAAGATGATGGCAGCCCAGTTCCGGATCAGCTGCTTCCAGTGCGGATTCTGATTCATAGCGTTTCCTCCCATATCCCTTCTATCATACCGGAAAACGGCAAAAAAATCCACGCCCGGCGGCCTGCCGGAGCGTGGATTTTTGTTCATTTGACAGATGAAAGTTTGATTTTTTACTCTTCGTCCAGCAGGCGCAGGCCGGCGGTGTCGGTGACGGGCAGCGAGAAGACGATGGAGCCGGCCTTTTTGTCGGCGTTGTCCATGATGGCTTTCATGATGGCGTTCTTCTCGGAAGTGCGGCTGACGATGAGCACCAGCTCTTTTTCGTTCACGAGGTCGATGCCCATGAACCTGGCAGCGCCCTCCATGCCGGTGCCTTTGGCGTGGATGACGGTGCCGCCGCCGGCTCCTGCGGCCCGGGCCGCGTCCATGATAGAGCCGGTGTAGCCCTGATTGGCGATGACCAGCAGCAGGTCGTAACGGGTATCTTTCAAGGTGCTTTCCTCCTTCAGCTCAAGGGTCTGGTGTTCGGTGAGGAACAGCAGGGCGCGCTTGCCGCCGATGCTGCTTACCGGGACGATGAATGCGATGCCGGTACCCGGCACATCAATGCGCATCTGGCGGCGCAGGGCTTTCTGGATGCGGGGCCAGCTGTCCGCTGTGATGATGGCAAAGAGCACAGCTTTTTCGGTCTTTTCCAGCCCGAGGGTGGAAAGCGTCTCCTGAACGGCAGTGCCGGCGCCCACGGTGCGGAGGCTGACATCGACGCCGAAGCTCTTATACAGCTTCAGAAAGGCGTCTGTCGTGGGGCGGTCGGTGATGGTGACCAGCCAGTAAAGCGTATTCACGGCAAAGCCTCCTTACAGTTCGATGATGGCGTCGTCCGGCAGTTCGGCCAGCAGGGCGGCAGGGTCCAGCAGGGGCTGGGCGCTGCGGGCCTTGCGGGTCTTGAGCTGGGCCACAAGGCCCATGAGCTGGACGGTGATGAGGGGGGTCATGGCGACCATGGCCACCACGCCGAAGGCGTCGGTGACGATGTTGCCGCCTACGGCGATGCAGGCACCCTGCGCCAGCGGCAGCAGGAAGGTGGCCGTCATGGGGCCGGAGGCCACGCCGCCGGCGTCAAAGGCGATGGCGGTGTAGAGCTTCGGCACCACAAAGGAGATGCTGATGGCGAAGAGGTAGCCCGGGATGAGGAACCATAGGATCGAGATGCCGGTGAGGACGCGCACCATCGCAAGGCCCACCGAGAGGGCGACGCCGGCCGAGAGGGCCGCGCCCATCGTCCCGGCGGAGATGGCACCGTCGGTGACTTCTTCGACCTGTTTGTTGAGGACATAGACCGCCGGCTCGGCCCGGACGATAAAGTAGCCGATGAGCATCCCGATGGGGATGAGCAGCCACCGACTGCTCTGGCCGCCCAGGACCTGACCGAGGTAGTTGCCGGCGGGCATGAAGCCGATGTTCGCGCCGGTGAGGAAGAGCACGAGGCCGATGTAAGTATAGACGAGGCCTACGCCGATGCGGCCCAGCGTCCGCCGGTCAATGTGGAGGGCGGCGAGCTGGAAGATGCCGAACATCACGACGATGGGCAGCAGGGAAGTGGCGATCTCGTGCAGATAGGTGGGCAGGCCCTCGCTGAACAGCTGCCACAGCTCCACCGAGTCGCCCACTTCGGGGATGACCGGCGGCAGGTAGCTGCTCTCGCTGGCATGGAAGACGATGCCGAGGATGAGGACGGCGAGGATGGGACCTACGGAGCAGAGGGCCACGAGGCCGAAGCTGTCGTCCGCTGCATGGCGGTCGGAACGGATGGCCGACACACCGACGCCCAGCGCCATGATGAAGGGGACGGTCATGGGGCCGGTGGTGACGCCGCCGGAGTCGAAGGCCACGGCCAGAAACTCTTTCGGCACGAAGGCAGCCAGAAGGAAGATGGCAGCGTAAAAGATGACCAGCAGCCGGGGCAGCGGGATGCCCAGCAGCATACGCAGGAAGGCCATGACGAGGAAGATGCCCACGCCCGCAGCCACCGAGAGGATGAGGGTCATGTTGGGGATGGAGGGTACTTGGTTCGCAAGCACCTGTAAGTCCGGCTCCGAGATGGTGATGAGGAAGCCCAGCAGGAAGCCTACCCCGATGATGAGGAAGAGGTTCTGGCTTCGGGTGAGCATGGAGCCGACCCGCTCGCCCATGGGGGTCATGCTCATCTCGGCACCCAGGGTGAAGAACATGATGCCGACGATGATCATGGCAGCGCCCAGCAGAAAGCAGAGCAGGATGCTCGGGGAAACGGGGGCGATGCTGAAACAGAGCACCAGCACGATGGCTGCGATGGGCAGGACGGCCTGAAGCGCCTCCAGCAGCTTCTCCCGAAGCTTGGGGAGGGATGATCTGATAATGATGTCCACCAGCCTTTCCCGCCCGGAAGCAGTGCCGCCGGGCGTTGGAATTGAGAGATATTTCCTTATTAAGTATACAAAAACAGACAAAAGTCCGTCAACAGAAGAGCGGCTAAGATTGGCAAAGAAACAGAAATGTTACAAAAAGAAAAGACTGCTTGACAGGCAACCTCTCAGTCTGCTTCGCAGACAGCTCCCCTACCGAGGGGAGCCTCTGGCGAAGAGAAAAAGCTTTACGAAATGCCAAGGCCTCTCCTCGATAGGAGAGGTGGCATCGCGCAGCGATGACGGAGAGGTTTATGACAAACAGCCTTTTGAATCTGCGATATTAGATGCCCTGCTTGGCCAGAACGTCAGAAGTCGGGGTGGAGAACACCGGAATACCGGCGTAGGGGTCGGGAGTGTTGTCGGCGGGCAGGGCCTTCATGTAGGCGTCCATGGACTCGGCCACCTTTTTGGCGATAGCCACGGCCTCCACGACGGTGCGCGCGCCCATGACGGCGTCGCCGCCGGCGAATACGCCCTCACGGGTGGTGCTGCCATCCTCGTTGACGGTGAGCAGGCCGCGCTGGTTGGTCTCGATGCCGGTGGTGGTCTTGACGAGAGAGTTCTCAGAACCCTGGCTCACCGAGACGATGACGCCGGTGTGGGGGTAGAAGGTCTCGCTACCCTCTACCTGGGTGAACTTGCCGTCCTCGCCCTTCACGGTATCGCGGCAGATGATGCCGTTCTCACGGATCTCCACCGGAGCCTTGCAGAAGCGGAAGCCTACACCCTCGAGTTTGGCGTACCGCACTTCATGCTCGGAAGCGCTGATGCACTCCTCATCGCGGCGGGCGTAGCAGGTGACGTGGCGTGCGCCGTTGCGGATGGCAGTGCGGGCGCAGTCCATGGCGGAGTTGCCCACGCCGATGACGGCGATGTCGTCGCCCAGCTGGAAGGCCTTGGAGTTGGCCAGATAGTCGATGCCGAAGGCCACGTTGCCCAGCGTCTCGCCCTTGATGTGCATGGCGTTGGCCTTCCACAGACCGGCACCGATAAAGACGCTCTTGTAGCCGTCCCGGAAGAGGTCGTCGATGGTGATGGTCTTGCCGATGGCGGTATTGGGGCGGACATGGATGCCCTTCAGCTCGAGGTGGCGGTACTGGAAGTCGTCCAGCACGCTGTCGGGCAGGCGGTAGTTGGGGATGCCGTACCGCATGACGCCGCCGATCTTGTCGCGGGCGTCGAAGATGGTGACATCGTAACCCCAGCGTGCCAGCAGGACGGCGACGGTCAGGCCCGCAGGCCCCGAGCCGACGACAGCGGCCTTCATGCCGTTCCTGGGGGCGGGGCCGGAAGTCATCTTGTTGGCGTAGGTGGTGGAGATGTAGTCCTCGATGATGGAGAAGTGGACGGGGTCGTGGCTGGGCATCCGGTTGCGGATGCAGTGGCCCTCGCACTGGTTCTCGTGGTTGCACACGAGGCTGCACACAGTGGTCAGGGGGTTGTTTTCAAACAGCATCCGGCCGGCGTCGTCGAGGTGATTGTCCTTGAGCAGGCGGATGACCTCGGGGATGTTGGTGTGGATGGGGCAGCCCTGCTGGCACATCGGCTTTTTGCAGCCGAGGCAGCGGTTGGCTTCGTCCAGAACGTGAAGTGCCATGGTTCCTCCTTGTACCTGTCGAACAGGCGGTGTTGTATCCAAGTATCTTTACTATAATACACCGAAACTGCTTCGGCATACAAGTGCCGAAATGATAAAATTTGCAGAAAAATTTCTGCCATTACGTCAAAAAGATATTTTTTTGACGAAGTAGACCGCCCATGGCCTCGGGTGAAACGCGGCAGAGCGTACCAAAATCGGCGGCGGCAAGCTGCGCCTCGGCCATCCGAGCGGAAGCATCGCCTGATCCCCGCAGACGGGCCAGCGAGTGGGAGACAGGGAGAGTGCAATTTTTTAAGAAAGGAAGAGCATCCTTCTTTCCTCCCAGCAGGTGGAGATAGGGCGGAAGGGCGGGGAGACTGTCGGCGGTGCAGCCCAGCGCGGCGTCCATGGCGAGGCGGCGCATCCGCGCCCGGGGGTAGCGGACGGTGGTGAGAGCGTCCAGAAGTTCGTCGTAGGTGGTGCTGGTACGGACGGCGGCTTCCAGACGGTGCTCCAGTCCTTCGGAGACGCCGCGGATGTCTGCAAAGGGTGCTTTGCCCCGGCAGGCAGACCGGAGAAGGGCCAGCTCGCACCGCCCGGCGGCGGAAAAATCGGTGTACTGCCCGGCGGCGTAAGCCTCCTGATAAAGCGGGAAGACCGCCTCGGGAACGTAAGGCGCGACGGCGTCCGCTCCGCCCTCGGCCCAGAGCTTGCGAAGTGCGCTGGCGCTGGCGAACTGCCCGTGGGCAGAGTGGAGCGCCTCACCGTGGTTCGCGCCTTGCCGGGGCAGGGGATAAGCCTCCATCCGAGGCGCAAGGCTGCGGATGGCCCGGCAGTATTCGACAGCGAGGTTGTTGTTGGGCTTGTCCAGCAGGGCGGCGACCCGCTCGTCAGATGCAAGCTGAGCCGCTGCGGCCTGCCGCGCGGCGGCAAAGCTCCGTGCGCCGCCCGCAAGCTGGGCTTTCAGGGCGGCGCGGTAGGAGCCGCTGTCAAGAAGCTCGGCGGTCTCCATCAGAAGGGCCGCGTCGGGCGTCTCGGCGCCGAACACCAGACCGTCGCACCCGGCGGCGGCAAGCAGCGCCACGCCCGCCCGGGCGAACGCCTCTGCCCCCGCGCAGGCACAGGGAGCAGGCAGGGCGAACACAAGGTCAGCCCCGCAGGTGAGGGCGGACCGGGTGCGGACAGCTTCAGGCAGGAGGGGCAGCGCCCCTCGCTGCACCAGCGAACAGCTCATGGCGACGGCGACGCGCTCTGCACCCAGCGCTTTTGCCTGCGCCAGCTGCCATGCGTGGCCGTTGTGGAAGGGGTCGTATTCGGCGATGATACCGGCAAATTTCATGACGTGACCTCAAAAGTTTGTGAAATATCTGTCATACTGCATGGAGAACTGGGGCAGAATGACAGGATTCTGGGCAGGATGTACAAAAAGCCCGGGGACTTCGTGGCAGGCTTTGCCGCCATTGCGGCTTGAAAACCGGCCGACCCTATTATATAATAATTCTAGGAATCTGTAAAATTCTGCCCTCTCGGGGGTGGACAAAAACATATCTGGAGGAAACAAGAAGATGAAAATTCTGGTTATCAACTGTGGTTCTTCTTCCCTGAAATATCAGCTCATCGATATGGACGGTGAGAAGGTGCTGTGCAAGGGTCTGTGCGAGCGCATCGGCATGGAGAGCAGCATGATCACCCATGAAGCTAACGGCCACAAGGCTACCACTCCCGCGATCTTCCCCACCCACACCGAGGCTTTTGCTGAGGTCGTGAAGAAGATGACCACCGGCGAGGGCAAGTGCATCGACGATGTCAGCGAGATCAGCGCCATCGGTCACCGCGTCGTCCACGGCGGTGAGAAGTTCAAGGCCAGCTGCCTGATCACCGACGAGGTCATCAACACCATCCGTGAGCTGAGCCCCCTGGCTCCTCTGCACAACCCCGCAGGCATCCTCGGCATCGAGGCAGCCCGCAAGGTCTTCGGCAACGTCCCGATGGTCGCTGTCTTCGACACCGCTTTCCACAGCACCATGCCCCCGAAGGCTTATATGTACGCCATCCCCTATGAGTACTATGAGAAGTACGGCGTCCGCCGCTACGGCTTCCACGGCACCAGCCACAAGTACGTTGCTCACAAGGCTGCTGAGTACCTCGAGGAGCCCATTGAGCGCCTGAAGCTCATCACCTGCCATCTGGGCAACGGCTCCTCCATCACCGCTGTCGATCAGGGCAAGGTCGTTGATACCTCCATGGGCATGACCCCGCTGGCCGGCCTGATGATGGGTACCCGCTGCGGCGACCTGGACCCCTCTGTGGTCAACTACCTGAAGTACACCCTGAACATCACCGGCCACGAGCTGGACGAGATCCTGAACAAGAAGTCCGGCCTGCTGGGCATCTCCGGTGTTTCCAGCGACAAGCGTGACGTCGAGGAGGCTGCTCTCCACGGCAACAAGCGCGCTCAGCTGGCTTCTGACATGCTGAACTACCAGATCAAGAAGGTCGTCGGCAGCTACATCGCAGCTATGGGCGGCGTGGACGCCATCGTCTTCACCGGCGGCATCGGCGAGCACGACGAGATCGCCCGTGCAAAGGTCTGCCACCACATGGATTGGCTGGGCATCCGCATCGATACCGAGAAGAACGAGCATCCCGTGGGCGATGTCTGCGACATCACCGCCTGGGGCGCCAAGGTCCGCACTCTGGTCATCGCTACCGACGAGGAGCTGATGATCGCCCGCGACACCAAGGAAGTCCTCGAGAAGTAATCTCTGCATTTAAGGCATCCAAGGCCGCACCGCTCCCCCAAAGGGCGGTGTGGACTTTTTGCTGTTTTGCACGAGCAAAGACCGTCTTATTATGCCGAATGCACAAAAAAGCGGACGAGGGGTTGTTTTTTGGTTGACAAATCAAAAAAAGAACGGTACAATAGGGGAGTCCTCAGCTAGAGGACGTTTACTCATTCAAGCCCCTGGTAAGCTTACGATCAGCGCTATGGTCCCTAAAAACCAAAGGTATGGTTACAATCCTTCCGTGGGCAAGAACTAAACAAAGAGGAGATACTACTATGTTCGAAGACAAGACTTTAGTTTGCAAGGACTGCGGCAAGGAGTTTGTTTGGACTGCTGGTGAGCAGGAGTTCTACGCATCTCGCGGCTTTGAGAACCAGCCCCAGCGCTGCAAGCCCTGCCGTGATGCCCGCAAGAACGGCGGCGCACGCAGCAACGGCGGTGAGCGCCAGATGTTCGACGCTGTCTGCGCAGCTTGCGGCAAGGCTTGCAAGGTTCCCTTCCAGCCCCGTGAGGACCGTCCGGTCTACTGCTCTGACTGCTTCGCTCGCATGAAGCAGAACTAAGCGCTGATTCTACAATCTGAAGCTTAACGGCCCCCGCACTGCTTGCAGTGCGGGGGCTTTTTTCAATTACTACTTGAAATATAGGATATGATTGGGGTATATTATAGCTGAGCGCCGCAAAGGCGCATCGTAAGAGACAGAAAGGACAACTACCATGTTTGATATTTTCAATATGCTCAAGAAGGACGAAGCCAAGGCTGTGAAGCAGGTCACCCGTGAGACCATCATCGGCGACATTCTGGATATGGACCAGAGCACCGCTCCCTACTTCATGGAGATCGGGATGCACTGCCTGGGCTGCCCCGCCTCCCGCGGCGAGAGCATCGAGGAAGCCTGCGAGGTCCACGGTGTGGATTGCGACGAGCTGCTGGAGAAGCTGAACGCTCATCTGGCCTCCAAGAAGTCCTGAGTGCTGCCGACACTGGATGCGCGTCTGAGCGCTGCCGCTGAGCTGGTGCGCCCCGGCGAGCCGGTGGCCGACATCGGCTGCGACCACGGCAAGCTGACGGCGGTGCTGGCCGCTTCGGGGAAGTACCCCAAAGTCATCGGGGCCGACCTGCGCCCCGGCCCGCTGGCAAAGGCAGAACAGACGCTGGAATATGCCGGATGCAAAGACCGCGCTGAGCTGAGGCTCGGCGACGGTCTTTCTGTGTTGTCTCCGGGCGAGGTGAGCACCATCGTGCTGGCGGGCGTCTCGGCCCAGACAACGTGGGAGATCATCGAGAAAGCCCCGTGGGTATCTGCGCCGGGCGGGCCTCGCCTTGTGATGGTGCCAGCCACCCGCCACAGCGATCTGCGCCGCTGGCTGTGGGAACATGGTTTTTCCCTCGCGGCCGACCGGCCGGTGCAGGCGGCGGGCCGCTGGTATGCGGTCATGGCCGCCGAGTACACCGGCGAGGTGAAAACGCCCACGTTCCGGGAGTGCCTGTTCGGCCTCACCGGCCAGTGGCCGGAGGGGGAAGGCTACGCCGCATGGCAGAAAGCCAAGCTGCCTCGCCTCCGCCTCGGTGTGCCGGACGGCACAGAGCTGGCGAAAGAGATGGATGAACTGATAAAAGGGGAGAGCAAAGCATGACGACGGTACAGCAGATATACGAAGAGATGCAGCGCATCGCGCCGCTGGCTCTGGCCGAAAGCTGGGACAATCCCGGCCTGCTGGTAGACTGCGGCGGCAAGGTGTCCCGTGTGCTGGTGACGCTGGACATCACCCCCGAGGTGGTGGAAGAGGCCGCCCGGAAGGGCTGCGGGCTCATCGTGTCCCACCACCCGGTCATCTTCTCGCCCCTCAAAAAGCTGAGTGGGCAGGACGTGGCTTTCCGGCTGGTGAAAAGCGGCATCTCGGCGATTTGTATGCATACGAATCTTGATGCCGCCGAGGGCGGCGTCAATGAGGTGCTGGCCGGGTTCTTTGGGATGCGGGAGATGGAAGCCTTCGCCGAGGGCTGCGGCCGTGTGGGCAGCATCGAGCCCCTCACAGTCCCCGAGCTGGCAAAAAAGGCGCAGAAAGAGCTTGCCGCCCGCTGCAACCAGCCGTTCAACGGCCCTGCGGTGCAGGTCAAGTTCGCCGACACCGGCAAAACAGTGCGGCGGCTGGCCGTCATCAGCGGCGCAGGCGGAAGCCTCTTCGAGGACGCCATCGCGCAGGGGGCAGACTGCCTGCTGACCGGCGAGGCCAACCACCACCACGCCATCGACGCAAAGCGTCTGGGGCTCTCGCTCATCGCAGCAGGCCACTACGCTACGGAGTTCCCGGCGACGGCGGCAGTGGCGGAGAAGCTGCGCAGGGCCTTTCCGGAGCTGGAAGTCCTTGTGAGCGAGGATGCCCGGGACCCCTATACTTATTTATAAAACGAGGTAATACAAATGGCATTGGATGCCGCGACACTGGCGCTGACGGCGGCGGAATTGAAGACCACGCTGGCTGACGCCAAAATCGCAAAACTGTTTGAGCCGACCCGCGACGAGCTGGTCATCACCCTGCGCACCCGTACGGAGACTGACAGCCTGCTGCTGTCGGCCCGGAGCGGCTCGGCGCGAGTCTGCCTGACCGAGGAGAGCTTCGAAAACCCCGAGACGCCGCCCTCTTTCTGTATGCTGATGCGTAAGCATCTCACCGGCGGACGTCTGCTGGACGTCCGGATGGAGCCGGGCGACCGGATCGTCTACTTCGAGTTCCAGTGTACCAACGAGATGGGCGACCTTGTACGCAATATCCTCTGCGCCGAGCTGATGGGCCGTTACTCCAATCTGGTGCTGGTGCAGAACGGCAAGATCATCGATGCCCTCAAGCGGGTGGATTTCGAGGACAGCGATGTCCGTCAGCTCCTGCCCGGCCTGCCCTACACGACGCCCCCCAAGCCTGCCCGGCCTGATTTTCTGGCCGTCAGCTCGGCGTCCATCGTGGCGGCGGCCTGCGAGCGCGACCTGCCGGTGGCAGACGCCCTGAATAAAACGGTGGCCGGTGTCGGCCCGGTGGTCTGCCGCGAAGCCGCATGGCGCGCCTTTGACGGAGAACATCTGCTGGCCAACGAGCTGACGGAGGCCCAGAAGGTCCGGCTGATGGCGGCCATCGACGAGCTGAAAGAGATCTACGACGCGGGCGGCTGTCCGTGCAGCGTCACCGCTCCGGACGGCAAGCCGGTGGAGTACACCTTCTTCCGCCCCCAGCAGTACGGCGAGAAATATCTCATCAAGGAGTGGCCCTCCTTCAACGCGATGCTGGAAGGCTATTACGCCGAGAAAGACCGCGCCGAGCGCCTGCGCACCAAGAGCAAGGAACTCCACAAAGCCGTCCACAATATGTACGAGCGTGCCGTCCGCAAGCAGGCGGCCCGTCAGGAAGAGCTTGCCGCCAGCGGCAAGAGCGAAAAGCTCCGCCTCTACGGCGAACTGCTGTCGGCCAACCTCTACCTCGCCGAAAAGGGCATGAAGAGCATCACGGTGCCGAACTGGTACGATGAGGGCAAAGAAGTCACGATCCCGCTCGATTTGCGGTTCAGTCCCAGCCAGAACGCGCAGAACTTCTTCAAGAACTACAAGAAGAAGCAGACTGCAGCCCGGATGCTGGTGGACCTGCTGGCCGAGGGCGAGAAGGAGATCGCCTATCTGGAAACGGTGCTCTATGAGGTGGAGACGGCTTCCGGCGAGGCGGCGCTGAACGAGATCCGGGCCGAGCTCAAGAGCCAGGGCTATCTGAAATACTACAAACAGCGCGACAAGCGCCAGAAGCCCGCCGACTTCCTCCGCTTCACGTCCAGCGACGGCTTCGAGATCCTGGTAGGCCGCAACAACGCCCAGAACGACAAGCTCACCCTCCACACCGCCCGGGGCAAGGATCTGTGGTTCCATGTTCAGAAGGCCCCCGGCAGCCACGTCGTGGTCATGAGCCGGGGCGAGGACATCCCCGACACCACCAAGCAGGAGGCCGCAGAGCTGGCTGTCGTGTATTCCAGCACCTTCAAGGCCGGTGCTGCCGCCAAGGTGGCCGTGGACACCACCGAGGTGAAGAATATCTGGAAAGCCAACGGCGCAAAGCCCGGCATGGTGCTCTACGAGGTGTACACCACCGTCTACGTCACCCCCCGGGAGGGGCTGGAGAAGGCACTGAAAACAAAATGATCCAAGGGGGGCTCCCCCGGGAGGCTGCTGCATCAGAGCGGATGCGGCGGCCTCTTTTTTTGCGTCCGGGGGAAGCACCCGCCGGGGCAGGGAGGAGGTTTGTTGTGTTTTATTGCACATTGCCGCAAAATTGAGGATTTTGAGTAAAAACTTTGTTATTTTCCCCTATTGCAAATAAGGGGGGGGGGGGGGGCAAAATTAAAAAAAAAAAACCCCCCCCCCAAAAAAAAAGGCCGAAAAACCCACAAAA
>NZ_CABVEW010000023.1:0-10860 GCF_902497445.1 Faecalibacterium sp. Marseille-P9312
CTTGAAGAAGTGATGAAATGCTTGAGCCGTATGACGGGAAACTGTCACGTACGGTTCTTAGGCGGGAAGGCGGTGGTAACACCGCTGACCCAGCCGATTACGCTCCGCTGGTGGAGCGTCTGCATGGACAGGTTATCCACATCGGCCCTGCCAGCACTCAGTATATCAACCCCATGGACATCAACAGCAATTACAGTGAGGAGGACAATCCGCTGGCGTTGAAGGCGGACTTTATTCTTTCTCTGTGTGAGCTGGTGGTGGGCTGCAAAGAGGGCTTGCAGCCGGTAGAAAAGACGGTCATTGACCGCTGTGTTCATGTGGTCTACCGCAAGTATTTTGAGAATCCCACCCCGGAAAATATGCCCCTGCTGGAAGATCTGTACAATGCGCTGCTGACGCAGGACGAACCGGAAGCCCGTCATGTGGCGGCTGCGCTGGAAATCTACGTCAAGGGTTCTTTGAACATTTTCAACCACCACACCAACGTGGATATCCACAACCGTATCGTCTGCTTCGACATCAAGCAACTGGGCAAGCAACTGAAAAAACTCGGTATGCTGATCGTGCAGGATGCCGTGTGGGGGCGTGTTACCGCCAACCGCAGTGCCGGAAAATCCACCCGGTACTATGCTGATGAATTCCACCTTTTGCTGAAAGAGGAGCAGACAGCGGCGTATTCCGTGGAGATCTGGAAGCGTTTCCGTAAGTGGGGCGGCATCCCGACAGCCCTAACGCAGAATGTCAAAGATCTGCTGGCAAGTCCTGAAGTATCGAACATTTTCGAGAACTCGGACTTTGTGTATATGCTCAATCAGGCGAACGGCGATCGGCAGATCCTCGCAAAGCAGCTCAACATCTCACCCCACCAGCTTTCCTATGTGACCCACTCCGGCGAGGGCGAAGGGCTGCTGTTTTTTGGTAATGTCATTCTGCCGTTTGTGGACCGTTTCCCCACCGATCTGGAACTCTACCGCATTATGACCACCAAGTTGGGTGAAGTCTCGGAGGGCGCGCAGAAATGAGTGAACCGAAACTGAACATCAAAGAGGAATCGTCTACCAAAAAGACCCGTTCTCCCCCGAAAAAAGCCAAGGTAGAGCAGACGGTGCCCAAAAAGAAAAAGCTGAAAACCGATGCGGATAAAGCTGTGGAAAAGGCACAGCATCTGCGGTTTGGCAAAGCGGAACTGACCCCGGACGAACTGAGCCGTTTGAGCAAGGCGCAGAAACGTGAGATGTTCGCCGCCCATGCAGCCCGGTCTGCGGCGCACCGAGAGATCGACCAGTACGAGGATGAAAACGTCGGTGTGCAGGCGTTGAGCAAGGGCGAAAAGGCGGCAGGAAATGTCCGGGATATTTCCAAGAGCAGATACGCCCGCAAACTCAAGAAGAAAGCCAAGATGCAGGGCAAGAAAAGCACCAAAACCGCTAAATCTTCCGCATCGGAGCCGACTGCGGCACAAGATGCAGGCGCATCCGGCACCAGCGAGGGCGGTTCCAACTGGCTTTCCCGGTGGCGACAGAAACAGGACATCCGGCAGAGCTATTATGCCGCCGCCCGGTCGGGCACGGCAGCGCAGACCGCAGGCGGCAAGGCGGCATCCAACGGTGCATCTGCTGCCCGGTCCAGCATGGAACAGGCGGTAGAAAAGGGCAAAACTGCCGTCAGCACTGCCGTAAAGGGGCTGATGAATGCCGCCAAGGGCAACGCACACGTTCTGGTGATCGTGGGCGTTTTTCTTTTGCTCATCCTCATGGTGATGTCGGGCTTTTCCTCCTGCGGAATCCTCTTTTCCGGCGGCACGCAGGTATCCGGGCAGACCATGTACTCTGCCGAGGACAGGGACATCCGGGGCGCAGAGCAGGACTACAAGAAGCTGGAAAAGGAGCTGGATAAAAAGATCAAGCGCACCCCCACTGACCACCCCGGCTACAACGAGTACCAGTATCACCTTGACCCCATCGAGCACGACCCGTGGCAGCTCACCTCTTTTCTCACGACTTTGTATGACGATTACACCCGGTCGGAGGTGCAGGGCAAGCTGAAGGAAACCTTCAAAAAGCAGTACAAGCTCACCACATGGGTAGAGGTGCAGACCCGGTATATGACGGTCTGGGTCATGACTCCGGCAGGCATCCCGGTTCCCACGCAGGTTCCCTACGAGTACCGCATCTTCCACACCAAGCTGGTGAACCGTGGCTTGGAGGTGGTCATCCGGGAGGAACTGGACAACGACCAATGGAAACGCTACGAGATCTTTCAGGACACCTTGGGCGGCAGACCCTACCTGTTCAACGGCGGTCTGCCGCCCGGTGGCTCTGACGGTTCCGGCGCACCGGGCATTGACTATCAGGTTCCGGCAGAAGCCCTGACCGATAGCGAATTTGCCGCCATCTACAAGGAAGCCCAAAAGTATGTGGGCACGCCCTATGTCTGGGGCGGCTCTACCCCAGAAACCGGCTTTGATTGCAGTGGCTATGTCTGCTGGGTGTACAACCAGAACGGCTACAATGTGGGCAGAACCACCGCCAACGGATTATGGCAGAAAAGCCAGCACATCTCCGAAGCCGAAGCAAAGCCCGGTGATCTGGTCTTTTTCAAAGGCACCTACGACACTCCCGGCATGAGCCATACGGGAATCTATCTCGGCAACGGCATGATGGTCAGCGCCGGAGACCCCATCAAGTACGCAAACATTCACTCGTCCTACTGGGAGAAGTATCTCGCAGGTTTTGGGCGGCTTTCAAAATGAAATGGAGGATTTTTATGGGTGAAAGACTGGAAAAGCTCAAGGCGATGCTCAAAAAGGAGCAGGAACGCCGCATCAAGCTGAACAACCGCATTGCGATTCTGGAACGGCGCATTCAGGAGGAATCGGCGGCAGAAGTTGCCGACATGGTGCGCACTGCCAATGTGACCCCGGAACAGCTTGCAATCCTGCTGCGGCAGGCGGCAACTATGCCCCCGACCCCGGCTGCGCTGTCCGCAGTCGGCGCAGAGTTTGACAAGGAGGAAATCAACGATGAGATTTAAGAAAATTGGTGCGCTGTTGCTGTCGGCGGTGCTGTGCATCGGCATGGCAGCTCCGGCATTCGCTTATGGGGATGATACCGCGCCGGTGGAACCGCCTGTTCTGCCGGAAGTCGTGGAGGAAGATGTTGTTACCATCACGGATGAAACCTCCGGCGCACTGACCCCGAAGGGCAATCTGACACTGGTGGACGATTACCACACCAATTATTCGGATGGTTCCGGGCAGCAGTTCATCACGCTGGTATCGAAATCGGGTGCGACATTTTATCTGGTAATCGACCGGAACAGTAAAGGCGCACAAACCGTACACTTTATGAATCTGGTGGATGAAGCCGACCTGTTGGCTCTGATGGAGGAAGAAGCTGCCGATGCCTACACTGCGGAGAAAGAAGCAGCGGCACAGGCTGAACTGGACAGGCTGAAAGCCGAGGAAGAAGCCAAGAAAGCCGAAGAAGAAGCGGCAACCGCTGAACCGCCCAAGGAAAACAAAATCACAAAGTATGCAGGCGCATTTCTGGGCATAGTCGCCCTGATTGCGCTGGCTGCGGGCGGCGGCTTCTATTTCTATCGCCAGCAGATGCAGAAGAAAAAGGCAGAAAAAGAAGCCCTTGACCCCGATGTAGATTACACCGAGGACAAGGGCGATTTTGAGATTCCGACCGATGTGCCGGACGAGGATGAAGCCCCGGACGAGCAGGACACCGAACCTATCTGATTTTAAGGCGGCGTTTGCCGCCGTACATATTGCAATCAGAAACAGATTGGAGGGATTTTTATCGCAAAATTAGTCGTGGCAGAAAAGCCATCTGTCGCTATGTCCTATGCAAAAGTCCTTGGTGCGACAAACCGCAAAGACGGTTATCTGGAGGGCAACGGCTATCTGGTTAGTTGGTGCATCGGGCATTTGGTAGAGCTGGCACCGCCCAACATCTACGACGCCAAGTACGTCAAGTGGAGCATCGCAGACCTGCCCATCCTGCCGCAAAAGTGGCAGTATCTGGTGTCTGCCAGCACCAAAAAGCAGTTTGGCATCCTGCAAAAGCTGATGCACCGCCCGGATGTGGACAGTATCATCTGTGCAACGGACGCAGGGCGCGAGGGCGAACTGATTTTCCGTTTGGTGTACCAGCAAGCGGGCTGCAAAAAGCCCTTCTCCCGCCTGTGGCTGTCCAGCATGGAGGAAAACGCCATCCGAGAGGGCTTTGCCCACCTCAAACCGTCAACTGAATACGATGCGCTGTACAATGCAGCACTCTGCCGGGAACGTGCCGACTGGATGGTCGGTATCAATGCGTCCCGGCTTTTTTCGTGTCTGTACGGTCAACCTTTAGCGGTCGGTCGGGTCATGACTCCGGTGCTTGCCATGACGGTGGTGCGGGAGGCTGCGATAGCCGCTTTTGTGCCGGAAAAGTTCTACACGGTGGATCTGGAACTGACCAGCGGATGCACGGCATCCAGCCGCCGCATTCCTGAAAAAACCGTGGCAGAAAACCTGCTGGAAGCCTGCCGAAAGGAGATGGTGGCAACGATCCAGCGCATCACCCGCAAGGAGAAATCCGAGAATCCGCCGCCGTTGTACGACCTGACCACCCTTCAGCGGGACGCTAACCGTTTGCTGGGGTACAGCGCACAGCAGACTTTAGACTATGTACAGAGCCTTTATGAGAAGAAACTTACCACTTATCCAAGAACTGATAGCTGCTATATCACCGACGATGACGAGGAGATGCTGGAGGAGCTGACCGAGGAACTGGAAGTTTTTCTCGACATTACCCCGGAAGATGTGGACGGGGCGGTGCCCCGGACACGGCGCACCGTCAACCGGGAAAAAGTCACCGACCACCACGCCATCCTGCCCACCCGCAGTATGCTGCAAGCCGATCTGGAGGCTCTGCCCAAGGGCGAGCAGAACGTCCTGAAGCTCATCATCGCCCGGACACTGATGGCGGTGAGCAAACCCTTCCGGTATCTGGAGACCCTGCTCACCACCGAATGTGCCGGAGAGGAATTCTCCGCAAAGGGCAAGGAGGTTCTGGAGGAAGGCTGGAAAGCGATGGAGCGCAAGGTGCTGGCAGACATCCTGAACCGAAAACAGGAACTTACCACCCTGCCCAATGCGGCAGAAAACGAGTGCGGTATCCTCAACGCAGAGCTGAAGGAGGGTCAAACGTCCCCGCCGAAGCATTTTACTGAGGACACCCTGTTACACTCGATGGAAACCGCCAGTGCAGACAGTATGCCGGAGGGCGTGGAACGTCAGGGCATCGGCACCCCGGCAACCAGAGCCGCCACCATTGAAAAGCTGGTGCAGAAGGGCTTTCTGGAGCGCAAGGGCAGCAAGAAAACCAAGGTGCTGCTGCCCACGGACAAGGGCAAAGCCCTCATCACCGTAATGCCCGAAGAAATCCAATCCCCGGAAATGACCGCCGATTGGGAAACAAAGCTGCTGCAAATCGAACGTGGCGAAATGGAGCCGAACGAATTTATGACTGAAATCAAAGAGATGATCTCCTCTCTGGTAACGACCACCGAGGCTGCGAAAGGAGCGAATGCGCTTATGAAAAACAAAGTGATTGGCGTCTGCCCCAACTGTGGTGCAAATGTTGTGGAGCGTGAAAAGGGCTGGTTCTGCGAGAACCGGGAGTGCCGTTTCGTGCTGTGGAAGGACAATGCGTTCTTCAAGCGTCTGGGCAAGCGGCTGGATTCCCATGTGGCGGACAAGCTGCTGCGGGATGGCCGTGTCCGCCTGAAGGACTGCAAGAGCGCCAAGGGCAAGACCTACAACGCCACCGTCCTGCTGTCCTGTGAAGCTGATGGCCGCAGCAAGTTTTCGCTGGAATTTGAAGGTGGGTGCTGATGGAGCAGATAAAAGAAGCGGTCTACCTTATCAACGATGAACGCTATCTGCATCTCCGGGAAAACGGTGCAGGGGTCGGCTTTGCCACTTATAACAAGGTAACTGGCGAGCCGCTGGAAAGTGGGCAGATCTCGGAAAAGAATCTGCCGCCAGATGGACAAAACACCATCCCTGCCGCCCGGAACTGGTATCTGTTTGAACTTTCGGACGATGACCGTAAGGCCATCCAACAGGAAAGCGTAAAGATCCTTGAAAACATCCCGCAGGCGGGCATTGGCAGGCGGCGCATCTGGGAGCCGGAAATGCTGCCGAAGGATATTCGTCTCATCAACAGCCACTATGATGACCTCTATCGCATTCCAGATGGCGGCGTGATTCAGGTGGATTACCCGGATGGGCGCAGTTTTACGGCACGGGTGGAGCATCTGGATGATTACCACTTTGACATGGGCGGTTTGGGCAATGTGTTCCACATCTGCCAGTTTGCCGAGGTCATGGAGCGGAACCATGCCGACTTCTACCCGGAGATTCAGACACAGGACGAGCAGGCGGCGTGGGAACTGGGCGGCAAAGGCTACCTTGCAATCCAGTCCTGTGAGGATGGATGGGACTACACCCTCTACCACAGCGATTATTCTGTGATGGACGGTGGGCAGCTGGATGCCCCGGAGCTGACTATTCAGGAAGCCCGTGAGCAGATTCTGGAAACTCACCACATGGAAAAGGGGCGACGGCTGTTGCAGGACTACGATGCCGTCATGGACAAAGTTGCGGAAACCGAGGAACTGAGTGCAGACCACCGCCCTTCCACATTGGAAAAGCTGGCAGCACTGACAAGCGATACGTCTGCGCCAAAATCCTCTGCACGTTCTGCGCCAGAACTGTGAGGTGGACGATGCAGCAAAAATGGAACCGGAATTTTGACGGTGAACCCATGACGGACATCCCGCAGAAGTTTCTGAACGCAGGATGCGATGTTTATATGGTGATGCAGCTGCGGCATGACGAGAAAATCTTCGATGAAAGATTTGCTTCTATGCGGGAGTTGAATCGTCGAGGCAAAACGCCCGACCCGGAGCATTACGAGGTCACCTACTATGCTGATCTGCCCGCCATGTGGCAGGATGTGCCGAACAACGAGATTTTGGAAGAACTATTTCAGATGTTCAACCTCTCCCGTCCGCAGGATTTTGAGGGGCACAGCCTGTCGGTCAGCGATGTGATCGCACTCAAACGCAATGGCGAGGTGTCTGTGCATTATGTGGACAGCATCGGCTTCAAAGATTTACAGGGGTTTCTGGACAAGCAGCCGGAACGCCCTTCGGTGCTGATGAATCTCAAGGAAAAGTGCGATGCCCCGGAGTGCAATCCCACGGTATGCCGGAAAGTGAGGGCTGAACATGAACTTTAACCATGAAGAACTCATGCTGATGATGCTTTACAACACCGGCACCCGGATGGGGCTTATCCACGAACTGCGGCTCATGCAGTGCTACCTGATGCCTGACGAAACTGCCCTGCGGGAGTTGTCGGAGAGTGTTATCGAAAAGCTGAAACTACTGACCGATGCCGAGTTTGCCGAACTGGAATTTCCGCTCGACTGAATTTTGCCGCCTGCGGGCGGCGTACATAGGCTCTTTTACAATGGGATTCGGTGTGGTATACTGAACTCGACAAATCGTATATACCCTGTACACAAAAATTTCACTTGTGATCTGGCAGGATATCGGCTACACTTTACACATTCCAATCTGATAGGAAGGATAAGAAAGAATATGAGAAAGAAATGGATTTTTATCGGAGCGGCATTTGCACTTGCAATGACCCTGACCGGATGCAGAGATAATGCGGCAGCCAGTATTCCGCAGCAAAGCAGCCAGGAGCAGACACAGATGATCCCTATGGAGGAGGCACAGGAAGCGGCGTTAAAAGCAGCGGATATTGTAGCGGCAGATGCAGACATTTCAGCCACGACCTTAAGTGAGGTGGCGGGAGTGGCCTGCTATAAGGTGGAATTTACTTCCGGAGAGTATGCCTACGCCTACACGATCAATGCAGAGACAGGAGCTGTCATGGAAATGAGCAGCCAAGAACAGAATGCGCAGGCTTCCGGGACACAGACGGAGACGGCAGACCCCGCTGCCCCTGCTCCGGCACAGAATGCAACAGGTACCGGAACCGTGGATGAAGCAGCAGCACAGAAGATCGCACTGGAGCATGCCGGAGTGAAGGCAGCGGATGCAACGATCACCAAGTCAAAGCTTGACTATGAAGACGGACGTCAGGTATATGACATTGAATGGTATGCAGGCGGTGCAAAGTATGACTATGAGATTGCGACAGACACCGGAGAGATCATCAGCTCCGCATATGAAGAAAAAACGATGGGAGCAGACAGCAAGAACGTTACGGTCAGTGAGGCAGATGCAAAGAAAACAGCCCTTGACCGTGTAAGCGGAGCAACGGACAAGGATTTCTACGAATGGAAGCTTGATTATGATGACGGACGTCCGGAATACGAAGGAAAGATCATCTACGGTGGAACGGAATACGAATTCACGATTGATGCAGCGACCGGATCCGTAATGGAGTGGGATGCTGAGAAGGTCCGTTAAGACAGACAGGAGAAGTAGTTGTGTACAAAGATTATCAATGACCAGTTAACAGATTTATTTTATAACTTTATCGAGATGGAAGACCGCATTGCGGCCAATGACCGGTATGCAGACTTAAACAGCTCGGATATGCGGTTTTTGTCCGCCGTAGGAAAAGGTGTTTTAGGGGATGATTGCCTTATTGATTGTTCCCAAATTCCTATGATTTATTGTAATTATGATACACAAGATGTTGTAGATATAACACTTGATGATTTACAGGTGGGGGACGAAATCATTTTGGCTATTCGGGGTTCGGAAATAGAAAATCTTCAAAAGGAAGATGACAATAAAGCAAAAATAACAGTTGAACAATTACAATTAGGTACACAGAGAATTAAATAATTCCCAGTTTGTCGATGATTGTCAACTGAGATAATGTCATAAGGCATTGTTCCGAAATTTTTTCATAACCCGCAAAAAGTGGGCTTGATAGAATACTTCCATTCATGCTATAAACTACCATAGATTCCATAAGCGAGTGACCTGAAAAGGCCGCTCGCTTTTTTGTTTACAACGAGATTGAAGGGAGGAACGCTATGCCAAGCAAAACCGAAGAATATCTTGCCCTTGCCCAGCGCACGGCCAACGGCTTGACCCGATACTGGGAAAGCTGGACGGACTACCTGACCACCGCATCCCGGCTGTACAAGTACCCCTTTTCCGACCAACTTATGATCTTCGCCCAGCGCCCGGATGCCACCGCCTGCGCCGACTTTGACATCTGGAACAACCGGATGAACCGTTATGTGCGCCGGGGTGCCAAGGGCATCGCCCTGCTGGACGAATCCAGCGGATTCCCCCGGCTGCACTACGTCTTTGACGTAAGCGACACCGGGGTGCGCCGCAATTCCCGTGACCCGGAGGTGTGGCAGCTCGGTCCCGATTTGGTGCAGCCGGTTTCGGAAATGTTGAGCAAGACCTACGGCATCAGCGGAGCGCGTGTCAGCCAGCAGCTTGCGGATGTTGCGGGGAAACTGGTGGCGGATTACTGGGACAACAACGGCGGGGACATTCGTGCCATCGTTGACGGTTCGCTCTTGATGGATTATGATGAAGCCGGGGTGGAGATGCAGTTCAAGTCTGCCGCCGCCATCAGCGTCACCTACACGCTGCTGGAACGCTGCGGCATTGAGCCGGCCGGGTGGTTCGACAAGGACGATTTTCAGGCAATCTACAATTTCTCAACCCCGGATAGTGTCTACGCCCTCGGCGCAGCAGTCAGCGACATGAGCCGGGAGGTGCTGCGTAACATCGAGCGCACCGTAAAAACAACCATTCGCCGCCGCAATGCAGAAAGGAGCCAATATGAATACGAACAGCAGGAACGTGACCTACTCGACCGTCGGGGACTACCAGCTCCCGAACCTAACCCTGAACCAGCCCCGGAAGCCGCTGGGCAAGTACGGCAGGCTGCGCCGGACGTACCTGAAAGACCATCGCCCGGTGCTGTACAACACGATGCTCCTGAACGGGAGCCTGTATCCGCACCTGATAGAGGTGGAGCAGACGGCAGAGAGCCGGATGCAGCAGACCATGGAGCAGTTTCTGAAGCAGGACCCAGCCCCGGACAAAGCGCAGAATCAACTGATGTGGGTGCAGCACATGAACAGCCTGAAAACGCAGGCAGAGGAACTGGTGCTGACGGAGCTGATCTACAGCTAAGTTTTCTGGATGCGAACATCCCCACCGAAGCCCAGCAAATCGAAAAAATCGACCGAGCGGAGAGCGAAAAAACGCCCTCCGCTTTTGTTTTGTCGCAGACTGAAATTGAGAACGAGCTGCGGCGGCATGGTTCAGGGTTTACAGGCGGCAAACAGCGCATTATTGCGCTGTACCAGACCCAGCCTGACCGCAAACTCCGTGCCAAAGCACTGGCAAAGGAGTACGGTATCGGTGGGCACTCCCACGATTATCTGGATGGCAGTCGAGGCTTCGTCAACCACGACTGGAAGGGTCTGGAATTTGTTCATTATCCCGACCACCAGAAAATCACCCTGAAATGGGCGCAGGTGGAAAAGTATATCGACCTTATGATTCAGTCCGACCGCTATCTGACAGATGAGGAAAAGGAACAGCGTGCTACCAGACAGGAAGCATCCAACTACAATGTCGGGGATGAAGTTGTGGTAGACCTGCCCACCAGAACGATTGAAGGTACCATCGGCTATGTTGGCGAAACCGATGTGCGCATCGACACCAGCGCACACGGACAGTCGTGGGATAACGAAGTTATCAACAAACGACAATTCGAGGACGGTCTGCGGCAGAATGAACCTAGCCAGCGTGTGGATGAAATGCTGGAGCAGGCAGAAA
>NZ_CABVEW010000024.1:0-10438 GCF_902497445.1 Faecalibacterium sp. Marseille-P9312
CTTGAAGAAGTGATGAAATGCTTGAGCCGTATGACGGGAAACTGTCACGTACGGTTCTTAGGCGGGAAGGCGGTGGTAACACCGCTGACCCAGCCGATTACGCTCCGCTGGTGGAGCGTCTGCATGGGCAGGTCATCCACATCAGCCCTGCCAGCACCCAGTATATCAACCCGATGGACATCAACAGCAACTACTCGGAGGAGGACAACCCGTTGGCTTTGAAAGCCGACTTTGTGCTGTCCCTGTGCGAACTGGTGGTCGGCGGCAAAGAGGGCTTGCAGCCGGTGGAAAAGACGGTCATTGACCGCTGCGTCCATGTGGTCTACCGCAAGTATTTCGAGAACCCCATCCCGGAAAATATGCCGCTGCTGGAAGACCTCTACAATGCACTGTTGACGCAAGACGAACCGGAAGCCCGCCATGTGGCGGCTGCGCTGGAAATCTACGTCAAGGGCAGTTTGAACATTTTCAATCACCACACCAACGTAGATATCAATAACCGCATCGTCTGCTTTGACATCAAGCAGCTGGGCAAGCAGCTCAAAAAGCTGGGTATGCTCATCGTGCAGGATGCCGTGTGGGGGCGTGTGACAGCCAACCGCAGTGCCGGAAAATCCACCCGGTACTATGCAGACGAGTTCCACCTTTTGCTGAAAGAGGAACAGACTGCGGCGTACAGCGTTGAAATTTGGAAGCGTTTTCGTAAGTGGGGCGGCATCCCGACAGCCCTAACGCAGAACGTCAAAGATCTGCTGGCAAGTCCCGAAGTATCAAATATTTTTGAGAATTCGGACTTCGTTTATATGCTCAATCAGGCGAACGGTGATCGGCAAATCCTCGCAAAGCAGCTCAATATCAGCCCGCATCAGCTTTCCTACGTTACCCACTCCGGCGAAGGTGAAGGGCTGCTGTTTTTCGGTAACGTGATCCTGCCCTTTGTTGACCACTTCCCGAAAGACCTTGAACTTTACCGCATCCTCACGACCAAGCTCAACGAGATCTCGGAGGGCGCACAGAAATGAGTGAACCGAAACTGATCATCAAAGAGGAATCGTCCGCAAAAAAGACCCGTTCTCCCCCGAAAAAACCCAAGGTGGAGCAGTCGGTGCCCAGAAAGAAAAAGCTGAAAACCGATGCAGATAAGGCTGCGGAAAGGGCGCAGCACCTGCGTTTTGGCAAAGCCGAGATCACCCCGGATGAGGCATCCCGCATGACAAAGCAGCAGAAACGTGCTATGTATGCCGCTGCTGCCGCCCGGTCTGCGGTGCATCGGGAGGTTGACCAGTACGAGGACGATAATGGGGGCACGCAGGCTTTAAGCGAGGGCGAAAAAGCTGCCGAGACTACCCACGATATTTCCAAGAGCTGTTACGCCAGAAAGCTGAAAAAGAAAGCCAAGATGCAGGGCAAGAAAGGGGTCCGAACCGCAAAATCTTCCGTGCAGAAGCCGCCTGCGGCACAAGATGCAGGCGCATCCGGCACCGGCGAGGGCAGTTCCAACTGGCTTTCACGCTGGAAACAGCGGCAAGAAATCCGTAAAAGTCACTATGCCGCCGCCCATTCGGGTACAGCGGCACAGACCGCAGGCGGCAAAGCGGTATCCAATGGCACCACTGCTGCGAAGTCTGGCATGGAACAGGTCATCGACAAAGGAAAATCGGTGGTCAGTACCACAGTCAACGGCATTGCCAATTTTGCAAAAAGCAACGCGCACGTTCTTTTGATCGTGGGCGTTTTTCTTTTGCTCTTGCTGCTGGTCATGTCGGCATTTTCGTCCTGTTCCATTCTGTTTTCAGGCACCACGCAGGTATCCGGTCAGACCATTTACACCGCAGAGGACCGGGACATCCGGGGAGCCGAAACCGACTACAAGAAGCTGGAAAAGGAGCTGGACAAAAAGATCAAGCGCACCCCCACCGACCACCCCGGCTATAACGAGTACCAGTATCACCTTGACCCCATCGAGCATGACCCATGGCAGCTGACCTCTTTTCTCACGACTCTCTATGACGATTACACCCGGTCAGAGGTGCAGGGCAAGTTGAAGGAGACCTTCAAAAAGCAGTACAAGCTGACCACATGGGTGGAGGTGCAGATACGGTATAAGACCGTCTGGGTCATCAGTCCGGCAGGAATCCCAGTTCCCACACAGGTGCCTTATGAGTACCGCATCTTCCACACCAAATTGGTGAATAAAGGGCTGGAAGTGGATATCCGGGAGGAACTGGACAACGACCAGTGGAAACGCTATGAGATCTTTCAGGATACGCTGGGTGGTCGGCCTTATCTGTTCAACGGCGGTCTGCCGCCCGGTGGCTCCGATGGCTCCGGCACACCCGGCATCGACTATCAGGTTCCTGCGGAAGCCCTGACGGACAGCGAGTTTGCCGCTATCTACAAGGAGGCGCAAAAGTATGTGGGCACGCCCTACGTCTGGGGCGGTTCTACCCCGGAAACCGGGTTTGATTGCTCCGGCTACGTTTGCTGGGTCTACAACCAGAACGGCTACAATGTGGGGCGCACCACCGCCAACGGTCTGTGGAACAAGAGCCAGCACATTTCCGAAGCCGAAGCAAAGCCCGGCGACCTTGTTTTCTTTGAAGGAACGTATGATACGCCGGGGAAAAGTCATGTGGGCATCTACCTTGGAAACGGCAAGATGGTGTCTGCCGGAGACCCCATAAAGTATGCTGATATTCACTCGTCCTACTGGCAGAAATACCTGTCCGGTTTTGGACGGCTTTCAAAATGATTGGAGGAAGAAATGAGCGAAAAACTCGATAAACTACGCGCTTCTCTGGAAAAGGAAAGGGAGCGTCGCATTAAGATCAACACTCGCATTGAAAGCCTTGAGCGGCGGATTCAGGAAGCAGAAGCTGCCGAGGTCAACGAGATGGTGCGCACCGCCAAGGTCACGCCGGAACAGCTTGCCGCCCTGCTGCGCCAGTCTGCAACGTCCACCCCGACCCCGGCTGCGCTGTCCGCAGTCGGTGCTACGTTCAACAAGGAGGAATCTGATAATGAAGATGATGAATAAGTTCTGTGCCCTGATGTTGTCGGTGGCACTGTGCGCTGGCATGGCGGCTCCTGCTTTTGCCTATGGCGGTGAGCCTGTGGAGGAAGTGGAACAGCCCGTCCTGACTTCTACCACCGATGAAGAAGATGTGGTCACCGTGACCGATGAGGAAACCGGTGCTCTGACCCCGGAGGGCAATCTGACGATGGTGGACGATTACCACACCAGTTATTCGGATGGCTCTGGCCAGCAGTTCATCACGCTGGTGTCGAAGTCTGGCAACACATTCTATCTGGTCATCGACCGCAACGACAAGGGGGAAAACACCGTTCATTTCATGAATCTTGTGGACGAAGCCGACCTTCTTTCCCTGATGGAAGATGAAGATGCCGATGCCTACACCGCTGAAAAAGAAGCGGCGGCGCAGGCAGAACAGGAGCGCAAACAGGCCGAGGAGGATGCGAAAAAGGCTGCGGAAAAAGCGGCGGCATCCGGTTCTGAACAGACTGGTGGCAACAAAGTTACGAAGTATGCTGCTACGTTCTTAGGCGTACTGGCACTGGTCGGTTTGGTTGCTGGCGGTGGCATTTACACCTTTATGAAGCAGAAGCAGAAAAAGCAGGCAGAAAAAGAAGCCCTTGACCCCGATGCAAACTACACTGAGGACAAGGGCGACTTTGAAATCCCTGTGGAGGATGAGCCGGAGGAGACCGGCGAGGAGGATAACGCAGAAGAATAATTCTATTGGCGGCGTTTGCCGCCTTACATATTGCAATCCGAAACAGATTGGAGGGATTCTTATCGCAAAATTGATCGTGGCGGAGAAACCGTCCGTCGCCATGTCCTATGCCAAAGTCCTCGGTGCCACCAGCCGTCAGGACGGCTACCTTGAGGGCAACGGCTATCTGGTGAGCTGGTGCGTTGGTCATCTGGTGGAACTGGCTCCGCCCAATGTCTATGACGAAAAGTACACCAAGTGGAGCATCGCAGATCTGCCCATCCTGCCGCAAAAGTGGCAGTATCTGGTGTCTGCCAGCACCAAAAAGCAGTTCGGCATCCTGCAAAAGCTGATGCACCGCCCGGATGTGGATAGCATCGTGAACAGTTGCGACGCAGGGCGCGAGGGAGAACTGATTTTCCGCTTGGTGTACCAGCAAGCAGGGTGCAAAAAGCCTTTTTCCCGCCTGTGGCTGTCCAGCATGGAGGAAAATGCCATCCGAGAAGGGTTCGCCCACCTGAAGCCGTCAACTGAATACGATGCGCTGTACAACGCAGCACTCTGCCGGGAACGTGCCGACTGGATGGTCGGCATCAATGCGTCCCGGCTTTTTTCATGCCTGTACAACCAGCCTTTGGCGGTGGGGCGTGTTATGACCCCGGTGCTCGCTATGACCGTGGTGAGGGAAGCCGCCATCGCCGCCTTTGTGCCGGAGAAATTCTACACGGTTGCCCTGACCCTTGCGGACGGCGGCACCGCATCCAGCAAGCGGTTTGCCCAGAAAGCGGATGCCGAACTGCTGCTTTCCAAATGCCGAAAGGAGGGGCGTGTCACGGTGCAGAAGATGGAACGCAAGGAGAAATCCGAAAGCCCGCCGCAGCTCTATGACCTTACTGCATTGCAGCGGGATGCCAACCGTCTGCTGGGATTTACGGCACAGCAGACCTTGGATTATGCCCAAAGCCTTTACGAAAAGCGGCTTATCACCTACCCCCGCACGGACAGCCGGTTTTTGACGGAGGATATGGCGGCTTCCCTTCCGGGACTGGTGACGGACACGGGCAGGGCGTTTGCCGTGGAGGAGCCGATTCCCATCCATGTGCAGCAGGTCATCAATGGCAGCAAAGTCACCGACCATCATGCGCTGCTGCCCACGAAAAGCATGGCAAACGCAGACCTTGCCGCACTCCCTGCCGGGGAGTGGAAGATTCTGCGGCTGATTGCTGCACGGCTACTCTGCGCCGTAGGTGAACCGCACCGCTATGCAGAAACCTCGATTATCACCATCTGCGCCGGAGAGGAATTCTCCGCAAAAGGCAAGTTGGTGCTGTCCGACGGATGGAAAGCCATGGAACGAAAAATGCTGGGAGAACTTCTGGGCAAGCAAAAGGAAGCAGTTGTTCTGCCAGATGCGCAAGAGCAGAGCCAGTGCAGCGTTGCCGGTGCCGAACTGAAAGAGGGTCAGACGTCCCCACCGAAGCATTTCACCGAAGATACTCTCCTGTCAGCTATGCAGGCAGCGGGTGCGGATAGTATGCCGGAGGGCGTGGAGCGTCAGGGTGTCGGTACTCCGGCAACCAGAGCAGCCACCATTGAAAAGCTGGTGCAGAAGGGCTTTCTGGAGCGCAAGGGTACCAAGAAAACCAAGGTGCTGCTGCCCACCGACAAAGGCAAAGCCCTCATCACTGTGATGCCCGAAGAAATCCAGTCTGCGGATATGACAGCTGACTGGGAAACAAAGCTGCTGCAAATCGAACGTGGCGAAATGGAGCCGAGCGAATTTATGACCGAGATCAATACGATGATTACCGAACTGGTAAAGAACACGGAAATGAAAAAAGGAGCGAATGCACTTATGAAAAGCAAGATTATTGGTGTCTGCCCGAACTGTGGTAAGCCTGTCGTGGAGCGTGAAAAAGGCTGGTTCTGCGAGAACCGGGAGTGCCGTTTTGTCCTGTGGAAGGACAATGCGTTCTTCAAGCGTCTGGGCAAGCGGCTGGACGCTCATGTGGCGGACAAGCTGCTGCGGGATGGTCGTGTCCGCTTGAAGGACTGCAAGAGTGCCAAGGGCAAGACCTACAATGCCACCGTGCTGCTGTCCTGTGAAGCCGATGGCCGCAGCAAGTTTTCTCTGGAATTTGAAGGTGGGTGCTGATGGAGCAGAAAAAAGAAGCGGTCTACCTTATCAACGATGAACGCTATCTCCACCTCCGGGAAAACGGTGCAGGCGTCGGCTTTGCCACCTACAACAAGGTAACTGGTGAGCCGCTGGAAAGCGGGCAGATCTCGGAAAAGAACCTGCCGCCCGATGGCAGGAACGCCATTTCTGCCGCCCGGAACTGGTATCTGTTTGAACTTTCGGACGATGACCGCAAGGTCATCCAACAGGAAAGCGTAAAGATCCTCGAAAACATCCCGCAAGCTGGTATCGGCAGACGGCGCATCTGGGAGCCTGAAACGCTGCCGAAGGATATTCGTCTCATCAACAGCCACTATGATGACCTCTATCGCATTCCAGATGGCGGCGTGATTCAGGTGGATTACCCGGATGGGCGCAGTTTTACGGCACGGGTGGAGCATCTGGATGATTACCACTTTGACGTGGGCGGTTTGGGCAATGTGTTCCACATCTGCCAGTTTGCCGAGGTCATGGAGCGGAACCATGCCGACTTCTACCCGGAGATTCAGACACAGGACGAGCAGGCGGCGTGGGAACTGGGCGGCAAAGGCTACCTTGCAATCCAGTCCTGTGAGGATGGATGGGATTACACCCTCTACCACAGCGATTATTCTGTGATGGACGGTGGGCAGCTGGATGCCCCGGAACTGATCATTCAGGAAGCCCGTGAGCAGATTCTGGAAGCACACCACATGGAAAAGGGCCGGCGGCTACTGCAGGACTACGATGCAGTCATGGATAAAGTTGCGGAAGCCGAGGAACTGAGTGCAGACCATCGCCCTTCCACACTGGAAAAGCTGGCAGAACTGGCAAGTGATACGTCTGCGCCAAAATCCTCTGCACGTTCTGCACCGGAACTGTGAGGTGGACGATGCAGCAAAAATGGAACCAGAATTTTGACGGTGAACCCATGACAGACATCCCGCAGAAGTTTCTGAACGCAGGGTGCGATGTTTATATGGTGATGCAGTTGCGGCATGACGAAAAAATCCTCGATGAAAGATTTGCTTCCATGCGGGAACTGCATCGTCGTGGCAAAACGCCAGACCCGGAGCATTATGAGGTCACCTACTATGCTGATTTGCCCGCCATGTGGCAGGATGTGCCGAACAACGAGATTTTGGAAGAACTATTTCAGATGTTCAACCTCTCCCGTCAGCAGGATTTTGAGGGGCACAGCCTGTCGGTCAGCGATGTGATCGCACTCAAACGCAATGGCGAGGTGTCTGTGCATTATGTGGACAGCATCGGCTTCAAAGATTTACAGGGGTTTCTGGACAAGCAGCCGGAACGTCCTTCGGTGCTGCTGAATCTCAAAGAGAAGTGCGATGCCCCGGAGTGCAATCCCACCGTCTGCCGGAAAGCGAGGAATGGACATGAACTTTGACCATGAAGAACTGATGCTGATGATGCTCTACAACACCGGCACCCGGCTGGGGCTTATCCACGAACTGCGGCTCATGCAGTGCTACCTGATGCCCGACGAAATCGCCCTGCGGGAACTGTCTGAAAGTGTGATTGCAAAATTGA
This sequence comes from Faecalibacterium sp. Marseille-P9312, assembly GCF_902497445.1. Lineage (NCBI taxonomy): Bacteria > Bacillati > Bacillota > Clostridia > Eubacteriales > Oscillospiraceae > Faecalibacterium > Faecalibacterium sp. Marseille-P9312. Next base: position 7,444 of record NZ_CABVEW010000024.1, read on the forward strand.
AACTCATGACCGACGAGCAGTTTGCCGAGGTCGAATTTCCTCTGGACTGATTTTTGCCGCCTGCGGGCGGCGTACATATCCTCTTTCTCTATGGTTGGCAGTGTGGTATAATTGGCTCAACAAGCAAAAGTTTATATCTGCTAACGATAATTGCCGAATGGCAACGTGCAGATTGAAAGGTCTTCGCCATGAATCGTGCAGGATTTATGCAATTTATTCTTGAACAATATAGCGTTGAGCCGGATTACCCGTGGATGAAGAATCCCAATTTTGCAGTCTTCCGGCACAGCAACAATCAGAAATGGTTTGCCTTGATTATGGACATTCCAAGGAGCAGGCTGGGATTACCCGGTGACGAACTACTGGATGTGGTGAATCTCAAATGCGACCCACTTCTGATTGGCTCACTGCGCAGTGAACCCGGTTTCTTTCCTGCCTACCACATGAACAAAGATAGCTGGATCACGGTTTCACTGGACAACAAAGCTGATGCTGACAAGCTGAAAATGTTGCTGGACATGAGCTACACTGCTACTGCGTCAAAAATTCGTAAGAAGCACTGACAGTATTCTGTCCGTGCAATCAACATACAGAATGGAGAGTATCTGAAATGAAAATCGTAGTTTTGAACGGTAGTCCCCGCAAAGGCGGCAACACGGAGATTATGACACAGGCTTTTGCAGAAGCCGCCCGCAAGAACCAGAATGAGGTCAGCATTCTGGATGTAGCACCCATGAACATCCGTGGCTGTCTGGGCTGCAAATACTGCTGGGCACACAAGGGCGAATGCGTCCAGAAAGATGATATGGGCAAGGTCTTTGAGGCTCTGGTGGATGCCGACATGGTGGTGTTCGCATCGCCCATCTACTGGTTCGACATTACCGCACAGATGAAAACCGTCATTGACCGTCTGTATGCCGGCGGCAGTGTAGGCTTCCACTTCCACAAGACCGCCCTGCTGCTGGATGCCGGTGCCGACCATGTGTTCGATGCAGCCATCGCACAGTATAAGGCTATGACCTCCTATCTGAAGTGGGAGGATATGGGCATCATCACAGTTCCGAACATGGAAACCAAGGGCAGCATGACGACCGCTCCCAATCTGGCCGCGGTTATCAGACTGGGCGAATCGCTCTGATTTTTGAAAAATAATATTACATCCCTGCGGGCAATCATAAAACGGTTGCCCGCTATTTTTATGCTCAAAACCGGAAGGAGGCAACAATGTCTAGCAAAACCGAAGAATATCTTGCTCTTGCCCAGCGCACGGCAAACGGCTTGACGCGGTACTGGGAAAGCTGGACGGACTATCTGACCACAGCATCCCGGCTGTACAAGTACAGCTTTCCCGACCAGTTGATGATCTACGCTCAGCGACCCGATGCCACAGCCTGCGCCGATTACGACATCTGGAACAACCGCATGAACCGGTATGTCCGGCGTGGCTCCAAGGGCATCGCCCTGTTGGACGAATCCAGCGGATACCCGCGTCTGCACTATGTGTTTGATGTGTCGGACACCGGAGTACGGCGCAATTCTCGCGACCCGGAACGATGGGAAATGAATGACGACCTTTTCAAGCCGGTGTCTGAGATGCTGACCGCAGAATACGGCATCAGCCATGAACGGCTCAGCCAGCAGCTCGTAAATATTGCGGAGAAGCTGGTGAACGATTATTGGGACAACAACAGCGGCGACATCCTCAACATCGTTGACGGCTCTTTCTTTGATGATTATGATAGTAGTGGAAAGGAACTTCAGTTCAAGGCCGCTGCGACAATGAGCGTCACCTACACTCTATTAGAACGATGCGGGTTTGAACCGGAAGGCTACTTTGACAAGGATGACTTTCAGGCCATCCACACCTTTTCCACACCCGATGCAGTCTATGCGCTGGGTGCCGCTACCAGCGACATCAGCCGCGAGGTCTTACGCAAAATCGAGCGGACTGTGAAAACCACGACCCGCCGCCGAAACATAGAAAGGATGGAAGAATATGAGCAGCAGTCTGAATTACACGAAGATCGGGGATTACCAGCTCCCGAACCTGACCCTCAGCCAGCCGAAGACCCCGCTGGGCAAGTACGGCAGGATGCGCCGGAATTACCTGAAGCAGTATCGCCCGGTACTGTACAATTCGATGCTCCTGAACGGGACGCTGTACCCGCATCTGATGGAACTGGAGCAGACGGCAGAGAGCCGGATGCAACAGACCATGGAGCAGCTTCTGAAGCAGGACCCAGCCCCGGACAAAGCGCAGAATCAACTGATGTGGGTGCAGCACATGAACAGCCTGAAAACGCAGGCAGAGGAACTGGTGATGACGGAGCTGATCTACAGCTAAGTTTTCTGGATGCGAACATCCCCACCGAAGCCCAGCAAATCGAAAAAATCGACCGAGCGGAGAGCGAAAAAACGCCCTCCGCTTTTGTTTTGTCGCAGGCTGAAATTGAGAACGAGCTGCGGCGGCATGGTTCAGGGTTTGCAGGCGGCAAACAGCGCATTATGGCGCTGTACCAGACCCAGCCTGACCGCAAACTCCGTGCCAAAGCACTGGCAAAGGAGTACGGCATTGGTGGGCACTCCCACGATTTTCTGGACGGAAGCCGGGGTTTTGTGAACCACGACTGGAAGGGACTGGAATTTGACCATTACCCAGACCACCAGAAAATCACCCTGAAATGGGCGCAGGTGGAAAAGTATATCGACCTGATGATCCAGTCCGACCGCTACCTGACGGATGAAGAAAAGGAGCAGTGTACCACTGTACAGAAAGAAAACGGCTACAAAGTCGGTGACGATGTAATGGTTGATTTGCCCACTGGAACCATCGAGGGCACCATTGGCTATATCGGCGAAACGGATGTTCGCATCGACACTAGCGCACACGGACAGTCGTGGGATAACGAAGTTATCAACAAACGACAATTCGAGGACGGTCTGCGGCAGAATGAACCTAGCCAGCGTGTGGATGAAATGCTGGAGCAGGCAGAAA
>NZ_CABVEW010000025.1:0-7441 GCF_902497445.1 Faecalibacterium sp. Marseille-P9312
GGGTAAAATAAAAAAAGGAAAAACCACGAAACAGGAGGTAAAAATTATGCGGTTACGGAAAAATATGAAGCGGACGGCAGCTGCCGTCCTGGCCCTGAGCATGGCAGTGTCGGCAGTTGCGGCCCCGGCCTCGGCTGCTTACATCTGTGATGTGAGTCGGGGCAACGTGGAAGTCTCTGTGGATACTGAGGGCAATAAGAGCATCAAGGTCGGCGGTGTGGCTGTCGAGAAGAGCGAGGACGACAGTGATGACATCATCATCACCGGCGACAACACCAAGCCCACCGCAAGCCTGAACGCAGAGGAAGAGAACACTTCCGAGGCCGAAAAGTCCGGCGAAAACACCTCCGAGGTTGAAAAGTCCGGCGAGAACTCCGACGAGGTCGAAAAGACCGGCGAGGACACCGCTGAGGCTGAGAAGACCGGCGAGAACACCGGCGAGGCCGAGGAGCCCGGCTCTCTGGAGCTGCTGGCCCCGGAGGACGAGCAGAAGAAGGACGAGGAGAAGAAAGACGAGCAGAAGCCCGCCGACTCTCAGGAGCAGGAACAGACCGAAAAGACCTCCAATCAGGTGATCGAGTACGGCCAGTATGACCCCGAGGCCCAGCAGGAGGCCGCCAAGCCTGCTGCGGAGCAGGAGACCGGGGAGAAAAAGACCGCTGAGGAGAAGACCTACGGGGACACCAACGCCCCCACCACCCTCACCGAAAAGGCTCAGGAAGCCGCCCGCAACGTGGTGAAGATCATCAATAACTCTGCCAATGCCCTGAAGGTCATCCTCCGTGACCTGAAGGTGAATGCAGGGGATACGAAAGAGAACGCTGTGACCGTTTCCGGTAGTGGCAATGTGACGCTGGAGCTGGACGGCAAGAATGAGCTGACCGGCGGAACAGGGCTTAAGAACTATGACATAGACCGTGCAGGAGCGGGGCTCAGAGCTGAGGGAAAAGGTACAACGACCATCGAAGACAAAGACGGTAATGGTTCCTTGGTAGCCACCGGTGGAACACTTACAGTAAGTGATACAATGGGGAAGTCCTCTTATGCTGCGTCTGGCAGAGGAATTGATGGCGCAGAGATCGCTGGCGGAACTGTCATCGGAAAAGGTGGCGATATTATAAGCGATGCTTCAGACTCCGGCGGTAAGTTTTTCGGAGCAGGTACCGGAATTCTAACGAAAAAGATTTCGGGCGGTATCGTAGAAGCGATTGGCGGAGATGTTACAGGAATTGACAGCAAGGACGGCATGATTATTGTGACCGCTGGTCAGGGCCTGGGCGGTGATGGCTATGCAAATGCGTACGGCGGCCCCATAGAAATTTCCGGCGGAACGGTAAAAGCAACGGGCGGAAATGTTTTGATTGATCGTGGTTTGGAAGAACTTTATGATGGATCGGACGGCGTCCATGTTACGAATGAAGTAAGAGTCTCTGGAGGAACGCTGATTGCACAGGGAGGCAACACAAAAGATGGTGACGGAGGATCGGGCATTGGTAATGCAACGATCTCCGGCGGCACTGTTGTGGCTGTTGGCGGTACGGGAAGCAAAACCGGCGGTGATGGTTTTAATAAAAGTAACAAAGTGAAGGTTACTGGCGGCAAGGTGACCGCTCAGGGCGGCAAGGGCAATAACAAAAATGGTGCTGCCGTTGGGAATGATAAGAATGTTACCGGCACTGTAACTAAGGTCGACTCGTCGACCCATGTGCATCAATACAGCGATGGTGACATTGTGAAGAAGGCCACCTGCACCAGCGAGGGCTACAAGCTGAAGAAGTGCGAATGCGGTGTAGAAGAATTGGAACACATCGCCATTGATCGAGAAGCCCATAACTGGGTGGAGAGTGAGCACAAGGATGCGACCTGTGCCGAAGACGGATACACGGAGTATAAGTGCTCTGCCTGCGGCGAGACGAAGCGGGACGTTGTGCCTGCTACCGGCGAGCATCACTTTACCGTAGTTGCAAAGGTGGTCGCACCCACCTACACCTCCGAGGGCTACACCATCTACAAGTGCGAGACTTGTAATGAGACCGAGAAGCGGGACATTGTGCCTATGCTGGTACCCGAGAGCAACGGCGGCTCCTCCGCTGTCACCCTCACCGTTACCGGGGCAGGGGCCTACGAGACCTCTATTGCCGATGGCCGGTATGTTGTGGCAGTGCCTGCTGAGACTGCCGTCCTTTCCGGCTGCCTGAGCAACCTGAAGGAGCTGAAGGCTCAGGGCGTGAACACCCTCGTGTTCCGCACCCAGCTCCGTGAGACCGCCCTGAACATCGACAGCATGCTGTCTCTGGGCGTGGACGACACCCTCTTTGTCCTCACCCACTCCGGTGAGAGCGCAGAGCTGACGGTGGGCGGTTTTGCACACAACGAGCTGCTCCACTAAATAACCACCTCCCCAAGGCGGAGAGCTTCCGCATCTCCCCGCTTTGTACGAAAAGCCCCCCGGCACTTCCGCATGGTGCCGGGGGGCTTTTTGTACCGATCTTATTGTAAATCGCCGAGGATCCCCGGCCAGAGGGCTTCCTCCTGCCGCATGGCGACGAAGCAGCAGTCGAGGTACATCTTGTTCACGGCGGCGACGATGGTACCGCGCAGCAGACGCTTTTCGTCGTCGGCATCCGGGTCGAGGCCGCAGATGGTGCTGCTGGCACCGAAGATGTAGGGCAGGCAGTTCTCTACCTCGTCGCAGAAGTAGTCGTAGGCTTCGGCGGCGGTGCAGTGAGCCCGCTGCATCTGGAACAGGGTGTCGATGTTTTCCAGCGAGAGGACGTTTTTAGACAATACGATATAGATGAGAGAAGCCAGCTGTTCGCGGGAATACTTCTTTTTGACGGGGTGGGAGATGACTCCTTTCTTGACGTAGTTGCTCACCATGGAGGGGGTGAGCTCCACCCCGGGGAAGCCCCGGAAGCAGCTGTTGACGAGCTGCACGGTCTGGTCGAGATACAGCCCCACGGAGGGCAGCTCCCGGTAGCGCGGCAGGGAAAACCCGGCGGCGCAGGCCGTGACACGGCGTTTCATTTCCTGATTCATGGTGGTAGTATAGCGCATTTTTGAGTCGGGGTCAACCGTTTATGAAAACAATATTAAGAATTTTGCAAATCGCTTGACAGGTTTTTGAAAAACTGATATAGTGGACTCATCGAACGTAAAAAATGCGGCGGACACCCGCCGGAATGGAGATAGATGGATATGAAACGAATCGTTGTGGACTCTTCCGCCAGCCTGTATCAGCTGGACGGCATTGATTTTGCTGCTGTGCCTCTGAAGATCGTGACCGACGAGAGGGAATACCTCGACGACGGCACGCTGGACGCCGTGGAAATGGCGACTGCCCTGCGCACCTATAAGGGCAAGACCAGCACCTCCTGCCCCAACATCGGCGACTGGCTGGAGGCTTATGAGGGCGCAGATGAAATTTATGCCATCACCATCACCGGCACCCTGTCGGGCAGCTGCAACGCCGCCCAGCTGGCCGCAGAAGAGTATCAGGCAGAGCACCCGGGTTCTCAGGTCTTTGTGCTGGACAGCCTGTCTGCCGGCCCGGAACTGGTGCTTCTGGCAGAGCACATCCGCGACCTGCTGGCCGAGGGGATGGCGTTTGACGACGTCTGCGAAGAGATGCTGCGCTACCGTCACCACACCCATCTGCTGTTCTCGCTGGAATCGCTGGCGAATCTGGCCCGGAATGGCCGCATAAAGCCCACTGTGGCCGCTGTGGCGCGGATGCTCAACATCCGGGTCATCGGCAAGGCCAGCGATGTGGGCGAACTGGACGTCCTCTGCAGGACCCGCGGCGAGCACGGCGCTCTCGAGCGTCTCGTGCTGGAGCTCAAAGGCCACGGCTACACGAACGGCAAGGTCGTCATTGCCCACTGCGGCAACCCCGCCGCCGCCGAGCGCCTGATGCACATGATAAAGGCGGTCTTCGAGGGCGCACAGGTGCGGGTGACCGAGTGCGGCGGCCTGTGCAGCTACTACGCCGAGCTGGGCGGCCTCATGGTGGGCTTCGAGGACGCGGACGCCTGAGCTTGAAATCTCCGCATCTCTGCGCTATACTATTTCCATAAAAATGCTGCCGAAAGGCAGCGGGGGAGGCGCAGATGTTCTTTCGGCTGCCGGTCGTACGGTTCTTCAATCGTGTCATCAACAGGGCCACGGTCACAGTGGCCCTTGTTTTGCTGCAGATCGGCTGGCTGCTCTGGGCCTTCTTCTCCCTCACCGCCGGAAAGGCGTGGGTGAATGCGGGGCTGAACGTCCTCAGCCTCTTCATCACCCTCTACCTCGTGCGGAAGGACGAGAACAGCGACTATAAGATCATCTGGCTCGTCCTCATCGGCATGATGCCGCTGCTGGGCGGTGCGCTCTATCTGGCCTTCGGCAACAAGGCCCCCGCCAAGCGGATGCGCCAGCGGATGCAGGCGGTGGAGCGCCAGCACACCGCCGACCTCGCCCAGCAGCCGGGCCAGACCGACGCCCTCGACCCCGCCAGCAGGGGACTGAGCCGGTATGTTTCGGAGTACGGGCCGTACCCCGCATGGAAAAACTCCACGGCAAAATATTACCCCTGCGGTGAGGCCATGTACCCTGACCTGCTGGCCGACCTCGAAAAGGCAGAGCGGTTCATCTTCCTCGAGTTCTTCATCATCCGCACCGGCAAGATGTGGAAGGGGGTAGAGGACATCCTTGTCCGCAAGGCGGCGCAGGGGGTGGACGTCCGGCTCATCTACGACGATTTCGGCAGTCTGCTGGGTCTGCCGTCCGATTTCGTGGTGAAGATGGAGCGGGCGCATATCCGCTGCATCCCGTTCAACCCGGTGGTGCCGCTGGTGTCGCTGGTCATGAATCACCGCGACCACCGGAAGATCGTGGTGGTGGACGGAAATACAGCCTATACGGGCGGCATCAACCTGGCCGACGAGTATATCAATGAAGAAGAGAGGTTCGGCTACTGGAAGGACGCAGCCCTCCGCACCGAGGGCGCGGCGGTCTGGAACTTCACGGTGATGTTCCTCGACCACTGGAACGCCTTCCGCCCCAGCGAGGAGGATTATGCGCCCTTTATGCCTCAGGCTGAGGCCCTGTCTGCCCAGTCGGACGGAGTGATACAGCCCTACGGGGACAGCCCGCTGGACGAAGAGGCTCTGGCCGAGACGGTCTACCTGAATATCATCAATCAGGCCCAGCGGTATGTCTATATCTACACGCCCTACTTCGCGGTGGGCGAGACCATGCTGGAAGCCCTCAAGGCGGCGGCAAAGCGGGGCGTGGACGTCCGGCTGGTGCTGCCGGGCATCCCGGACAAGAAGCTCGTCTTCCGGCTGACCCGCTCCTATTATGTGCCGCTGCTCCGGGCGGGGGTGCGCATCTACGAGTTCACGCCCGGCTTCCTCCACGCCAAGTGCTACGTCAGCGACGACCGCGCCGCCGTGGTGGGCAGCATCAACATGGATTACCGCAGCCTCTTCCTCCACTTTGAGTGCGGGGCGCTGCTGCTCTATAACAGTCAGGTCATTGCGCTGCGGGACGATGTGCTCCACACCCTGCCGGAGTGCCGGGAAGTGCAGCTGGCCGACTGCCGCACCTCGCTGGCCGGGACGCTGCTGGACAGTGTGCTCCGCCTGCTGAGCCCGCTGATGTGAGCGATACTGCGGTGGAATAAGTGGCAAAGTTCCATAAATTAAATGATATATCGTTCAATATTGATTGTTTGCCAACCTGGCAAAGTTCTCCTGATTGGCAAACTACCTACTTTGCCAGCAAGCCTTAAGTTTGCCAACGTGGCAAAGTTTGATTTGTGACGATAACACGCTGGTATTTTGGAACTTTGCCAGATAACACGTTGGTCTCAGAGCAAACGTGCATGATTGGCGCTGTGTCGGGCTATACTACTCCCAAAGAGATGAAAGGGAGCGTAACGCTTATGACACAGAGACAAAAAGCTCTTCTGAGCTGTGCCGTGGCGGCGGCACTGCTGCTGTCCGGCTGCCGCAAAGGCAGCAGCGATTCCGGCAGCATGAGCAGCTCGAACGCCATGTCCGGCTCGTCCGGCAGCGCCAGCACCACCCAGACCGGCGGCTGGAAGACCGGCCTCGGCATCCTGACCGAGGCCTCCGACGAGGCCCGCACCGGCACCATCCATACCATCGCCGCCGCCGTCCTGCTGGACGGAGACGGCAAGCTGGCCGACGTAATGCTGGATGAGCTGGAAGTGGAAGTTACCGCCGACGGCAAAGGCGTCGTCACCATGCCCACCGACTACCGCACCAAGCGCCAGAAAGGGGACGACTACCCGCTGGCAGCGGCATCTTCGCTGAAAAAGGGCTGGGCCGAGCAGGCCGATGATTTCGCCGACTACCTCACCGGCATGACGCCCGAGCAGGCATCCATGCTGGAAACGGATAAGGACGGCAAGGCTGTGGACGCCGACCTGCTGTCCGGCTGCACCATCCGGGTGGATCAGTACCGCGACGCCGTGGCGAAAGCCTGCACGAATGCGTCCGCCCTCGGCGCGGCAAAGGGCGACCGGGTGAGCCTCGGCGTGGAGGCGGAGAATGCCTCTTCGGACATCACCGCCACCGACGACAAGGATGTGAACGCAGAAGTTGACCTTACCGTCGTGGCCCTGACGCTGGATGCCGATGGCCGTGTGACCAGCGCCATCGGCGACATGGCAGAGCCTGCGCTGACCATCGCGGCAGACGGCGGCGTCACCGCCCCGGACACCGTCCGCTCCAAGCTTGAGCTGGGCGACAGTTACGGGATGCGGAATGCATCCAGCCTCGGCAAGGAGTGGTACGAGCACAGCGAGGGCTATTGCAGCTACCTCAAGGGCAAGACGGAGAAAGAGGTGGCGGACATCCCTGCCGACGGCTCGGACGCCGACCTCGCGGCCCTCTGCACCATCTCCATCGACGCCCTGCAAAAGGCCGCAGGGGATGCGTTTGAGAATGCGTCGCTGTGACAGAAAAAATCCCTCCTGACTTGACATCGGGAGGGAGAGTTGTTATACTAATAATAGAAAGGGCGCTGCGACAAGCGGTCAGCCCGGTTCAAGAGATTAGATTTTCAATGTGAAAACCGTCACCCTGCCCGGTGGCGGTTTTCGCGTTTTACTCTGATCGTAAAAACACATCCAAAAAGATGAAACGTCAAAGTAATCGGCATATGCCCACCCCCTTTGCGGAAGTGTGGCTGACCGCCTGCCGTTGTTTGCAGCGCCCGCTGCTCTTACGAGCAACACCTATAGCATATCACAAGCTTCGACAAATAGCAAGGAAACACCTGTGTTTCTTCCCTGGAATCTGCAAAAAGCGAGAAGGGAAGGAACGAGGGTGTTTTTTCTTTTGTACAAATACAGCAAAACCCCTGCCGGAACGGTGCGGTCTGCGGCTAAACTTGCGCGAAAGGGCCTGAAACCTGCGTGAATCGCACT
>NZ_CABVEW010000026.1:0-4680 GCF_902497445.1 Faecalibacterium sp. Marseille-P9312
AAATCAGTGGGATATCTTATCTTTGGGTCGGCTTCACGCTTAGATGCTTTCAGCGTTTATCCGATCCGTACGTAGTTGCCCAGCTATGCTCCTGGCGGAACAACTGGTGCGCCAGAGGTACGTCCGTCCCGGTCCTCTCGTACTAGGGACAGCTCCCATCAAATATCCTGCGCCCACGACAGATAGGGACCGAACTGTCTCACGACGTTCTGAACCCAGCTCGCGTACCGCTTTAATTGGCGAACAGCCAAACCCTTGGGACCGAATACAGCCCCAGGATGCGATGAGCCGACATCGAGGTGCCAAACCTCCCCGTCGATGTGGACTCTTGGGGGAGATCAGCCTGTTATCCCCAGGGTAACTTTTATCCGTTGAGCGATGGCATTTCCACTCACATACCACCGGATCACTAACTCCAACTTTCGTTACTGCTCGACCCGTCAGTCTCGCAGTTAGGCTCGCTTCTGCGTTTGCACTCTTTTGCTTGATTTCCGTTCAAGCTGAGCGAACCTTTGAACGCCTCCGTTACTTTTTAGGAGGCGACCGCCCCAGTCAAACTGCCCACCTAACAATGTCCCCCGACTCGATTCAGAGCCGCAGGTTAGAATTCCAATATCGCAAGGATGGTATCCCAACGGCCACTCCGCAACCGCCAAAGCGATTGTTTCCCTGTGTCCCATCTATCCTGTGCATGCAACATCGAAACCCAATATTAGGCTACAGTAAAGCTCCATGGGGTCTTTCCGTCTTGTCGCGGGTAACCGGCATCTTCACCGGTACTACAATTTCGCCGGGCGGGCTGTTGAGACAGTGCCCAAATCATTACGCCTTTCATGCGGGTCAGAACTTACCTGACAAGGAATTTCGCTACCTTAGGACCGTTATAGTTACGGCCGCCGTTCACTGGGGCTTCGATTCAATGCTTGCACATCTCCTCTTAACCTTCCAGCACCGGGCAGGCGTCAGCTCGTATACGTCATCTTTCGATTTAGCACAAACCTGTGTTTTTGGTAAACAGTTGCTTGGGCCGATTCTCTGCGGCTCCATCTCTGGAGCACCCCTTCTCCCGAAGTTACGGGGTCAATTTGCCGAGTTCCTTAACAACCCTTCTCCCGTTGGCCTTAGAATCTTCTTCCTACCTACCTGTGTCGGTTTGCGGTACGGGCACCTCAGAAATACACACAGCTTTTCTCGCCATCTTCCATCCCAGACTTCGGTACTAACTTCCCTCGATCTCTACCGGAACCAACACCCGGCTCTGAGACTTCAAATGTGTCCCTGTGCTTAACTCTTTTGGTGGTGACGGAATCTCTACCGTCTGTGCATCGGCTACGCCTTCCGGCCTCACCTTAGCTCCCGACTAACTTGGAGCGGACGAACCTTCCTCCAAAAACCTGAGGCTTTCGGCCATGCAGATTCTCACTGCATTCGCGCTACTCATTCCGGCATTCTCACTTCTATACACTCCACAGCCGCTCACGCTACTGTTTCTCCGCGTATACAACGCTCCCCTACCCAATCCATTGCTGGATTGCCTAAGCTTCGGTGTCAGGTTTAGCCCCGTTAAATTCTCCGCGCAAAGACGCTCGACCAGTGAGCTATTACGCACTCTTTGAATGAGTGGCTGCTTCTGAGCCAACATCCTGGTTGTCTGCGTATCTTCACATCGTTTTCCACTTAACCTGACTTTGGGACCTTAGCTGTAGATCTGGGCTGTTTCCCTTTTGACAATGACATTTATCTGACACTGTCTGACTCCCAAGCATCAATACTCTGGCATTCTGAGTTTGATAAGCTTCGCTAACCTCTCGGCCGCTAGGCTATTCAGTGCTTTACCTCCAGGTATCTAACTTGAGGCTAGTCCTAAAACTATTTCGGGGAGAACCAGCTATCTCCGGGTTCGATTGGAATTTCTCCGCTACCCACAGTTCATCCGCCGCCTTTTCAACGGAGGTCGGTTCGGTCCTCCATGGAATTTTACTTCCACTTCAACCTGACCATGGGTAGGTCACCCGGTTTCGGGCCCATTATATGCAACTTAACGCCCTTTTCAAACTCGCTTTCGCTTCGGCTCCAGACCTTAAGTCCTTAACCTTGCTGCATACAATCGCTCGCCGGACCGTTCTACAAAAAGTACCCTATCACACTTTGACGTGCTCTAGGTGCTTGTAGGCACAGGGTTTCAGGTTCTTTTTCACTCCCCTCCCGGGGTGCTTTTCACCTTTCCTTCACAGTACTATACGCTATCGGTCACTGGGTAGTATTTAGGGTTGGAGGGTGGTCCCCCCATCTTCCGACCAGGTTTCACGTGTCTGGCCGTACTCTGGAATCNCTCGATGTACCTATTTTGAATTTCAGTACAACGTACCTGAGTATGAACCCAGGTGAGTTTCCTCATTCAGAAATCTCCGGATCAATGCTTATTTGCAGCTCCCCGAAGCTTATCGCAGCTTATCACGTCTTTCATCGGCTCCCAGTGCCAAGGCATTCGCCCTGCGCCCTTGTTCGCTTGACCATATCAAACTAATCTCTTTCGAGATCGGCTTGTATCCTCTTGATTCTCTCTTGCCAACGAAGATTATGTTACCCTTCCTTTTGAAATTGTAATATTTCTTAAAAAGAACTTACTATAATCTTTGTTTCGCAGTTATTATTCAGTTTTCAAGGTACGTCTTGGTGATGTTCCTCAAAGCCCGGTCTCCCGAAACTTCGATTCTCATCACATGGTGGGCCAAAATGGACTCGAACCATCGACCTCACGATTATCAGTCGTGTGCTCTAGCCAGCTGAGCTATTGGCCCATGTGGTGGAGATTAAGGGAATCGAACCCTTGACCCCCTGCTTGCAAAGCAGGTGCTCTCCCAGCTGAGCTAAACCCCCACATCAGGTTTTGAGTAACCCCTTTTCAGGGCCCTCAAAATCGAACAATATCTAATCAACTTGTATCTATCACCTGTTCCGAAAGACTGTCATCTTTTGATGTCATTCTTTCGCCTGACTCCTTAGAAAGGAGGTGATCCAGCCGCAGGTTCTCCTACGGCTACCTTGTTACGACTTCACCCCAATCACCAGTTTTACCTTCGGCGGCGTCCTCCTTACGGTTAGACTACCGACTTCGGGTCCCCCCGGCTCTCATGGTGTGACGGGCGGTGTGTACAAGGCCCGGGAACGTATTCACCGTGGCATGCTGATCCACGATTACTAGCAATTCCGACTTCGTGCAGGCGAGTTGCAGCCTGCAGTCCGAACTGGGACGTTGTTTCTGAGTTTTGCTCCACCTCGCGGTCTTGCTTCTCTTTGTTTAACGCCATTGTAGTACGTGTGTAGCCCAAGTCATAAAGGGCATGATGATTTGACGTCATCCCCACCTTCCTCCGTTTTGTCAACGGCAGTCTGGCCAGAGTCCTCTTGCGTAGTAACTGACCATAAGGGTTGCGCTCGTTGCGGGACTTAACCCAACATCTCACGACACGAGCTGACGACAACCATGCACCACCTGTCTCCTTGCTCCGAAGAGAAAACATATTTCTATGTTCGTCAAGGGATGTCAAGACTTGGTAAGGTTCTTCGCGTTGCGTCGAATTAAACCACATACTCCACTGCTTGTGCGGGCCCCCGTCAATTCCTTTGAGTTTCAACCTTGCGGTCGTACTCCCCAGGTGGATTACTTATTGTGTTAACTGCGGCACTGAAGGGGTCAATCCTCCAACACCTAGTAATCATCGTTTACGGTGTGGACTACCAGGGTATCTAATCCTGTTTGCTACCCACACTTTCGAGCCTCAGCGTCAGTTGGTGCCCAGTAGGCCGCCTTCGCCACTGGTGTTCCTCCCGATATCTACGCATTCCACCGCTACACCGGGAATTCCGCCTACCTCTGCACTACTCAAGAAAAACAGTTTTGAAAGCAGTTCATGGGTTGAGCCCATGGATTTCACTTCCAACTTGTTCTCCCGCCTGCGCTCCCTTTACACCCAGTAATTCCGGACAACGCTTGTGACCTACGTTTTACCGCGGCTGCTGGCACGTAGTTAGCCGTCACTTCCTTGTTGAGTACCGTCATTATCTTCCTCAACAACAGGAGTTTACAATCCGAAGACCTTCTTCCTCCACGCGGCGTCGCTGCATCAGGGTTTCCCCCATTGTGCAATATTCCCCACTGCTGCCTCCCGTAGGAGTCTGGGCCGTGTCTCAGTCCCAATGTGGCCGTTCAACCTCTCAGTCCGGCTACCGATCGTCGCCTTGGTGGGCCGTTACCTCACCAACTAGCTAATCGGACGCGAGGCCATCTCAAAGCGGATCACTCCTTTTCCCTCTGCTCGATGCCGAGCTGTGGGCTTATGCGGTATTAGCAGTCGTTTCCAACTGTTGTCCCCCTCTTTGAGGCAGGTTCCTCACGCGTTACTCACCCGTTCGCCACTCGATTTGAAGAGCAAGCTCCTCATCTCTCGTTCGACTTGCATGTGTTAGGCGCGCCGCCAGCGTTCGTCCTGAGCCAGGATCAAACTCTTTATAAATGATATTTATCACTTAAAAAGTGTTAAACCTCTCTTCGCTCAGCACGCAATCGCTTGCGTCCTGTGTGAATTACTTTGTTTGGAATTGTTTAACGTGTTTTTCCAACACGAAAATAGGTTCCGTTACAAGTTTTTCGATATTGTTCAATTTTCAAGGTCCTGT
>NZ_CABVEW010000027.1:0-4306 GCF_902497445.1 Faecalibacterium sp. Marseille-P9312
TTTCACTTTTCGTGTGTTTTATGCCGCAGCAAAGGCGGGGTGGACGCATACGCCCCGGAAGCCGCGATACTTTCCCTCGATGTGCTTGGAGAAGGTCAGGCCATACTTCCCGGCATTTTTCAGCAGGAACTGGCTGAACTTCTTTTGCGGAACAGGCGATTCCAGATTATCCTCGCACCACTTGGTGTAGGCGCGGTAGAGATAGGTGGAGCGTTCCTCGGTGTCGGGCTTGAAGCGGACATACGCCGTTGCCTGCATGAACTGGGTCAGGTTGTCGCTGTCCGCCATGGCTGCTTCGAGGTTCTGAATGGAGCGCTCGCTGATGGTAAACTGATAGCGGTTCGCCAGCAGACGGTGTAACCCCTCCAGCATCCACAGCAGGATGCCGGGACGCTCCTCGGACAATTCTTCGATGAGGAACGGGTTATCCACCCGGGCAGGGTCACGGTCTTTCACCGTGACGAGGATCTGCCTGCGCCAGAAGCCGTCGCTGTCATCGTGAGCGGCCACAAGGTTGCCATTGCCGAAGCAGATGAAACGAACGTACAGCAAGCCTTGGACAGCCTGCTTGTTTTTCCGCTCGATGCACAAACGGTCCTCGGCGGTGACGATGGACTTGATGTTCCGTGTTTCGGGCAGCGCCACCATGTTCAGGTCGTCATCGACCATGACCAGCTTGTACTCCAGATTTGCACTGGCAAAGCGGTTCGTTTCGATGCGGAGGATGGATTCGGAGTGAGAGGCTTCCCCGAACAGCTTCTTCAGCAGCAAGCCGATGCGGGATTTTCCCTCGCCGCCCTTGCCGGTCATGACCAGCATCTTCTGCGCCTTGGTAGACGGGATCAGGAGATAGCCAAGGTATTCCTGCAAGGTCAGAATGTCCTCCGGGATGAGCAGACCATCCAGAAATTCCAGCCACTTGGTCGGTGCGGGGGCATCGGGCTGGTATTCCACGGGGAGCCGGTTCAGGCAGAGTTCCTTTTCCGGCACAAAGCCCCGCTCGTCCAGAAAGTAGGTTCCGTTCTGGAGATGGATGCGGTCAAGCTGGGGTTTCCATTCAGGGGTATAGGTTTCGATACGGAGTGCGTCCAGAACCTGCTTCTCCTTCTTGGCAAGGTTGTCGAGCACAAAGTCACGGAGGTTGCTGTGGACTTCGTAGAGCAGTGCGTCCTCATCTACCTCGCCGTTCTGGTCGAACAGCTTCTGTTTCAGGCACATCATAGGGTGTTTCTCTAAAAGGTACTGGCAGTAAGCGGTTTCACGTACTTTGCCCTTACTGTCTACCCAAGGGCATTCGCATTCTTCCTCTTCTTCCAGTTCGTCCTCATCACGCCAATCGTCGTTCCTCTTTTTCCAGTCGCTCATGCAATCCCTCCCAATACTTCCGTAGCTCGTTTTCGGTCTGCGGGTCCGGGAGCACCGAACAGTCCAGATAATATTCAACGATGTCAAGGTTCTTTATCGCTTCAAGGAAGCAGGGGTGAAGTCCTTCTGTGGGTGACTGCGGTGCGTATCGGACCCGCCAACGCTGCAGACAGCGGTAATAGTCCAGCAGCTGCTGCCGGACGGTGGGCGGTCTGCGGGGAGCAAGCCGCACCTTGCCGTCGGCAAGTGCCATGCCGAAATCGTTCTTCAACTTTTCCACAGCCTTATAGGGAGAAAGTTGAAAAAGTCTGCCGACAAAATCGATCACATCGCCATCCGCCTGACAGGCGAAACAGTGGAAACGGCTGTCCACCTTCATGCTGGGGTGTTTATCCCCGTGGAAGGGGCAGCACATCATGCCGTTCCGGTTTACGGCGAAGCCGTATAGCTCCGCTGCCTGCCGGGTCGAGATGGCGTTTTTTACGTCCGAAAAGACAGAGGTGCTACCCTCCGTCCCAATGGGCGGGGTACAGGCGAAAGGACGAAGCCCGGTGAGGGGCGTGGGTGAGGTTGGGTTTATTCACACATCGATCCGTCAGAGTGTTGTTCATTTGACCTCCTGCTGCGGTACGGCGTGGCTGCGCTCCTCCTTGCGGAAGAAGGCTTCCACGTTCTGTTGTGCGGTGCGGAGTTCACGCAGTTCGATCTGCGCTTTCTTGTAGCGGGTGTAGAACCCGTTTTTCTCCGAGGAAAGGGTCTGGTATTCGGCATCCAGCTTTTTGAGGTCCGGCAGCGTCCTGAGCCCATTGGCCTTGAAATAGGCGCAGGCGGCCTCGTACACAGCAAACTCTGCACGGTGCTGCTCCTTGAACTTGGTGGGATTCCGCACAGTCTGGAGCTTCTGTGCAAGAGGCTTGTACTGCCAATAGACCACAAGATGCCCGCGCAGCTCCTTGAGGGAGACCATACGGGCATCCATGTCTTTGACCACCGCCAGTGCATCGTCGTGCTGGGTTTGCAGTTCGGCAATGCGCTGGTGCAGGGCATCTTCGCTGAGCAGCTTTTTCTCCTGCAGGAGACACAGGGTCTGCGACCAGCGTTTGAGGTTGAACTTTTTCGCCCAACGCTCATAGCCGATGCCCTTGCCCGCAGCAACGTTTGCCTGAATGTCAACCAGTTTCCTGATCTTATCCGGCTTCTTCTCGCTGCTGGGCTGGATGATGGCGGCAAGCTGGATGTTCTGGGAGAGGGCGGTCAGCACCTGCTCCTTTTCCAGCTTCTTGCTCAGTTTCTTGGCGGTGATGAACTTTGTCCGGCCGGGCGGGCAGTAGCTCAACCGGCCTCGGCTCTCTTTCACGGCGATGCCGTGTTCCTGCATGAGCAATGCAGAAAATTCCTCGAAGGTGGTGGTCTTGTTCAGCACAGCGTAGATCTGCTTTCGCAGCTTGTCCAGTTCGGTCTGATAGACGGTCTGGGTGGGCTGCTGCCCTTCGGCGGCAAGTTTGGCGTTGGCATGGTCGAGGCGGCGTTGTCCGCGCCGCTGCGCCCAATACTCCCGCTCGGAAACATGGTCGCCTTGGGCTTCCAGCAGGTTGATCTGGTTCAGGTCGGCTTGCTCGCACATTTCCATGACTGCGACACGAAGGTGCCGGAGCATGGCAGAGGTGCAGCGGTGCTTCTTGCCCGCTTCCCAGTCGCACGGCTTGTCCATGAAGGGCTGCCGTTCCACGGTGCGGACGCGCAAGCTGCCGATGACGATGTGGATGTGGATATTCCCGGCACTGTTGTGACCGTCCGGGTGGGTGCAGACGATGGCGGGATGACCGGGGAAGTTGTCCTTGCAGAACTGCAAGCCAAGGGCTTGCGCCCGCTCCATGGTCAGGCCGTTCTCTACTGCGTCCTTCAGGTCGAAGCTAATGATATAATGGTGGGTCTTCACGTCCTCCCGCCTGCCGTTCTTGCCGTACTTGCGATTGGCAATCAGGCAGGCCATAGCGAACGAGGATTCGCCGCACTCAAGGGTGTCGAGCAGGTACGAATCCCGCAGCTTGGGTCTGCCCTTCTCGTCCAGAATGGGCAGGCCGGTGTATTCGTTGTGCTGAAAGGTGAGATAGCTTTCGGCGGCGGCATAGTTAGAGTTCTTCGAGCTTAAATGCTTGATGGTTGCCATACAGTTCACCAACCGTTTCTTCGGCTTTCAGCCGAAAGTTCGTGAGTGCGGACAGTTCCTCCAGAATTTGCGCCCGGAGCTGCTCGGTGTCTTTGCCATCGGAGTTGAAGTGCCGTGCAAGCTGGTTGAGGTTGCTTCCCACCTTGCTGCACTGAGCAGACAAGGCGGCAAGCGCCGCCAGTGCATCCTCGCCGCCCTGCGCCACCACAACGGTGTGCTTGACGTTCACGCCGTACAGGACGCGGCGGACGAGTTCGGATTGGGTGAGGTGGAGTTCTTTGCAGGCGTATGCGATCCGCAGTTTTTCTTCTGCGGTCACTCGGACTTTGATGATGTGTGTCTTTCGTTTTTGCGGCGTGTCATTGCGGTTCTTCTTTGCGTGTACGTTCGGACTTTTCATTTCAGCCATATTCGACCTCCTGTGAAAATGATAAATGCCCGCTCCGGGATGGAGAGGGCTATGTAATGCGACACGCCGCATTCGCACCAACGGTGCGAAGCTAGAGCAGGGTTTGGGGAAGGCACTCCCCAACAAGTGGCAGACCATGTGACAGAACATTTTCAAGCATTGAAAATTTGTGGCCACAGGTCGATACTTGCTTTCGCCCTTTCCGTGCAACACTGAAAATTTCAGAAGTCGAACCGCAATGCACGTTGAAAATTTTGCAGAGCAAAACGTGTGAAAAGGCAAAGCCCCTGCTCATGGTCACCGTTCACACCGAACGCAGTTCCTGCCCCTGTTTTGCAGCGGCGTTGTCCGGCTCGCCCACA
>NZ_CABVEW010000028.1:0-3547 GCF_902497445.1 Faecalibacterium sp. Marseille-P9312
CTTCCTCCGCAACCCCCCCCGGCGACCCCCCCGCGTTGCAGGCGCGTGGCGGGACACGGTGGCTCCCCCGCCGGTCAGAACCGACATTTCCATTGCCGCGGGGAGGGCGAGAACCAAAAAGTTTTTTTCCCTTTTTCTTGTTTTTTTCCCCCCCCATTTTCAAAAAAAATTCAAGGGGCCCCCTTCCCCTTTCCGGTGTTAGCCCACGACATTATTTTACCCCCCCCCCCCCCTCCAATCTGTCAATATTATTCTTGATTTTCATGATATTTCCGAAACGCCCCGGTATCTGTTATGCAATTTTTACAAATTTACGAACAGGGGCAAATAAAACGCCCCCGCATCAGCCATTTCAGCCGATGCAGGGGCGTTGCTATCTCTTTTGGGATTTACTTGTTATTGTCAGCGACCATCATCTTACTGGCCTTGTAGATGTCGCCGCAGCCCAGCGTGATGACCAGATCGCCTTCCCGGGCGTTCTGCTTCACCCAGTCGGCGGCAGCCTCCAGACTGTCCACCAGCACCGAGCCGGGGATCTGAGCGGCCAGCTTTGCGCTGGTGATGGTGGGGTCGTTGGGCTCACGGCTGCCCATGATGGGGGTGATGACTGCCACATCGGGGATCTTGAGCACATCCACAAAGTCGTTGAACAGCATCTTGGTGCGGCTGTATGTAAACGGCTGGTGGACGGCGATGAGGCGCTTGTAGCCCAGTTCCTTGGCGGTGTTCAGGGTCGCACGCAGCTCGGTGGGGTGATGAGCGTAGTCATCCACCACCACAGCGCCGTTGCACTCACCGTAGACCTCGAAACGGCGTCCTGCGCCCTTGAAGCTTGCGGCAGCGGCGGCGCACTGCTCCACCGTCAGGCCCGCAAAACGGCAGACCGCGCACATGGCCAGCGCATTGTAGATGTTGTGACGGCCCGGCACAGCCAGACGGATGTGGCCCGTGACCTTGCTCCACTCCTTCAAATCGAACTCGAAGAAGCCGGGCTTATACTCCTGCACGTTGATGGCCTGATAATCGCCGTCGTTGTCGATGCCGAAGGTGCACACACGGCGGTCAAGGGTGTACATGACGTCCATCGTGTTCTTGTCGTCGGCGTTGGCGAAGATCATGAACTGGGTCATCAGGGCAAAGCGCTTGAAGGCGAACTTCAGCTCACCCATGCTGCCGTAGTAGTCCAGATGGTCGTTATCGATGTTCAGCACGACGGAGAGGTAGGGAGTCAGCTTCAGGAAGGTCTCGGAGAACTCGCAGGCTTCGATGACGATGTCATCGCCCTTTCCGGCCTTGCCGTAGCCGTGGATGAGGGGCAGCTTGCCGCCGATGACCGCAGAGGGGTCGCGGCCTGCCAGCTCCAGCGCCGTAGTGATCATGGAGGTGGTCGTGGTCTTGCCGTGGGTGCCGGAGACGCAGATGCTCTGCTTGTACAGACGGCTCACATAGCCCAGCAGGACGCTGCGCTCCACCGTCGTGATGCCGTAGGAGGCTGCCGCATTCAGCTCCACATTGTCCTTTGCGATGGCGGCAGAGTAGACCACCAGGTCTGCACCGACGACATTATCAGCGCTGTGGCCCAGCGTGACCTTGACACCCATCTCCCGCTCGGAGCGGATGATGCTGCCGTCCAGCACATCGCTGCCCGAAATGTCGTAGCCCTTTGCGGAGAGGATCTGGATGAGAGGATACATACCGCTGCCGCCGCAGCCGATGAAGTGTATCTTCTTCACATTATCCAGCAAATGCTGGGTGTAGTCGGTGTACATGAACATAGAAAGCAACCTCCAATAATATAAACGGCCGCTGGGCAGACCGTATCCATTCTAGTGACACATAGTATTATATAATTTTTGGAGCACAAAATAAACACTTCGGAGCGAATTTTCGGAAAGAACTATAAATTGACCGGCACTTTTGTGCTTTGTGTACAGAATCCGCGGCTTTGCGAGATACTTTTTGACGCTTCATAAAAGATTTACATTTTACTCCGGATAAATAGATAACGATTTTGAGATTTTTGTGTTATAGTTATAAAGGAAATTTTGCTGCGGCAGCGCCTGCACCGACGTCGGCTGCTCCCGGCACGAAAAGAGGAGACACCTTTTGAACATCAAGATCACCGCCGACAGCACCTGTGATTTGTCCGAAGAGCTGCTGCGGCAATGGAACATTTCCCTGATGCCCATGCACATCCTGATGGGCGACGATACTTATCTGGACGGCGTCACCATTCATCCGGCTGACGTCTTTGCCCATGTGGATGCAGGCGGCCAGCCCCCGAGATCCGCTGCCGCAAACCCCGTGGAGTACATCGACTTCTTCGAGCCCTTTGCCAAGGAGTACGACGCCGTCATCCACATCTCGGTCAGCGCCAAGCTTTCCTCCTGCTATCAGAACGCCTGCCTTGCCGCACAGGAATACGCCAACGTGTCCGTCATCGACAGCGAGAATATCTGCACCGGTCAGGGCTATCTTGTCCTCCGCGCCGCCAAGTGGGCTGCGGACGGCCTGACGGCCCGGAACATCTGTATGCGCCTCCAGAGCCTCGCCAACCGGGTCGAGCTGAGCTTTGTGCTCAACCAGCTCAACTACATGGCCAAGAGCGGCCGCTGCTCCGGCGTGCTGGCGTTCGGCGCCAACATTCTGGGCATCAAACCCAGCCTCGCCATCATCGACGGTGAGCTGAAGGTCATCAGGAAGTATCGCGGCAGCCTGCCCATCTGCGTGGGCAAGTACATCACCGACCTGCTGGATGGCCGGGACGACATCGACAACAGCATGGTCTTTATCTCGTCCTGTCAGCCCAAACCCGGCTGCATGGAGGCCATCAAAGCCGGTCTGCGCAAATACGGTAAGTTTGAGAACATCATTGAGACCGACATCGGCACGACCATCGGCGGCTACTCCGGCCCTGGCACCATCGGCATCGTGTTTGCGAAGAAAGTTTAATCGGCATTCAACCAAAGCGGCCCTGCTGCGTGGAAAGCTCCAACGCGGCGGGGCCGTTTTTTGGTTATATAATGCTTTCGCAAAAAAGAAAACGCTCCAAGATCTCTCTTAGAGCGTTTTGATCAAGTCGGCGGCTACCTATTTTCACAAGCCGTTTCCAGCGAACTATCTTGGGCACGAGTGAGCTTAACTGCTGTGTTCGGAATGGGAACAGGTGGAACCTCACCGTCATCGTCACCGACCATATGACTGATACAGTATATCACATTTCTGTGTATCTGTCCAGTATTTAGAAGGACGTGCCTTCAAAACTGAATAATCACTGCTTACATTTTTTCGTTGACTCTAAGAGTCTCAAGCGAATTGTGGTCAAGCCCTCGACCTATTAGTACACGCTTGCTGAATGGATCGCTCCACTTACACATCGTGCCTATCAACCTTGTAGTCTTCAAGGGGTCTTACCTGATTAAATCAGTGGGATATCTTATCTTTGGGTCGGCTTCACGCTTAGATGCTTTCAGCGTTTATCCGATCCGTACGTAGTTGCCCAGCTATGCTCCTGGCGGAACAACTGGTGCGCCAGAGGTACGTCCGT
>NZ_CABVEW010000029.1:0-3330 GCF_902497445.1 Faecalibacterium sp. Marseille-P9312
CAGCTTCGTGACCCGGATGAGGTCTATCCGGTTGCCCGCTCGGAAAGCAAGGAAAATCTGGAACGGCTGCTGCGCCAGCCGGGCAACATCCATCTGCACAACCTGACGGTCAATCTCACTCCTGCGCCGGAGCCTGCCGGGAATTTCCGCATCACGGATGACCATCTGGGCGAGGGCGGCGCAAAACAGAAATATGCCCGGAACATTGAAGCCATCCGCACCCTGTTCAAGCTGGAACAGGAGCATCGTGATGCCACCGCCGAGGAACAGCAGGTGCTTTCCCGGTATGTGGGCTGGGGCGGTCTGGCGGATGCCTTTGACCCCGGCAAAAACAGTTGGGCAAAAGAGTACGTCGAACTGAAAGGGCTGCTTTCCGAGGATGAGTACGCTGCTGCCCGTTCCAGCACCCTGAATGCCCACTACACCAGCCCCGCCGTTATCCGTGGCATCTACGATG
Organism: Faecalibacterium sp. Marseille-P9312; assembly: GCF_902497445.1. Classification (NCBI taxonomy): domain Bacteria; kingdom Bacillati; phylum Bacillota; class Clostridia; order Eubacteriales; family Oscillospiraceae; genus Faecalibacterium; species Faecalibacterium sp. Marseille-P9312. The sequence continues at coordinate 458 of NZ_CABVEW010000029.1, forward strand.
CCGTGGAGCGCATGGGTTTCCGGTCTGGCAACATCTTGGAGCCGTCCATGGGTGTGGGCAACTTCTTCGGAATGCTGCCGGACACCATGCAGGATAGCCGTCTGTACGGCGTGGAACTGGATTCCATCACCGGGCGCATCGCCAAAAAGCTGTACCCACAGGCAGACATTACCGTTGCCGGCTTTGAAACCACCGACCGCCGTGATTTCTACGATCTGGCGGTGGGCAACGTGCCCTTCGGCAACTACAAGGCCAACGACAAGGCGTACAACAAGTTGGGATTCAGCATCCACAACTACTTTTTTGCCAAGGCCATCGACCAAGTGCGTCCGGGCGGCGTGGTGGCGTTCGTCACCAGCCGCTACACCATGGACAGCAAGGACAGCACCGCCCGCAAGCACATGGCAGAACGTGCCGATCTACTGGGGGCTATCCGTCTGCCGAATAATGCGTTCCGTGCCAACGCTGGCACAGATGTTGTCAGTGATATTATCTTTTTGCAGAAGCGTGACCGCCCTGCGGACATCGAACCTGCATGGGTGCAGCTCGGTAAGACCGAAGATGGCTTTGCCATCAACCAGTATTTCATAGACCACCCGGAGATGGTTCTGGGCGTACTCTCCACCGAAAGCACCCAGTATGGACGAGAGGAATTGACCGTTGCTCCCATCGAGGGTGCAAATCTTGCAGACCAGCTTGCAGAAGCGGTGCAGCATATTGAGGGGCAATACACCGAAGTTGAGGTAGAAACACCAGATATTGCGGATGCCGAAAACGAGAAGCATATTCTCCCGGCTGACCCGGATGTGAAAAACTTCTCCTACACGGTGGTGGACGGTGAGGTGTTCTACCGGGAAAACTCCGTGATGACGCAGGTGGAACTTTCCGACACCGCCAAGGGGCGTGTCACCGGCATGGTGGAACTGCGGCAGATCGTCAATGACCTGATTGACCAGCAGTTGAACGACTACCCGGACGAGGACATCAAGGCAACACAGGAGCGTTTGAACGCCGCCTACGATGCCTTTACCGCCAAATATGGCTTGCTGAATGACCGTAAAAACGGCAGATTATTTGAGCAGGATTCTTCCTATTATCTGCTGTGTTCGCTGGAAAATCTGGACGAGCAGGGGCAGCTCAAATCCAAGGCGGCGATGTTTACGAAGCGCACCATTCGCCCGGAGCGCACCGTCACCAGTGTGGACACCCCCAGCGAGGCGTTGGCGGTGTCCATCGGGGAGCATGGCAAAGTAGACTTGCCCTATATGGCAGAACTGCTGGGCACTCCCGGTGAGTACGGGCGCATCACCACCGAACTTTCCGGTGTGATCTTCAAAGACCCTGCCGCCGACCCCACCAACCCGGAAGCAGGCTGGCAGATGGCAGACGAGTACCTGTCCGGCGATGTCCGGGCAAAGCTGCGGATGGCACAGTTTGCCGCCGAAACGAACCCGGAGTTTGCCGTCAATGTGGATGCGCTGACCAAGGCGCAGCCCAGAGAACTGGAAGCCTCTGAAATTGATGTGCGCTTGGGTGCAACGTGGCTCGACCCAGATATTATCCAGAAGTTTATGACCGAAACCTTCCAGATCCCCTACTATCTGCGCCGGGCGGTGAATGTGCGCTACTCGCCCTACACTGCCGAGTGGCGTGTGGAGGGCAAGACTGCCACCGGGCGGGGCGATATTATCTCCTCCGAGACCTACGGCACATCCCGTGCCAACGCCTATAAGATTCTGGAGGAGACTCTGAACCTGAAAGATGTCCGCATCTACGACACCATTGAGGATGCCGAGGGCAAGCCAAAACGTGTGCTGAACAAGCGGGAAACAATGCTGGCACAGCAGAAACAGCAGGTCATCAAGGACGCTTTCGCCAACTGGGTCTGGCAGGACCCTCAGCGGCGCATTGCGCTGGTAAAACAGTACAATGAGTTGTTCAACAGCACCAGACCCCGTGAGTATGACGGTTCCCACATTCACTTTGTTGGCATGAACCCGGAAATCACCCTCCGGGAGCACCAGCGCAACGCCATTGCTCATGTGCTTTATGGCGGTAATACGCTGCTTGCACACGAAGTCGGCGCAGGCAAAACCTACGAAATGGCAGCGTCTGCTATGGAAGCAAAACGCCTTGGTTTGTGCCAGAAATCGTTGTTCGTAGTGCCCAATCACCTGACGGAGCAATGGGCTTCGGAGTTTCTGAACCTCTACCCCAACGCCAAACTTTTGGTGGCACGGCGCAAGGACTTTGAAACTGCCAACCGCAAAAAATTCTGTGCCCGCATCGCCACCGGCGACTACGATGCCGTCATCATCGGGCATAGCCAGTTTGAGCGCATCCCGCTGTCCTTTGAGCGGCAGGAGCGTATCATTCAGGAGCAAATTTATGAAACGCTTGCCGCCATCAATGAGCTGAAAGTCCACGCAGGCGAGAATTTCTCCATCAAGCAGATGGAAAAGACCCGGAAAACGCTGGAAACCAAGCTGGAAAAACTGCGCTCCGATGAGCGCAAGGATGATGTGATCACCTTTGAACAACTGGGCGTTGACAGGCTTTTTGTGGACGAAAGCCATTTCTACAAGAACCGTGCGAAACGTTGTGCATAAGACCTTGTTGACAGCAAGGGCGAAAAGCACCATGTGATTGCACTTAGCAATAAGAAAATATCACAGAGAACTTTAATCTCAAAATCAGGGGTGAAATTCCTCTGCCGTACAGAACCAATGTCGAGGAACAAAGTTCAAGAGAATAGGTCAAAATTCAAGACAGTACGAGAGCTAATACTCCACTGTGCGTTGCCACCTGTAAGTGTGCATTGTACAGAGCGTGGTGAAGGCGTAACCTGAAAACCTAAACCTCTGCAAAGAGGC
>NZ_CABVEW010000030.1:0-2948 GCF_902497445.1 Faecalibacterium sp. Marseille-P9312
GCCTCTTTGCAGAGGTTTAGGTTTTCAGGTTACGCCTTCACCACGCTCTGTACAATGCACACTTACAGGTGGCAACGCACAGTGGAGTATTAGCTCTCGTACTGTCTTGAATTTTGACCTATTCTCTGGAACTTTGTTCCTCGACATTGGTTCTGTACGGCAGAGGAATTTCACCCCTGATTTTGAGATTAAAGTTCTCTGTGATATTTTCTTATTGCTAAGTGCAATCACATGGTGCTTTTCGTCCTTGCTGTCAACAAGGGCTTATGCACAACGTTTCGCACGGTTCTTGTAGTTCTGGCTCTCGTCCACAAAGAGCCTGTCAACGCCCAGTTGCTCAAAGGTAATTACATCGTCCTTGCGCTCATCGGAGCGCAGTTTTTCCAGCTTGGTTTCCAGCGTTTTCCGGGTCTTTTCTATCTGCTTGATAGAGAAATTCTCGCCTGCATGGGCTTTCAGTTCGTTGATGGCGGCAAGGGTCTCGTAAATCTGCTCCTGAATAATGCGCTCCTGCCGCTCAAAGGACAGTGGAATGCGCTCAAACTGACTGTGCCCAATGATGACAGCATCATAATCGCCGGTGGCGATGCGGGCGCAGAATTTTTTGCGGTTGACGGTTTCAAAGTCCTTGCGCCGTGCCACCAAAAGTTTGGCGTTAGGGTAGAGGTTCAGAAACTCGCTTGCCCACTGCTCCGTCAAATGGTTGGGCACGACAAAAAGGCTTTTCTGGCACAGTCCCAGCCGTTTTGCTTCCATAGCGGATGCCGCCATTTCGTAGGTCTTGCCCGCACCAACTTCGTGTGCAAGCAGCGTATTACCGCCATAAAGCACATGAGCGATGGCGTTACGCTGGTGCTCCCGGAGGGTGATTTCCGGGTTCATGCCAACAAAATGGATGTGGGAGCCATCGTATTCACGAGGGCGGGTAGAGTTGAACAGTTCGTTATACTGTTTCACCAGCGCAATTCGCCGCTGGGGGTCCTGCCAGACCCAGTTGGCGAAAGCATCCTTGATGACCTGTTGTTTTTGCTGTGCCAGCATGGTTTCCCGCTTGTTCAGCACCCGTTTGGGCTTGCCCTCGGCATCCTCGATCGTGTCATAGATGCGGACATCTTTCAGGTTCAGGGTCTCCTCCAGAATCTTGTAGGCATTGGCACGGGATGTGCCGTAGGTCTCGGAGGAGATAATATCGCCCCGTCCCGTAGCGGTCTTGCCCTCCACGCGCCACTCTGCGGTATAGGGAGAATAACGCACTTTGACAGCATGGCGCAGATAGTAGGGGATTTGGAAGGTCTCGGTCATAAACTTTTGGATAATACTGGGGTCGAGCCACGTTGCACCCAATCGCACATCAATTTCGGAGGCTTCCAGCTCTCTGGGCTGCGCCTTGGTCAGTGCCTCCACATTGACGGCAAATTCCGGGTTGGTCTCGGCGGCAAACTGCGCCATCCGCAGCTTTGCCCGGACATCGCCAGACAGGTACTCGTCTGCCATCTGCCAGCCCGCTTCCGGGTCGGTGGGGTCGGCGGCAGGGTCTTTGAAGATCACACCGGAAAGTTCGGTGGTAATGCGCCCGTACTCACCGGGAGTGCCCAGCAGTTCTGCCATATAGGGCAAATCCACTTTGCCATGCTCACCAATAGATACCGCCAACGCTTCGCTGGGGGTATCCACACTGGTAACGGTACGCTCCGGGCGAATGGTGCGCTTGGTGAACATCGCAGCCTTGCTCTTGAGCTGTCCCTGCTCGTCCAGATTTTCCAGCGAACAGAGCAGATAGTAGGAGGAATCCTGCTCAAACAACCGCCCATTTTTGCGGTCGTTCAGCAGACCGTACTTTGCGGTAAAGGCATCATAGGCGGTGTTCAAACGCTCCTGCGTTGCCTTGATGTCGGCATCGGGGTAATCCTCCAACTGTTGCTGAATCAGCTCGTTGACGATCTGCCGCAGTTCCACCATGCCGGTGACACGCCCCTTGGCGGTGTCGGACAGCTCCACCTGCGTCATCACGGAATTTTCCCGGTAGAACACCTCTCCATCCACCACGGTGTAGGAGAAATTCTTCACCTCCGGGTCGGCAGGCAGGGTGCGCCGGGTGGCTTCTTCCTCGGCAATGTCGGGAGCATCTACCTCGGCGGCAGTATACTGCCCCTCGATGTGCTGCACCGCCTCGGCAAGCTGGTCTGCAAGGTTTGCGCCCTCGATGGGCGCAACGGTCAGTTCCTCCCGTCCGTACTGGGTGCTTTCGGTGGTCAACTGCCCAAGCACCATCTCCGGGTGGTCTACAAAATACTGGTTGATGGCAAAGCCATCTTCCGTTTTGCCCAACTGCACCCATGCAGGTTCAATGTCCGCAGGGCGGTCACGCTTCTGCAGGAAGATAATGTCGCTGACAACATCCGTACCAGCGTTAGCACGGAATGCATTATTCGGCAGACGGATAGCCCCCAACAGGTCAGCACGTTCCGCAATATGCTTGCGAGCAGTGCTGTCCTTGCTGTCCATGGTGTAGCGGCTGGTCACAAAGGCAATTACGCCGCCCGATCTGATTTGGTCGATGGCTTTCGCAAAGAAATAATTGTGGATGCTAAAGCCAAGTTTGTTGTACGCCTTATCGTTGACCTTGTACTGACCAAAAGGCACGTTTCCCACCGCCAAATCGTAGAAATCACGGCGGTCGGTGGTCTCAAAGCCAGCCACCGTAATGTCTGCCTGCGGATACAGCTTTTTCGCAATGCGCCCGGTGATGCTGTCCAATTCTACACCGTACAGCCGGCTGTCTGCCATACTGTCCGGCAGCAACCCAAAGAAGTTGCCCACGCCCATGGACGGCTCCAAGATGTTGCCAGACCGGAAACCCATGCGCTCCACGGCATCGTAGATGCCACGGATAACGGTGGGGCTGGTGTAGTGGGCGTTCAGGGTGCTGGAACGGGCAGCAGCATACT
>NZ_CABVEW010000031.1:0-2874 GCF_902497445.1 Faecalibacterium sp. Marseille-P9312
CTGAGTTTTCAGGGCACCCGCTATCTTGGGTTTGAGCGGAACTAAGCGTTCTCCTACATTATATAGTAAGGAGTACTGTATGAATGATCTGTTTATCCAAGGGCTGACCATCGACTGGAACAGAGTTCGCCCATACAATTATGTTCGTCAGATTCCTGCCATCAGCGGAATCGACACTTTTACATTCCATAAGCCCATTACGTTCTTTGTTGGCGAAAATGGAAGCGGAAAATCTACGCTTCTGGAAGCAATCGCTGTTGCTTACGGCTTCAACGCAGAGGGTGGAACGAAGAATTATTCATTTTCCACATACAACTCCCATTCGGAACTATGTGAGGCTATGACGATTTCCAAAGGGTATCGTAGACCAAAGTTCGGGTATTTTCTCCGGGCAGAGAGCTTCTACAATGTAGCCACCAAGGAAATCGACTATTCCGATGACGATCATCCCTCCAAAGGCTATCACCAAAAATCACACGGTGAAAGTTTCCTCGCCATTGCGCAGGACTACATGGGTGCAGATGGAGTCTATATTTTTGACGAGCCGGAAGCCGCTTTATCCCCGCAGAGGCAGCTCACGTTACTGATCAACATTTATCGGTGTGCCCAAGAAGGGGCGCAATTCATTATCGTATCACATTCACCCATTCTCCTCGGAATGCCTGATGCTGAGATTTTTAGCTTCGACAATGGCACGATTCATCCTTGTCAGTATGAAGATACGGACAGCTACGTTATCACCAAAACATTTGTAAATAATCGGCAGCATTTTTTGAACCAGCTTCTGAACGAAGAAACGTAATGCCGGGAAAGGACATTCCATATGAATGATTCTACGTTGAAAGAGCTTTGGCAGCAGGTCGCTGAAAAGAAAAGCTGTGAAGCAAAGCAGAAAGAACTGACCGCCCAGAGAGATACGCTTGCTGATCGTCTGAAAAAGCTGGAAAAATCCAAGCTGGCGGAACAGGCTGACGTGGACCGTCTGGAGGGACACAGCCTTGCCGCATTTTTCTATCAGGTCATCGGAAAGATGGATGAAAAGCTGGACAAAGAACGGCAGGAAGCCTATGCAGCCCGTGTCAAGTACGATGCGGCTCTCCATGACCTTTCTTCCGTTGATGCTGATTTAGCACAAATTCAAAATAGGTTGGCACGGCTGTCCGATTGCGAAAGGCAGTATCAAGCTGCTCTTTCCGAAAAAATCAAAAGCATCAAAGCATCTACCCACCCTGCCGCACAGCAGGTTGCGGAAAGCGAAAGCCGTATTGCCGCGCTGAAAGTCCAAAAACGGGAGCTGCTGGAAGCTATCAACGCCGGAAAGACCGCCCTGCATACGGTCAATGAAGTTCTGGAAACCCTCGACAATGCCGAGGGCTGGAGTACATGGGACGTAATGGGCGGCGGTTTGATGGCCGATCTTGCCAAGTATGAGGAACTGGACGATGCACAGGAACAAATCGAACAGCTCCAAGTGGAACTGCGGCGGTTCAAAACTGAACTTTCCGATGTTGAAATCACCGCAGACCTTCAGGTTACGGTGGACAGCTTTTTGAAATTTGCGGATTTCTTCTTTGACGGCCTCTTTGCAGACTGGGCAGTTCTGGATCACATCAATCAGGCACAGAGCAGGGTGGAAAACACCAAGGGTCAAATCAAGCGAGTCCTCGCACTTCTGAAAAAGATGCGCGAAGATATTGACGTCCAAATCGCTGACGAAAAAGAAAAGCAGGAGCAGCTTGCGGTGGAAACTGAACTGTAAGTTTGAAGAGTCCGCTTATGTGATATGATTCGATAAAACCGAATTTGCAGGAGGTGTTTCGATGAAAACAAGAAGGTTTGCTTTATGTCTGGCAACGGTTTTTCTGGTGGCGATTTATATCAATATTCAGAGAAGCCATACTTTCACCCTTTCAAACGATGAAGGCACCATAAAGACAGAACAAATACAGCCACTTTGGGGAACTGTAAAAGTGAGCGGTGATTGTGATACTGAGGTGGTCTTTACCGATGTAGAGACTGGAGAAAAATATAGAATCGGATATATTACACAGGGCGTAACGGAAAGAATCAAACTCGAAAGAGGCAAATGGTATAAGGTGGCGGGCGGAGGCAACCTTACACTGAATCCGGTAAACATTCGAGTCGAATAAATGTAAGTTCCTTGCGGGCAGCTATGAAAGCTGAAGCTGAGAAGAGAGTTTTGAATATTCACATATGAAGGAGTACAGTTCTATGAGTTACGGTTGGGCAACTGTTTTCACTTTAGCGGCATGGTTTGCAGGACTTGTGATTGATGCAAATGTGCGGGTCGGCGACCTCGGTTTACGAACAGTGCTTCCTGTCATCGTGATGGGGTGCTGCGTTATGAAGTACATAAAGGACAATAGCAAATAATCTTATCTCAATACACTTTCCAGCGGGCAGCTCCAAAACGGTTGCCCGCTATTTTTATGCTCAAAAACGGAAGGAGGCCAAAATGCCAAGCAAAACCGAAGAATATCTCGCCCTTGCCCAGCGCACAGCCAACGGCTTGACCCGGTACTGGGAAAGCTGGACAGACTACCTGACCACCGCATCCCGGCTGTACAAGTACCCCTTTGCGGACCAGCTTATGATCTACGCCCAGCGACCCGATGCCACAGCCTGCGCCGATTACGACATCTGGAACAACCGCATGAACCGGTATGTCCGGCGTGGCTCCAAGGGCATCGCCCTGTTGGACGAATCCAGCGGATTCCCGCGCCTGCACTACGTTTTCGATGTGTCGGACACCGGGGTTCGCCGCAATTCCCGTGACCCGGAGGTGTGGCAGCTCGGTCCCGATTTGGTGCAGCCGGTTTCGGAAATGTTGAACAAGACCTATGGCATCAGCGG
>NZ_CABVEW010000032.1:0-2616 GCF_902497445.1 Faecalibacterium sp. Marseille-P9312
GTAATCTCCAAGTTTTCCCCCACCTCACGCCGGGCGTGCACCTTTCAGCGCACCCGGCGTACCATCAAATCGATTTACTTTCTTCCTTCAGATTTCAACACTGCTGTGTTCTCACGGACACAGAGTGGTTGTAAATTTCACAGTTTAAGTTTTTCGCGGTATTTCATGATTTTGCCTACCGTCTTTGCATCAAGTTCAGGCGGTATTGGACTGTTGTGAACCATGCGGTGGCATGGTTCACACAGCCAAACCAGATTTGGCACTTTATTGATTCTATCAAGTGGAAGCTTGTTTTTAACGTGGTGACAATGCTTTTGAAGCACGGGTGAGAAGGCATTTCCACAGCATTTACATTTTCCTTTGTCCCTGCTGTAAGCATACTCCCGGTTCATATAATACTCAAAATTCATCCTTCCCTTTGCGTATGCTGACATTGCAATATCGTTCGGGGAGTTAACGGATGGACGGTCACATGGCAGTGGCTTGTGCTTAGCACGATAGCTCACATACCGTCTGCGCCCTTCCACTGTATACGGCGTCATTTTCTGGTCAAATGGCTTGGGTTCATAGTGACTATGCGTGATGAACGCATAAGTTATACCAAACCATTTTCCTTCGACCCATACAGCAAATGTCTTACTGTCGTAGCCCTTGTGTCGGTCAGGAAGATTGCAAAGCACCTTCAGCGGCACCTGCATGGAGTTGTACCGTTTGGGGTACAGCTTTTTCCATACAGTCAGTGCAGCGTTGTTTACTCTGCGGTCTATCGCATGGTAGGCATGAGAGCAGATGGATGTCTGCAAGTACTGTGCCATACCCATAATGACAGAGTTGACGTACTGAATTTGCGCAGCCTGCACATTGACTTTTTGACAAAGTTCTATGCGGTGCACTTCTTCGAGCAGTTTCTTAATCTTCTTTCCTAACCGTTCCATATCCGGCAGCGGCTTTCCAACCAGATGTTTCGTCCATGTTGCCGGGTCAGGAGTCTTCCGTTTTCGTTCGGCCTTTACCACAAAGCCAAGAAAGTGTATACCGTTTGTCCGCAGGTCTGTTACATAGGTCTTTTCCTGCGACAATTCGAGTTTCATTCTGTTCCGAAAATATTTTGTCAAGACACGTTTCAAGCGGAGTGCTTCCTTCTCCGTTGACGTCAGAATCACCCAATCATCGGCGTAGCGATAATTGTACTTTGGCGTTACACCAGCCCATTTCAAACGCCTTGTGTCGTTGCCTTTATGCTTGCACTGTCTGTGCGGCTCCATATACATACGACCAACATACCAATCGAAATCGTTGAGATAAACATTGGATAAAAGCGGTGAGAGGATTCCTCCCTGCGGTGTACCAAGCTCTGTTGCATGAAACAGGTCATTTTCCATATATCCAGCTTTTAGCATCTGACTGATAATTTTCAGCACACGCTTGTCATGGATACCGATTCTCCAGAGTTTTTGGAGCAGCAGGCGGTGATTGATATTGTCGAAGCATCCCTTGATGTCACCCTCAATAGCCCACACGGGTTGGTCGGGCGATTTACATCCAGCATTTATGACATTGATGATACCCCGGATTGCGTGTTTCTGTGCCCGATAGGGGCGAAAGCCGTAGCTTTGCGGATAAAATCTCGCTTCACAGATCGGCTCGATAATGATACGCACGCACTCCTGTATGATCCTGTCCAATACAGTGGGGATACCCAGCGGTCTTTTCTTGCCGTTACTCTTTTCGATATATTCACGGCGGGCTGGTTTGGGGCGGTAGTTGCGAAAACTCGATTGAATCAATAAAATAAGCTCATCTTTGGGCATTTGAAGGTATTTGTCCATTTTTATCTTATCCACGCCAGCAGTTCTGCTGCCTTTGTTGGACTTGATATTGTGGACGGCAGTTACAATGGTCACTTCATTAGCCATCGCTTCCACCAGACCGGTGAACGATACTCCTTGACCGGACTTCTCATAGAGAAAATCCTGAATCTTTTTAAGTTCCGTTTCCGTTGAAAATCTGACGTTCAAATGCACAAGGTTTTCACCTCGCAGTTCGTCACCCATCTTTCAGGGAGTTATAGGATTTTCGTTTTGTGAAATTTACAAATCGATTTGACTCGTATCCTTCGCCATGGAATATTTCAATTCCGTATGACTGGCATTACCCAGCCCAGACTACTATGATACGGCTGACTTCCTGTTGTTTTCAATGCGCTGTAACGCTCCAACAATAGGCTCTCAAACGTTCCCTAATCTCTATCCTTATTCTGGAACCCTTAGGCCGCTACCTTACACCGGGAAAATCTAACCGTGCTTTGAACCACAGTTGCTGCACGGTTCCTGATGGGGATTTCATCCCACAGGGCGTGTACGGAAAAACCAGCCACACACACTTTTTCCAAGGTTCACCCTTTCGGATGGAGTCAACTCTTACGATGCTGCATAGCTTTCCCTAACGGATAGCCATAGGTTTCGGAAGCCCGCACCATTATTGTCCATGCCTCTTTGCAGAGGTTTAGGTTTTCAGGTTACGCCTTCACCACGCTCTGTACAATGCACACTTACAGGTGGCAACGCACAGTGGAGTATTAGCTCTCGTACTGTCTTGAATTTTGACCTATTCTCT
>NZ_CABVEW010000033.1:0-2344 GCF_902497445.1 Faecalibacterium sp. Marseille-P9312
GTGCGACACGAAGTCGCGTAATGTATTGTGTATAAACACTGCTCTATCCATTTGGAGTAACCCTACTGTGACCTGCACTGGTCAAAAGCCGGCGTTGGGAAGCTCACAGGACAATATGGGAAATCTGCCAGCCTAAAGCGGATGTACTGTTAGGGTAAAGAATGCTATGTCGAACGTAATGTGAATCATCGTAAGGATCGTTACAGGGAATAGGTGAAATAAGGCTGATACACCTACACCAAAAGGTGTTGGAGGTGACCGAGGGGCCTTTCGCTACCCCGAAGCAAATGGACACAAATCCTCCCGGTTCAAAGATGGCGGCTAAGGCATTCGAGAATTATGCATTACGTGGAACGTGGAAAACCCTATGCGTTCCTTGAACAAAGGTATCGACCTCGCAAGAGGAAGAAATGGCGCAGAGGGTATGAGATGGAATAAAAAGCGAAAGGTTCACTGTAACGGTGAGCATAGGGGTTCAAAATTTGCCCTGACCTGAAAGGGTGCTGACTTATTCCGGGTATTTCATGGCAAGATTGGAGGTATTCCTGTGAACGATAAGTATTCAACGACGGAAGGTAAAACTTCTGAGAAGCTGTCGGACGAAGCTATGTTGAGTGCCCAATGGAAAAACATTGACTGGCATAAGGCAGAGCGGGAAGTCAACAGGCTACAAATCAGGATTGTCAAGGCAACTCAGCAAAAAGACTACAACGCAGTAAAACGACTTCAGTATCTTCTGACACATTCCTTTTACGCCAAAGCACTGGCTGTCAAGCGTGTCGTAACCAACGACGGGCGCAGAACTCCCGGTGTGGATGGTGTTCTCTGGAACACTCCGGCGAAGAAAATGGCAGCGGCTCTATCGCTGACAGATAAAAGGTATCGTGCACGTCCTCTCCGTAGAGTGTATATCGAAAAGAAGGACAAGAAGAAAAAACGTCCGTTGGGGATTCCCACGATGTATGACCGCGCAATGCAGGCTCTTTATGCTTTGGCACTGGAACCGGTGGCGGAAACAACAGCAGATGGGAAATCCTTTGGTTTCCGAAAAGGAAGATGCGCACAGGATGCCTGCGAATATCTGTTCAATGCACTGTCGCGCAAGCACATTTCTCCGAAGTGGGTTTTGGAGGGTGACATCAAAGGTTGCTTCGACCATATCAGCCATGATTGGCTTCTGGCGAACATCCCCATGGACAAGAACATTTTGAAGCAGTTCTTAAAGGCGGGATTTATCTATCAGCGCGAACTCTTTCCTACCGAGGAAGGAACTCCGCAAGGTGGTATTATCTCCCCCATTCTGGCGAACATGACGCTGGATGGTATCGAGAAGAAGCTGGTCGAACGCTTTCACACGAACGCGCTCGGTAAGGTCGATTTAAGATTTAAGAATGCCCACAAAGTAAACTTCGTCCGCTATGCAGACGATTTTGTGGTCACAGCGGCAACACCTGAACTGGCTCTTGAAGCAAAGGAGCTGATTCGAGAGTTTCTCGCTGAACGCGGATTGGAACTTTCTGATGAAAAGACCGTTGTCACCAACATTGACGATGGTTTCGACTTCCTCGGCTGGAACTTCAGAAAGTATAACGAAAAGCTGATTATCAAGCCTTCCAAAAAGGCGGTCAAGGCTATCGTTTCCAATATCTCTGACACGATTCTCCGCAGAGGAAAAGCGTGGCAGCAAGATGTTCTGATTATGAAGTTGAATGAACAAATTCGAGGTTGGACTAATTACCACCAGTCCGTATGCGCAAGTGATGCGTTCGCGCATCTGGACTATGTCCTGTACGAACTGCTGTGGCGATGGGCTAAAAGACGGCACCCAAAGAAGAACAAGTGGTGGATTTCCACGAGATACTGGCATCGTGTCGGTAATCGGAACTGGGTGTTCTCTACGGAAAACAAGGAGCTGATACGGGTGGACAGCACAGCCATTGTGCGACATACCAAGATAAAAGCTACTGCAAATCCGTTCCTCGATGAGGCGTATTTCCAAAAAAGGAAATTCGATAAAGGAATGCACCGGCTGACTGGAAAATTCAAGATGATTTGGAAAAACCAGAACGGACTGTGCTACCACTGCGGAATGCCGATGGATGTAACGGAAGAAAGAGAAATCTTCTACCTTGCACCAAAGGCAAAGGCTGGCATGGAAGATGTTCGCAATATGCGCTACGTTCATTGCACCTGTCAGCGTATTTATGCTGAGAACCGCTTGAAGAAGTGATGAAATGCTTGAGCCGTATGACGGGAAACTGTCACGTACGGTTCTTAGGCGGGAAGGCGGTGGTAACACCGCTGACCCAGCCGATTACGCTCCGCTGGTGGAGCGTCTGCATGG
>NZ_CABVEW010000034.1:0-1506 GCF_902497445.1 Faecalibacterium sp. Marseille-P9312
ACTACGTTTTCGATGTGTCGGACACCGGGGTTCGCCGCAATTCCCGTGACCCGGAGGTGTGGCAGCTCGGTCCCGATTTGGTGCAGCCGGTTTCGGAAATGTTGAACAAGACCTATGGCATCAGCGGAGAGCGTGTCAGCCAGCAGCTTGCGGACATTGCAGGGAAACTGGTGGCAGATTACTGGGACAACAACAGCGAGGACATCCGTGCCATCGTTGACGGCTCGCTGCTGATGGATTATGATGAAGCCGGGGTGGAGATGCAGTTCAAGTCCGCCGCCGCCATCAGCGTCACCTACACGCTGCTGGAACGCTGCGGCTTTGAGCCGGCGGGCTGGTTCGATAAGGATGACTTTCAAGCCATCCACGATTTTTCCACCCCGGATGCCGTTTTTGCCCTCGGCGCAGCCGTCAGCGACATGAGCCGGGAGGTGCTGCGGAACATCGAGCGCACCGTGAAAACTACCATCCGCCGCCGCAATGCAGAAAGGAGCCAATATGAATACGAACAGCAGGAACGTGACTTACTCGACCGTCGGGGACTACCAGCTCCCGAACCTGATCCTGAACCCGCCCCGGAAGCCGCTGGGCAAGTACGGCAGGCTGCGCCGGACCTACCTGAAGGAGCAGCGCCCAGTGCTGTACCACACGATGCTCCTGTCGGGGAGCTTGTACCCGCATCTGATGGAGGTGGAGCAGACGGCAGAGAGCCGGATGCAGCAGATGATGGCCGAACTGCTGAAGCAGAACCCGGCCCCGGACAAAGCGCAGAACCAACTGATGTGGGTGCAGCACATGAACAGCCTGAAAGCGCAGGCAGAGGAACTGGTGATGACGGAGCTGATTTACAGCTAAGTTTTCTGGATGCGCCCATCCCCACCGAAGCCCAGCAAATTGAAAAAATCGACCGAGCGGAGAGCGAAAAAACGCCCTCCGCTTTTGTTTTGTCGCAGGCTGAAATTGAGAACGAGCTGCGGCGGCATGGTTCAGGGTTTGCCGGCGGCAAACAGCGCATTATGGCGCTGTACCAGACCCAGCCTGACCGCAAACTCCGTGCCAAAGCACTGGCAAAGGAGTACGGCATTGGTGGGCACTCCTACGATTTTCTGGACGGAAGCTGGGGTTTTGTGAATCACGACTGGAAGGGACTGGAATTTGACCATTACCCCGACCACCAGAAAATCACTCTGAAATGGGCACAGGTGGAAAAGTATATCGACCTGATGATCCAATCCGACCGCTACCTGACCGATGAGGAAAAAGAGCAGCGTACCACTGTACAGGAAGAAAACGGCTACAAAGTCGGTGACGATGTAATGGTTGATTTGCCCACTGGAACCATCGAGGGCACCATTGGCTATATCGGCGAAACGGATGTTCGCATCGACACCAGCGCACACGGACAGTCGTGGGATAACGAAGTTATCAACAAACGACAATTCGAGGACGGTCTGCGGCAGAATGAACCTAGCCAGCGTGTGGATGAAATGCTGGAGCAGGCAGAAA
>NZ_CABVEW010000035.1:0-1128 GCF_902497445.1 Faecalibacterium sp. Marseille-P9312
CTCCCGGGGTGCTTTTCACCTTTCCTTCACAGTACTATACGCTATCGGTCACTGGGTAGTATTTAGGGTTGGAGGGTGGTCCCCCCATCTTCCGACCAGGTTTCACGTGTCTGGCCGTACTCTGGAATCTGCGCAGCTCTTTCCGTTTTCACCTACGTGGTTCTCACACTCTCTGACCGGCCTTCCCATGCCGTTCGGTTAACAGATCGAGTCCTAAAAGCAGTCCGTACCCCGGAAGTATTTCTACTCCCGGTTTGCCCTCTTCCGCGTTCGCTCGCCACTACTTACGGAATCTCGTTTGATGTCTCTTCCTCGCCCTACTTAGATGTTTCAGTTCAGGCGGTTCCCCCGATGTACCTATTTTGAATTTCAGTACAACGTACTCAGGTATGAACCCGAGTGAGTTTCCTCATTCAGAAATCTCCGGATCAATGCTTATTTGCAGCTCCCCGAAGCTTATCGCAGCTTATCACGTCTTTCATCGGCTCCCAGTGCCAAGGCATTCGCCCTGCGCCCTTGTTCGCTTGACCATATCAAACAAATCTCTTTCGAGATCGGCTTGTATCCTCTTGATTCTCTCTTGCCAACGAAGATTATGTTACCCTTCCTTTTGAAATTGTAATATTTCTTAAAAAGAACTTACTATAATCTTTGTTTCGCAGTTATTATTCAGTTTTCAAGGTACGTCTTGGTGATGTTCCTCAAAGCCCGGTCTCCCGAAACTTCGATTCTCATCACATGGTGGGCCAAAATGGACTCGAACCATCGACCTCACGATTATCAGTCGTGTGCTCTAGCCAGCTGAGCTATTGGCCCATGTGGTGGAGATTAAGGGAATCGAACCCTTGACCCCCTGCTTGCAAAGCAGGTGCTCTCCCAGCTGAGCTAAACCCCCACATCAGGTTTTGAGTAACCCCTTTTCAGGGCCCTCAAAATCGAACAATATCTAATCAACTTGTATCTATCACCTGTTCCGAAAGACTGTCATCTTTTGATGTCATTCTTTCGCCTGACTCCTTAGAAAGGAGGTGATCCAGCCGCAGGTTCTCCTACGGCTACCTTGTTACGACTTCACCCCAATCACCAGTTTTACCTTCGGCGGCGTCCTCCTTACGGTTAGACTACCGA